>JBPCNK010000093.1:0-49750 GCA_051001345.1 Acidobacteriota bacterium | reverse complement strand
AGGACGATGCGGCATCGCAGGGCCACCTGCTGCGGCGTTCCGAAAGCAGATACCCATTGACGAAGCTGCTGCTCGTCGGACTCTTGAAAAGAAAGCGCCGCTGTTCTCGACACAACTTCAGGATAGCCGCAGCCGATTGGATAGTCCAGTTATTTGTTGGACACTACACTAGATTGAGCGGCAATCAGAGGGCGCGCACATGAAACTTTCCAAGCTGGCGGGCATGCTGGTACTTGTCTGTGTGGCGGCACTGGCCGTGTGGTACTTTGCCGGCCCTCGACTGACGGGCCAGTCTCCGGATCGTCTGCCGAAGGTTCCCGATGGATTCGAAATCGAACTGGTGGCCGGACCGCCGCTGGTCGATCGCCCGATCGCCGCCGACTTTGACGAACTGGGCCGGCTCTACGTGGCTGACTCTTCCGGATCCAGCGTGAAAGCCCAAAAGCAGCTGGAAGAAAGGACCCACCGTATCGTCCGGTTGGAGGACAGCGACGGCGACGGCCGCTTCGACAAAAGCGTCGTGTTTGCCGACCGCATGATGTTTCCCGAGGGGACGCTCTGGTTTGACGGATCGCTTTATGTGACTGCGCCGCCCAGCATCTGGAAGCTTACTGACACGAACGGAGACGGCGTCGCTGATCAGCGCGAGGAATGGTTTCAGGGAAAGACGCTGACCAATTGCGCCAACGACCTGCACGGCCCATTTCTCGGCCTGGACGGATGGATTTACTGGTGCAAAGGAGCATTCGCCGAACAAACTCACGAGCGCGAAGGACTGCCGCCGCTTGTTACCCGCGCATCGCACATCTTCCGGCGCCGTCCTGGCACTTCTGCTGTCGAGACGGTGATGACCGGCGGTATGGACAATCCCGTCGATATCGCGTTTACGCCCGAAGGCGAGAGGATATTGACGGCTACGTTTGTGCAACATCCCGAAGCCGGCCTGCGCGATGGACTTATCCACGCAATCTACGGAGGCGTTTACGGCAAGAAACATGGCGTTATTGACGGCCACAAAAGAACCGGCGACCTGATGCCGGTGCTTTCGCACCTGGGACCGGCCGTGCCCTGCGGTCTGACGCGCTACAGTTCCGATGGATTCGGCGACGGCTATCGGGACAACCTGTTTGTTTGTCTCTTTAACTTGCATAAGGTGACCCGTCATGTCCTTGAACCGGCCGGTTCGACCTTTAAGACGCACGACACGGACTTCGTAGCCTCGGACAATTCTGATTTTCATCCCACCGATGTTCTCGAAGACGCCGACGGCAGCCTCCTGGTCATCGACACGGGCGGATGGTACAAAATTTGCTGCCCGAGTTCGCAGTTGGCCAAGCCGGACGTACTCGGCGCGATCTATCGCATCCGCAGGAAGGGCGCCTCCGGGCCGCGCGACGCGCGCGGGTTGAAGTTGAATTGGAAGGCGATGCCTGCAGACGAGCTGGCAGACCTGCTGGGTGACGACCGCAGCGCCGTCTACAACCGCGCGATTCATCAGCTGGGCAAGCTGGGCCAATCGGCGGTCCCGGCGCTGTCCTCTGTCCTGAAAAACTCCGGCTCCATTCAAACCCGCCGCAACGCCCTCTGGGCGCTGACACGAGTCGAAGACCCGGCGGCGCGCGCCGCGGTGCGAACCGCCTTGTCGGATTCCGGCGCTGGTGTCCGTCAAACCGCCGCTCATTCCGCCGGTGTTTGGCGCGACGCCGAAGCGCTCAAACAGCTGGCCGAGCTGTTGCGCAGCGGCTCACCCGCTGTGCGCCGCGCCGCAGCTGAAGCGCTCGGCCGCATCGGCGACCCTCGATCCGTTCCAGAGCTGCTGGCAGGCGCCGCCGAGCGGCCGGATCGCATACTGGAGCATTCCCTCGTGTATGCGCTCATCGAGATCGCTGACCCCGTTGCGACTGCCGCCGGTTTGCAAAGCGCCTCTTCTACCACTCAGCGTGCGGCGCTGGTCGCGCTCGATCAGATGGACGGAGGCGGACTGAAACCGGATGCGGTCACGCCGCTGCTGACATCGCAAGACGAAACGCTGCGGCAAACTGCGTGGTGGATTGTCGATCAGCATCCTGAGTGGGGCGCTGCGTTAGCAGACTTTTTTCGCGCGCGCGTGCGCGACGCCAAGTTGTCTGGCACAGAACGGCAGGAGACCGCGCAACAGATGGCGCGGTTGGCAGGAGCTGCCGAAATTCAGAAGTTGCTGGCGGCGATGGCCCGGCCGACATCCGATCGGGATTGGCAACTGGCGGCGCTGCAGGCCATGTCGCAGGCTTCCTTGAAGGTGACACCAGCAGCGTGGACAGCGGCCCTGGCCGGGCTTGTGGTTGCAAGAGATCCCGAGCTGGCCGGCCAGGCCATCGCCGCCGCACGCGCTTTGCGGATCGGCCCGGAAGCGACGGGACTGCGCGCATCCTTGCTGCAGGCGGGGCGCGACGCAACTAGGCCGGCGGATCTGCGCCTGCGGGCGTTGGCGGCATTGGCAGACGGGATCGGCACGGTCGATTCACAGCTATTTGATTTTTTGTGTTCGCATGCCGGCCCGTCCCAGCCGCTCGCCATCCGCGGCAGCGCCGCCGATGTGTTGGCGCGCGCAAGTCTTTCCACAACACAGTTGCTGAACCTGACCGGGACGCTGCAGGAAGCAGGTCCGCTCGAATTGCCCAAATTGCTGGCCTGTTACCAGAAGGCCAGCGACCGCCAGCTGGGGCTTAGCCTCATTGACGCGCTGCAGCGTTCCAAAGGGCGCGCCGCTCTGCGCGCCGACGTTGTCAGGCCGCGGCTGGCCGGGTTTCCGGCGGATGTGCAGAAAAAAGGCGAGGAATTGCTCGAGGCCCTCGACCTCAGCAGCGCGCAGCAGCGGCAACGATTGGAGACTCTGCTGGCCAGCCTCCAAGGTGGCGACGTGCGACGCGGCCAAGCTGTCTTCAATGGAGCGAAGGCTGCTTGTTCTTCGTGCCACGCGATCGGATATCTTGGCGGCAGGCTCGGTCCCGATTTGACAAAAATCGGGCAGATCCGCACGGAACGCGACTTGCTGGAAGCGATTGTTTTTCCCAGCATCAGTTTTGTCCGCAGCTACGAGCCGGTGGTCGTCCGTACTAGATCGGGCGAGATCCACAACGGCGTGGTCCGAAAAGAGAGCGACGACGAAATCATTGTGGCCACGGGCGCCAATGCCGAAGAGCGGATCCCTCGCGGCGACATCGCCGACTTGAGACCCAGCACCGTGTCGGTGATGCCGGCCGGAATGGACGAGCAATTGAGCCGCCAGGAGTTGGCCGACCTGCTGGCCTTTTTGAAGAACACGCGCCGCAGCGCCTACGGGGAATGACGCTGTGCCGCGCGTAAGCGAGCGGCCCCTCGGCAGAAATGCTAATTGCCCTCATCTGCCGTTGCCAGCAACATCTCCGCCAAGACTTGAGCCCCGCCATTCAAAGGCCATGCAGGTTCGAAGTTGCGGAGTGGGGCCCCCTCGCTTAACGCGCGGGGCTTAATCTTTCGCCCCTGCGGGGCTTGTCGGAACGACGAACGGAAACCCAGGGCGAGCCCTGGGTCTAGGGTTCGTCGCCTCCATGAGGCCCCAGAGGGGCGAAAGAAATGGGGTGGTTTCGATTTTTTTCACACGTTCTTACGCGCGGGGCACCGCTAGTCCCCCTCCAAAATTATTTCCTTGACGTAGGTAATCTTTAGTACTAATAAATTAGTATGCGATCGAAAAGCCGCACCTTGACGGAGCAGGAACTGGAGATCATGAAGGTGGTCTGGGATCTCGAGAGGTCGACGGTGCGCGGCGTGTACGAGACTCTGAGGAAGCGGCGTAAGGTGGCCTACACGACGGTCATGACCATGATGAATATCCTCGAAACCAAGGGATACCTGAAGAAGTCGCGAGTCGATCGGGCCTTTCTGTACCGGCCGGCGCGTCCCAAGCAGCATATCGTTGCGGCCATGGTACGTGACTTCGTCGACCGCGTGTTCAACGGCTCGGCTGAGCCCCTGTTGCTGCACCTGGTGGAACAACGGCAGCTTTCCGAAAAAGATGTCCAGAAGATCCGTCTGCTGATTCGGGGGAATGGATGATTCCGGTTCATTGGATCGATAATTGACTGGCCTGGACCTTGCAGATCACAGTCGTTGCAGGAATCGGGATCCTGCTGCCGTCGGTGTTGCCGCTGCGGCTGCCACAGGTTGCATTGCGGTATTGGCAGGCGCTACTGCTGGTCTCGGTGCTGCTGCCCGCTGTGCAGCCTTGGAAACAAATGGAATCAGCCGTCTCACGCGTGGATTTTTCTCAGGCGCAAATCACGGCATCTCGGGCGGAGGCCATTTCAGCCCGTTTGGGCGACTGGCCGATCGCGCAAATGGCCGGTTGGGTTCTCCTGGCAGGCATCGCATGGCGCCTGACACGAATGTGCGTCGGGCTTTGTCAGTTGCGCAGTTATAGGCGCCGGGCCCGGCCGCTACAGCCTTTGCCCGCGGCCGTCCAGGAGATGCAAAGACGCCTCAAAGTTCGCTCCACTATCTGCCTTTCGAGTTCGGTTGACATGCCGGTTACGTTCGGCATCCGCCCGGCGGTGGTCCTCCTTCCCGCCAACTTTACCGAACTGGACCCCTCCGCTCAGACCGCCATCACATGTCATGAACTGCTGCACGTGCAGCGACGGGATTGGACCTGGACTCTCGGCGAAGAGTTGATTCGAGCCTTTTTCTGGTTCCACCCTCTGGTGCGCGCGACGATTGCACGTATCCAGTTGGCGCGGGAACAAGTCGTCGATCAAGAGGTCGTCCGCGTGACCGGAGACAGGCGCCTCTATTTGGAAGCATTGCTGCAGGCGGCTGTACCAACGCGGAAAGCACGCCTGTTTCCGAGCCCGCTGTTCTTAAAAGAATCTCAACTGGCCGCGCGCGTGGCCCTAATGCTGCAGGAGGTGTCTATGTCAAAACGTCAAATTCTGGCTTCCGTTTTTGTGATGTCGAGCGTTCTGTTTGTCGCGGCGGGTGTGGCGGCCTGGTCCTTCCCTCTGGCTGTTTCGCAAAGTCCTATCGAGGAACAGTCGGCGCCCGCTCAGCCGGCACAACCGCCGCAACAGTCCACTCCTCAGGAGAAGTCCAAAGCAGCGGCCGGACAGATGGAACCCGCGGAGGTCGCTCAACGCACACCTGTCACTTATCCAATGCAAGCGAAGGAAGATAAGGTCCACGGAGAGGTCGTCGCACAGGTCACCGTCGACGAAAACGGTTCCGCCGTTGACGTCGAGATCGTAAGCGGTCATGAACTACTTCGCGAGGCCACAGCCGAGTCTCTAAAGCAATGGAAGTTCTTTCCGGCGCGATTGGACGGAAAGCCGGTTCGCTCGCAGGCCAGCGTGGAGGTGCACTTCGTTCTCAAAGACTCGCCGTCGAAATCCGCTGAGCCGCTGCGCCTCAAAGCAGACGCCGCAGGTCCTAAGCTGATACACAAGATCGATCCCGTGTATCCCGCAAAAGCAAAAAGGGCTGGGGTCGAGGGCTCCGTCATACTCCAGGTGACGATCAACGCACAGGGCGAAGTCAGCGAAGTCAGGCTCGAGCGCGGCCATGAACTGCTCAAGGACGCCGCCATGGAGGCCGTTCGCCAGTGGCGTTACCGGCCGACACTGCTCAACGGCAATCCCATCGCGGTCGTCATCGCCGTCACCATCGAGTTCAAGTTAGAAGAGTGACGGGTTCATACAAGTGGACGAAGTACAAAGGACTAAGGACGAAGTACGAAGTACGAAGAACGAAGTACGAAGTACTAAGGACTAACCCGGATAATTCACGAGATTCGATGCAGGACAGGCGCGAAGCGGCACCTATGTGCTCGCGTTTATCAAGTCCGAGCCCTGCTCGCCCAGGCAGCCGCACACAGATAGGAAACGCCGCCGATGATTCCCAAAACCATATCGAAAAGCGTGTCCTCAAGGCCTGCCTGGGTGTGCGTGCCGAAGGCGCGATCGAACAAGAACTCGCCAAATTCCCAGAATGTCGCGGCCGAGACCGTCAGTGCGAAGACAACCGAATTCCTGACTATGTTTACGATTTGCAATGACACTTCGGGTCGGGCCAAACGGACGAAACAACGGTCAAAGAAAAATGCAATCGCAGCTCCGCCAACAATATGCATCGGGATATCAAGCGCTGGGTGACGTTGGTAGGCGCCCGACAGCGAGAGGACAGCGTGGAAACCAAAAACCGCCGCCGGCACCCAGCCCGCCTGGCGGAGCAACTCACGTATCGGTAGCGACGACATCCAGACAGATCCTATCGTGTAGCGATGGACGCGTGCAACGGCCCACTGAATTGGTTTTGGTCTGTTGGTGTAGACGGCGGTGCCCCGAGCGTACCGCTCGGGGCTTAATCTTTCGCCCCTGCGGGGCTTGTCAAAACGACGAACGGAAACCCAGGGCTACGCCCTGGGCTTTAATCCTTCGCCCCTGCGGGGCTACTTTCGTTTCGACTCCTGCGACGGCCCAACGGCTCTCACCGCTGCGATGCGGAGGGCGAATGACGTGCCCCCGAAGGGGGCAAATAATAGAGCCCAGGGCGCGAGCCCTGGGTTTAGGGTTCGTCGCCTCCATGAGCCCCAGAGGGGCGAAAGAAATGGGGTGGCCTCGATTTTTTTCACACGTTCTTACGCTCGGGGCACCGCTGTTCGTCCCTCGTCCTTAGTCCTTAGTCCTTAATTCTACGATCTCGCGTTAACGACTAACGTCACAATCCCATAGGCCAGCGCGGCCATCAGCGCCGACATGGGGATCGTCAGTATCCAGGCCCACACGATCCGGCGGGCCACGCCCCAGCGTACGGCTGACGTTCGGTGGACGCTGCCCACACCGACGATCGACCCGGTGATTGTGTGCGTCGTGCTGACGGGGATTCCGCCCAAGGCAGCCCCGATAATGGCGACCGCGCCGGAAGTTTCCGCGCAAAAGCCTCCCATCGGCGTCAGCCGCGTAATGCGGCTGCCCATCGTTTTGACGATACGCCAGCCTCCTGACATTGTGCCCAACCCCATCGCCGCATGACAGGTCAGGATCACCGACCAGGGAACTTCAAAATTCTGCTGGTAGCCGGAAGTCACCAGGACCCCGGTTATAACTCCCATCGTTTTCTGCGCGTCGTTGGTGCCGTGTCCAAGGCTGTAGGCGGCCGCCGACAAGAGCTGGAGTTTTCGAAAATAGCGGTCCAATTTCGATGGAGATTGGCGGCCTAGCGTCAGATAGACCAGCGCCATCAGAAAGTATCCCAGCGCGTAGCCGATAGCCGGCGCCAGGAAGATAAACAACACGGTCTTCACCCAGCCCGAAGGGATGATCACGCCCAAACCGGCGTGGGCCACGGCTGCACCCGCATACCCGCCCACCAGCGCGTGTGAAGAGCTGGAAGGAATCCCGTAATACCAAGTGATCAGGTTCCAGGAGATCGCGCCGATCAGCCCTCCGAGTATGACCTCGTTGGTCACCAGGTTGATGTCCATCATCCCCTTGCCGATCGTCCTGGCGACAGCCGTCCCAAAGAAGAAGGCGGCAATAAAGTTAAAAAAGGCCGCCCAGACGACGGCCTGACGGGGCGTCAGAACACGCGTCGATACAACCGTCGCGATCGAGTTGGCGGCGTCGTGGAATCCGTTGATGTAGTCAAAGGCGAGCGCAATCAGAATGATGATCAGCGCGTAGGCAGAAAGTTGATCCATGGCAGAGGGTGTGACTCAGGCGTATTTGATGGCGATGGATTTGATCAGATCGGAAATGTCTTCGCACTCGTCGGTGCCTTTTTCGAGGATCTCGATCAAGTCCTTCTGCTTGATCAGTTCGATCGGGTCGAGCTTCTGTTGAAACAGGCGCGCGATGGCGGCGTTGTAAATGTGGTCGGCCCTTGTTTCCAATTCGTCTACACGGGCGCACAAATCGAACAACTCGCGATGGTTCTCCAGACGCCTCATTGCGGCGGCCAGGTGCTGGGCCTGTTCACGGAACACTTGCGTCATGGCGATCAAATCCGGGACGGGATCGACCATCCCGAATAGCTTGAAACGGGTGGCGGTTTCGTTGGCGTAATCGAGGATGTCGTCCATCATTTCAGCCAGTTTGTGGACGTCTTCGCGGTCGAAGGGTGTGATGAAAGTGGAATTGAGCGCGCGAACCAGCGCGCGCGTATGGTCATCTCCGCGCGTCTCGAGCTGTTTGATCTGGCTGATAAGAACATCCGCATCGCGCGGGGAACTAACCAACTGTGCGAGCAACTCCACGCCCTTTTCAACATTGTCGCCGATCTCGATAAGCATCCCGAAAAACTCGTTTTGCCTGCTCCGTAACAGCCTCTTCAGCATGGCGTGTTCCTCCCAGGTGGTGGGCGAATTGTAGCACGGGCTTCAGGCTTCAGGCTTCAGGCTTCAGGGTAACTGCGGGTTGCGGATTGATTGCGGATTGGCCTACGCCGCGGCGCCTTCCCAATTCTGCAACGACCCTGGAGCCTGGAGCCTGATTCAAAGGTCCTCCGGCCCCACAATCACACCCTTGACGGCAGTGGCCGCCACGACAAGCGGATTGGCCAGATAGGCGCCGCCTTCGCCCATGCGGCCCGGCATGTTGCGGTTGGTCGCCGAGATGGCAACCTGTCCTTTGCGCGGTCCGCCCGGACCCGCATTGATGCAGGCGCCGCAGCCCGGTTCGGAAATCAGAGTCACTCCGGCATCGAGGAGTTGCCGGTGCAAACCGCGACGGACGGCTTCATCGCGGACGCGCTCGGACCCGTACTGGATGATGGTTGGAATGACGACGCGGCGACCCACCAGGACACTCGCATACATGGCAATATCTTCGATGTCGCCGGCGGTACACGATCCCGCGTACGCCATGTCGACCGGAGTCCCACTCACAGCGTCGAGCGGCACTCCATTGCCCGGATGCCCCGGCAGCGCCACCAAAGTCTGTACGGTGGTCAGGTCAAGACGAATGATCTGTTCGTAAAGAGCACCGCCGTCAGGATAGACCAACATAGGCAGAATCACTTCGCGCGACAGCCCGCGCTGCGCCTGAAGATACTCAACCAGCGACCCGGTCGGTTCCATCACGGCTGTCAGTGCGTTGCACTCGGTGGCCATGTTCGCTAGAACCGCCTGTTCCTCCAACGACAGGGTCGCCAGTCCCGCGCCGCCAAACTCCATCACCTTTCCGGTGAACTGCCCGGTGTCTTTGGCTTGTCGCGCCAATTCAAGAATAATGTCCTTGGCGGTGCAAGAACGAGACAGCCGCCCTTGGAGTCCGATCCGTACCGTCACAGGAACCTTTCCAATAACTTCGTTGTGCTCCCAGATGGTGGCAATCTCGCTGTTGCCGATCCCGTAAGCGAGACAGTTGAGCGCCCCGGCTGAACAGGTATGCGAGTCAGTTCCGAGGACCACTTGGCCGGGCAGCGCGATCTCTTCGCGGACGATGGTGTGACAAATGCCGGTGCTGCCACCGCTGGCGGTTGAGTGAAACCTTACGCCCGTCTGCTGGGCAAACTCGCGCTGTTTTTGTCGTAGATCGCGTATTCCTTCGAGCGCTTCGGACGTGACGCCGGGCAACTGGGGCGCCAGCGTAAGATGGTCGGGAAAACTATGAATGGACTGGGGACGCCGGACACGCGGCGGCCGTCCCAGCGCCGCCTCGACAGCGGCGGCAGCCGGCGCCGTCGTGTAATCGTGGGAAAAGCCGGTGTCGACGCGGATGAATCCGGCGTCGCCGGGAGCGACGGCTCCGTGGCGCGTGTCCATGTGGCGCGCCAGGATTTTTTCGGTGATCGTCATTGCGCGGGGCGGCGTGTCAATGGCCGGCACTGTCTCGGCGCCGGCGGCGCGGGCTTCCATGTAGGGAAATAGACCGCCGCGCGCAAGTACCCGCGCCGACAGTGGATCAAAACTTGCTGCCAGCGTGCCAGAGTCGACGGTGTCGCCAGCCGCAAGGCGCACTGCAAGCGCCTCATCGGTGACGGGAAACATCCCGTTGTTGATCAGATTCTGACGGTGAATCGGCGCGATGCTCGGAGCAAACACGATGGCGACGCCGGCGTACAGCAAAGCCAGCGCGGCGACTTCGCGCGAGGAGCCTTCGCCCCAGCCCGGTCCGGCCAGCAGCATGCCGAAGCCTCCGCGGCGAATGTCGCCGGGCTGAATGCGCCCATCCCCGCCCAGCGAGCGCAGCACGAGGCGCCCGAGGCGGTCATCGTAGTAATAGCAATCGGGATTGGCCTTGATGATTGCGTCAGTCGAGACATGCGCTTCCAACTCCGAGATCTTCGGGACAGGATCGAGTGTCTCTCCGTCGAACTGCCGGCGCAGCCTGCCCGGATCGGCCGTCAGGTAGAGCGCCCGCCCGGCCAGTCGGATGCCCGCCAGACAACCGGCGTCATCCAAAAGAACTTCGACCAGGCCGGTTCTTCTCCGGCCGGCCGCATCTTCGGTCATACCTTAATTGTAGCTGGTTTCTCTCAGGCTTCAGGCTCCAGGCCTCAGGCTCCAGGGGATTGCGGATTTAGCCTTGTAATTCGTAAACTCGTAATTCGTAGGATTATTCACAAAATGCAAAACCTAGTCACGAATTTCACGAATTTAACGAATTATCACGAACACTGATTCAGACGGGATCCCGGTTTTGAGCCAAGCAGCTGAACGGCAAAGCTTTTTTCGTGTAATTCGTATCATTCGTGTAATTCGTGACTAGGCTCTTTATTTTTGTAAACTCCCAGTTGAAAGCCTTCTTGTAAAACGCAATGGCGCGTTCGGGATTCTCGGCGTGGATTTCAAAATGGATAACCCTGGGCATGTTGATTACTCCATAGCAGGCTTCAGGCTCCAAACAATTGCGGATTGCGGATTGATCGCGGATTGAGCGACACCGCAGTGCCTTTCCAATCCGCAATTCCCTGGAGCCTGACGCCTGAAGCCCGACCCCTGCTACTTAGGTTCAACAATCACGACCCTTGTCGCGGTCTTGCCGGTGTTAGTGGTCCGGTGGGAGCCCGCTTTTGCCAACACTGGAGTGTCCTTCTTCATGACAAGGATCTGCTTTTGGCCATCGGCGCCGACGGCTTCGGCGGTGCCGTCATTGAGCGAGAGAAGCATATGGTCACTGAAATGCGTGTGTTGCGGCGTACTTTGGCCCGGCGCCACTTCCCCTTCGAAGACACGGGCGTACGGGGTGTCGGCAACCGTCTTGAAGGGCGACGGCATCGTCGGATTGCGGGCCTTGCCTGCGGCCGGAGCTGGTTTTTTGAATTCCACGAGGATGACCCGCGCCGTCGTTTTCCCGGTATTCTCAGCCGCATGCGACTGCGCATCCATGGCAAGGACCGTGCCCCGTTTCTCGCCCGGTTGGGAGTTGACAACACTGCCGTCCTTCATCGTCCAGCGTACTGAACCCGCTTCGAGCATCACGGCGACAAGATAAGGATGAGTATGCATGGCCGTTTTGGCGCCCGGGGCCAGCGTTGCCTCCAGCACGCGTACGGTGGAGTCTTCGGCAACAACTTTGTACTGCGTGGCTGCGACCTTGACGGGGTCCTGGGCCAGACCTGTCCCCTGCAACAGCACCAACGTTGCCGAGGCAATCGCCCAACGATAAGCCTTCATAGGTTCCTCCTTAGATATGTGTCAGAACGCAGGCTCCAGGCTTCAGGCTTCAGGCCCCAGGCAATTGCGAATTGGAAAGACGTTGCGGTGTCGTTCAATCACAATCAATCCCCAATCCGCAATTCGCAATCCGCAATTCCCTTGAGCCTGGAGCCTGCCCCTAAGCGTCGACCAGAATCTTGAAACCGCCGTAGACCATGCGCTTGTCGTCGAAGGGCATCGGCATTTCCATCATGTCGGCCATTGCCGGATCCTTCATCACCTTGGCGTTGACGCTGTCGCGATGCGCGCGCGACTTGAATACGATAAACGAGAAAATCACGGTCTCCCCGCGCTTGAGCTTGACCATGCGCGGGAACGGAACTCCCATCTTCACATTGAGGTCGTCGCCAACGCATTCCCGGAACTCCAGGGCGCCGTGCTTCCGCCAAACTTTGCCTGCCTTCTCCGCGATGCGGCGGTATTCCTGCAATTTTTTCTTCGGGACGGGCAAAACATATCCATCTACATATCGCACGTGAATTCTCCTTTGGTTGAAAACGAGAGGATATTTCCGGTCAGTGCCAGACTGAATCACTGGTGTAATGCTTCCAGAAACAGGCGGCACTAAACTTTGACTTCCACTTCGCGAGTGGCCACCGTCAGCGGCATGCCCTTTTTAAGCTCGCACCTCCAAGCACTCCTTGATGGCCTCTTGAATATTCTTTTCCGCATCCTGTTCGGTCCTGCCCTGGGACATTCGGCGATAAACACCCCATCCTCATCTTGGAATACGTGATCACAAATTTCATATTTTCCTTGATTCACTTGTATTCCTGCCCCTTGTCACCTGCCCCTTGAATGGCGGAGGAGGTAGGATTCGAACCCACGGTACCCTTACGGGTACAGCGGTTTTCAAGACCGCCGGTTTCAGCCGCTCACCCACTCCTCCGCGCGGATTTTCTATTTTACTACTGCAGGAGGAAATCGACACCGCCGAAGTGTCGTGTCACGTCAGTGCCACGAACGCAGAGAGCGGTGGTAGTGGCACACGGAGCAAGAACTCGATGGTCACCGCTCAACGTCGGCCGTACGACGCGGCGGCTGCTGGAGACCAGCTTCTGGGCCGGACCGCTCGAGGAGCGTTTTCGAATTTCTCAGTACGGGTCGTTGACAGGACTGGACCTGGAATCGGCTCAGCGCAAATCCGAAGTGATTCCGTACGTTCTCGGGCGCTTCGCCCAAGACAGCGACGCAGAGGTCCAGGCCGGCTTGGACGCCCGCTACGCCATCAATCCGGAGAACGTCGCCAGCTTCACGCTCAATCCCGACTTTGCCACAATCGAGGCCGACCAGGAAGAAGTGAACCTGACGCGTTTTGAGGTGAGCTTGCCCGAGAAGCGGCAGTTCTTCCTGGAAGGCTCCGAGCAGTACCGCCAGCGCATCCAGACTTTTTACTCCCGCCGAATCGCCGACATTCGCTTTGGCGGCAAGCTGCTCGGCCGCCGCGGCGGCTGGCAGTATTCGCTGCTGACAGCGCAGTCTGACCCGATTGCGGTTTCCCGTGACAGTGGCCCGCGCGTGACACCAACTCCAGTCACGTACATTTCCGCTACTCCCACCTGGGCGACCGTTTCGGCGATCACGTCAACGCCATCGGTTTTGTCCGCGACGACGACCGCAAGGAATTGGACAGCGCGGTCGAAAAGCGTCTCTTTTTTCAAAAGGGGCCGGTCGAGCGCGTCGGCTACGATTCCAATTACAACGCCTATTGGAGCCAGAAGAATGTCCTGCGCAGCTGGCAGATCGATCAAAGCGTCGAATTCGACCTCCGGAACCGCTGGTCGATCGAACTGGACCATACCAGCGGGTATCAATTGTTCGAGAAGAAATTCCGGAATCACAGCAGCGAGGTCCAACTGGGATACAACACGCGACAGTGGCAGTCGGTGGCTGTCAAATACGAGTTCGGGCATAACTTCGACTCGGATTTCCGGCTGCTGGGAGCTGTTCTGCGACGAAAAATCAGCGACGATTTCTCCGTCGAGTATGAACTCGAACGTCTCTGGCTGGATCCCGATCCCGAACCGTCGTCGACTGTCATTCATGTCTTCCGGGGAGTCCACAATTTCACCAAGGATCTCTTCTTGAAGGTTTTTTATCAGACCAACTCCGTCATCGATCGCAAGAACCTTCAGGCGGTGTTCGTGTGGCGCTACAAGCCTCCTTTCGGTACGGTTCAGTTGGCCTACCAGCGCGGCACGGCGGCCTTCGGGCAGCGCTCCGACGAAGGCGATACGTTGTTTATGAAGTTTTCGTATGTGTTTTAAAAGCAGGGGTTAGTTAGGGGTCGGGGGTTAGGGGTTAGGCAATTGCGGATTGCGGATTGCGGATTGAGTTCAACCGCCTTGTAATTCGTAACTCGTAATTCGTAATCACCTAACCCCTAACCCTTAGCCCAAATTATTCACAAGTTCATTCACCACAGAGACACAGAGGGACACAGAGGCTTAGAGGGGAGGGCTTACGCGCATAGCAACAACCAAGTTCTACAAAGCCACGACAGCCTAGCTGTCGGAGAAGGATCGCGATCATAAGATACCCAAAAGCTTTTGTTTTTCTCTGTGTCCCTCTGTGTCCTCTGTGTCTGTGGTGATTCGTGAATAATTCGAGCTAGCTGCTATCATGAATGACGGAAACCCATTCCGATGAAAATCCACTCCCTGGTCGACACCCTGCCCAAATATGTCTTTGAAGAAGTCAATCTGCTCAAGATGGAGGCCCGCCGTCGCGGCGACGATATTGTCGACCTCGGCATGGGCAATCCCGATCTGCCGTCTCCTCAAGAAGTCGTCGATAAGCTCCGCCAAGCGGTGCGAAACCGGAAAAATCACCGCTACTCGATGTCTCGCGGGATTCGCTCGCTGCGCAACGAGATGGCGCTGTGGTACCGGCGCAAACAAGGCGTCACGCTGGATCCGGAGGACCAGGTCGTCGTGTGCCTGGGGGCCAAGGAAGGCTTCGCTCACCTGCTGATGGCGCTCATCGAACCGGGCGAGCCGGTGCTGGTCGCCAGCCCGTGTTATCCGATTCACCACTATGGCATCATCCTGGCGCGCGGCAAGCCGGCGGCGGTGCCCATGGGCGATCTGACGGATTTTGCCGATCGCATTCGACAGGCCCTGGCGGCGACGAAACCGCGGCCACGACTTCTGGTGTTTTCATTTCCGAACAATCCCACTTCGCGCTGTGTTCCTCCCGGTTTGTTCGATCAGATCGTGGCGCTGGCCAAAGCGGAAGATCTCATCGTCATCCACGATTTCGCTTACGCCGACCTGGTCTACGGCGACAACGCCGCTCCGAGTTTTCTTGCAACTGGCGGCGCCATGGACGTCGGCGTCGAGTTCTATTCCCTTTCGAAGGGCTACAGCATGGCCGGCTGGCGCGTAGGCTTCTGTTCGGGCAACCGTGAGGTGGTTTCCAGGTTGCGCCGGATCAAAAGCTATCTCGATTACGGCATGTTTCAGCCCGTGCAGATTGCCGCCACGATCGCGCTGCGTGAGTGCGACCGCTATGTGGCCGAGACCCTGGAGGTCTACCGTAAGCGCCGCGACGTTTTGGTGACCGGCCTGCATCGGGCCGGCTGGCCGATTGTGCCGCCGGAAGGAACCATTTTCGCCTGGGCAGCGTTGCCCGAGCGCTTTCTGAAAATGGGATCGCTTGCCTTCACTCGGTTGCTTCTCGAGCGCGCGCACGTGGCCGTGTCACCAGGCGTCGGCTTTGGCGAGGGAGGGGAGGGATTTGTGCGGTTCGCGCTGGTAGAAAATCAGCAGCGCATTAGACAGGCATGCCGTGAAATTCGACTGTTGTTAGCCTAGTGGGCAGTGGTCAGTGGCCAGTGGTCAGCGTTTCCTTCGCAAAAAAGTACGAAAATTATCGCCGGTTGTTGCTGGCCACTGACCACTGGCCACTGGCCACTGCCTACTGGGCAGGCACTGACGCCAATAGCTTCAGATCATTTGTAAAAAACAACTCGAATCCAAACAGCGGCTGATCGGACGTGACGACGAGGTACCCTTCGCCGGCCGAGAGCGAACCTTCAAAGAAAGCGCTGCTGGACGAATCGCCGCTAAGCAATCGAGAAATCTTCTGACCGGCCGGCAGAACCATGTCTCGCACGAATTGCGTCGCCTCGCCGTTCTTGCGGAAGTACCTGATCTTGAAGCGCGCGTCGGCTGATCCCGAATTGACCAGCGTGATGCCGGTCAGAAACGTGCGGCCGCCGCCGGCCGGCACATCGTTGGCTACATGTGAAAAAGTCAGCGTCGTCTTGGGAGTGGTCTCGGCCTGTGAGACCGCAGCGGAATCGGCAACCGCCGACTGCCCGTACGTAAAGTACGTCAGCCCGGCCACTCCTTGCAGCGCGATAGGTCCGGCCGTCGGGTTGGTGGCGACGATATATCCGACGTCGATTCCGGAGCCAGGATCCAGACCAAAGAAGTCTCGCACGGAAACAGAAAGCTGCTGTCCCGGCTGGAAGGTCTGAGTTTTAGCAGCCCCAGCCAACGACCCATCGCTGCGACGCGCCTCCAGGTGAAATACGGCGTTGCTGAGGCTGGAAATCACCAGGCGGGTCTCATATCCGCCGCCGACGGCGTAGTGCGGAAAAATCAGCGAGTCTACCGGCTTGTTCAGAGCCGCTCCCGACTGCACGGCCAGCGTCGTGGCATCATAGTGGAATGCCGCGGCCCGCAGCGCTACGGGCGGATTGGTTGTCGAGCGAGCGCGAATCCAGGCGGTTCCCGTCGGCGGCGTCAGATAGAGTTGGCCTTTAGACAGAATCGTGGTCGTCTGCGTTCCCACCGTCCCCCCGGTCGCATTGAAGTAGGTGATGATCACTCCCGAGGAACGCGTGTCGGGGTTGACGACAGAAAAAAAGAACTTCGTGTTCTGGCCGGATGGAACAAACGGAATCGCCAAATCGCTTGCGGCCTCTGGATTGGCCGCGGCCCCATCGACCTTTTCGGAGAAACTCGAGTCGGCAATCAGATAAAAGCCTTTGCCCGGCCCGTTGCTGGCCGCCTCGACCCAACCCGACTGCGGCGTGGTAAAACCGAAGATTTCCCGGTCCAGGGCCGCTTCCTGCCGCAACGGACCGAGTTCCCGCAGCGCCGGATTGATCACAGTCCGGCCCAGCAACAGTTTTCCCAGGGTGTTGTATGCGGTATAACCGAGCGCCAGGTGCCTGGCCGGATCCGGGTTGACCGCGCTGAAAGCCGTCAACAGCCGCTCTCCGGCAACGGCATTGTCGTTGAACGCCAGCAGTGGAAAGACCAGCGCGTCGGTGCTGGAGCGGGCGATGATCCGGGCGCGCATTTCGCGGTTGCAGACCACACAAAAGCGCGGCGTGTTATGCCGCATCATGCAGTTGTATTCAGGGCGATACATCCCGCGATAATTGGTATTGCCCCCCTCGAATATCCCAACTCCGCCCAGGTCCGGCGGCGTTGGATAGGGCGGCGTCCCATCCAACTCTGCGGCCCATTTTGTCAGGTTCGCAAACGGAGAGGTCGAGATATTGGGACGGGTCGATTCCACGAACTTATAGATGTAGGCCGTGTCGATGATCGTCGAATCGCTGTACTCGTCGGCCAGAAAACCGACGACGTGACCCAGCTCGTGCGTGGCGACGGTCGAAAGATTGTCGAAATCGCCGCCCTTCAGCCGAAGGTTTCCGCCGAAATTTGCGTTGGCGCGCCCGACACTCAGCGGCGAATTGGAGACGATCATCACGTGATCGAATTCCGGAATTAGAACTTGCACGATAGGATTAACGACTGCGCTGCTGACGGAAATAATAAATCCCGTAGCCTTCGGACCGTAGCTGGTCCTCAGCGCCGTGTCGCGCGTAATCTCAAACTCCGCAAAATTACCAGCCGTCTGAGGCGACACCGTTCGAATGCGCCAGAAATTAATCCGCGACAGCAAATCGGGCCACGGGGAGGTCCCGAGCAGCACGCGGACATAGTCCAGAAGATTGCGATCAAATAGCGCCTGCTCGTTGTTATTACGGTAGCCGTCGCCGTTGGTGTCCACAAAGGGTTCGGGCGGCTGGTAGCCGCTGACCCCATCCCGATTGAAAAACTGTTCGCCCGAGTCATAACTGCCGTTCTTGTTCTCGTCGAGATACACGTCGCCGTCCCAGCGGCCGTTGCTGTTGCTGTCGGTAAAGTCTTCCTTCAAATCGGTGTAGCCGTCTCCGATGAGCACCATGTTCAAGCGTGTCGAATCGCTGGCGTCTCCGTAGACAAGTCCTACCAGCGGTTTACTCGGATCGGGCGTTTGGATCTCCGGCAGCTTGGGAAGAACGATGTCCTGGCCCACCGCCAGCTGCGAAACGTTGCGGGTGACGCTCTGAAACGCCGTAGACGAGTTGGGATAGACGAAGACGAAGCCGTCTTGCGGTGCGGTTCCTGAGAACGAACCGTCCGTTGCGGTTGTGAGCGACGCAAACGTATTGGCGGCCTTATCGAAGACTACGACGCGGCCGCCGGCGATCGGCTGGCCGCCTGGCGCAACCACTTTGCCGCGCAGCTCGGTCATCGTTTCGACAGCGACCCGGAAGTCGGCCTGGACCTGATCGCCGCCGATGTCTCGCGCGTCGGACACCAGCAGGCCGAAGCCGGGACGCGGGCCGACGTAGAAGCGATACTGGCCCGGCGGAACCCGCAACCGGAAAAATCCATTCGCATCGGTCCGTGCGTACTCAATCGACTGATTGGTCGAGGCATCCACGGCCGTCACGGAGAAGTTGCTGCCCGGAACGGCTTCGGCGCGGGTGACCTGTCCTGTGACCAGGACTCCCGGCTCGAGAGTAATATCCAGATTCGGGGAGGTCTTCAAATCGATCTCGACGATCTTGCGCGCGTACGTGGGCAGAACGCCAGCCAAAATAAAGGGCGGGAAGACGTATAGGCGCGCTTTGACGTCGGCGATATTCAAATTCGCTCTGCCCTCGGTGTTGGTATCGGCGCCTCCCAGCGCTAAACCGGTCGAGGCATCCAAAAGAACGACGCCCGCCTTGGTGACCGGTTGACCGGACACATCGAGGACACGCACCGATACGGTTACATAGGACGGACCGCTGTCGGCAGGCGCGACTGCGCGGCTGGCCGGCAAGCGCGCGGTCTCAAGGTCCCGGGCGCTGCGGTCGCGCGCTTCGAGCTCATAGAGTTCGGGAATCTCGACGGAGTTCTCGATCCGCGCGGGCGCCTGCTGAATCGATCGCCGCACCAGTTTTTCCTGCCCGGAGATTTCGGCCAGAACCTCCTTGTAACGGTCGCGGGCGCGGCGGACAAAAAGATCGGAAAGCGGCACATCTAAAAGCAGCGTTCCCGCGCCGTCGCGCACGCGCAAACGGCGCGCGTCTGAAATCCAGGGCAGTCGAAGCGAGAAGCTGCGGCCGTCGGCCGCCGGCAGCACATGAGTTTGTCCGGCCGCGGCCATTTCGGCAAAAACCTGGCGCGAGTCGGGCACGTGCTGAGACGTGAGAACCGAGCCCGAATCGTCGAGCAATTCCAGTTGAAAACTCTGCTCGGCGGGAGGATGCGAGACAGCGCGGTAGCGTCCCGGTGAAATCATTCCCCCTTCAAGCGAAAGCTTGGCGCTGCCTGAAAGATGGATCATCAGGATTTCTTCGCCGGCCGCCTCGGCGGCCATAAGCGGCAAACAAAACAGCGCCACCCAACACAGGGCCACCAAACACAGAGCCCTCCGACACAGGGCCTCCCAACACAGGGCCGCGCGCGTAAGCGAGCGGGCAATCAATGCCGACATTGCGAAAAGGGGTTTTTCCGGCTGAACCCAGATCATAGAACGACACTTCCTTCTAAAGCTAACCTACTATTTTACAACAACTTCGTTGGTGTTTGGAGTTCAATTTCGAAAGCCCCTAGCGGCACACAAAGCTCGCCCGTCCTTAATAGGGATGCGACGGCACTCCAAATGTCTCAGAAACAGGCTCCAGGGGAGGGACGAGGGACGAGGGACGAGGGACAAGTCTCGTCGTACTCCCTCCTTTGTCCTTCGTACCTCGTACCTCGTCTTTTGTCCTTCGTCCTTCGTACCTCGTCCTTCGTCCCTCGTCCCTTACCTCGTCCCCTGACGCCTGACCCCTGAAGCCTGAACCCTGCTTTTCTGTGTCACAATGGGAGTCTATGCAGAGCCTGATATTTGTACTGTGCCTTAGCTTTTTGTCCCAAGCTCCTGACTTCTCAGGCCGCTGGCAGATTTCCATCTTGCCGCCGACTACCCAGAGCCGGGAAATTCCGATGTGGATCGTCGATTTGACGGCAGGCACGGACGGTTATTCGGGCAAGTTTATCGCCAACGCGCTGGGCGCCGGTCCCGACGCGCCCGCGGCGCTGAAGGTCAGCGGCGATGAGATCGAATTTGTCATTTCATTCGGCGCCGAAATGAACATCCACTTCAAGGGAAAGCTTGCCGGCGGAACAATCCGCGGCGTCGCCGATGACAAGAGCCGCCCGGTTCCTTTCATAGCGGTCCGGACCGACAAGGCACAACTGGAGGACCCATACGCCGAGCGCAACGCCTACCAGGCTGCGCTGGCCCAGCGGGACCCGAAAAAGAAGATCGAAGCTCTGGAGAAATTCGTCCGCGATTATCCAAAGAGCACGGTCGTGGCCGCGTCGCTGGCCAACATCTTCGAAGCTAGTTTGCAGGCCGAACCCGACGATCTGGCGCTCGCCAAGACGCTCGACCGTTTCCTGGCTGAGTTTGAGAAAATCCCGACGCTGGACGATGCGGCACGGTTCACCGTCTATCGAGACACGGCCCAATTGTTGGCCGAAAACAGCCGGCTGCTAGCCAAAGCCGAAGAGCTGACCTTACGGGCCGCCCCGCTGCTTAAAGACGACGCTCCCGCCATGGCCCGTTCCGACCTGATGCTCACCGAGGGACTGCTGGCCCGCCGCTCTGGCAAGATCGCTGACGCCGAGGAACTGTACAAAAAAGCGCTGGAAACCAATCCGCGCAATTCCAAAGCTTCGCTGGAACTGGCGCAGATCCATGAAGCCAAAGGACAGTTCGTACAAGCCGCCGATTACTACCTCGGGGCATACGCCCAGCTCGGTGGCGAATCGTTGCTTCGCATGCTCGAGCAGAACTATCGCAAGGCGCATGGCTCGTTAAGCGGACTGCACGAAGCGATTGACAAGAGGGCGGCCGAACAACCTCCGCTGATCAAGACCGAACCATTTGCTCCCGCGGCGAAAACGGGAAAGGTCGTTTTAGCCGAGCTCTTCACCGGCTCGGAATGCGGACCCTGCTTTGGCGCCGACAAAGCCTACGATGCGCTGCTGGACCGTTTCGACGCCTCGACGCTGGCCGTCGTGGAGTACCACGAACACATCCCGCGGCCCGACCCGATGACCAACGCCGACACGGAGGAGCGCGGTGAGTATTACCAGATCAACGGCACCCCCACCTCGCTGATTGACGGGCAGGCCCGCAACTCCGGCGGTGGCGCGGCGCCGGCAGCGCCGATCCTGTTTGAACGCTACCGGCTTGAGATCGAAAAACAGTTGGCTGCCAAACCGGGCTACGAAGTTGCCATCAAGACCGAGCGCCGCGGCGACGCGCTGAGCGTGGAAGTCACGTTGAAGGCTGTGACGGAATTCGATGCGTCCAAGCATCGGCTGCGCATCGCGCTGGTCGAGGATCCGGTTCATTACACGGGATACAACCAGGTGCACTTGCACCGTTACGTTGTCCGCAAAATGTTGGGGGGAGCGGGCGGACGCGCCGTGAGTCTGGGCGGCGGTAAGTTCGAAGTATCCGACTCGGTCGATCTCAAAGCCCTGCAGGAAAGCCTGAAACACTACGCCGACGAGTTCGAAAAAAAGGAGAGCTCGAAGTTCCCCGAGCGCAAACACGAGATCAACCGCGAAAACCTGTCGGTTGTGGCGTTCGTTCAGGACGACGCCAGCAAGAATGTCTTACAGGCGGCGGTTGTGAAGGTTCGGTAGAGCAGTGGCCGGTGGCCAGTGGCCAGTTAGGGCTGAGGCTTTTACTTGTATTCTTGCTACCGGTCACTTGTGACTAGTTTTTGCTTTGGTGAATAAATGGGGTACCCGGATTATTCACATAATCAAAAACCTGGTCACGAATTTCACGAATTTCACGAATTATCACGAATCTAATGGAACGGCTTTGAGCACCTTTGGGCCGGGCTTGCAGTTTTCAACACGGCTTTCAGCACCAGTTGTCGAACCTCTATCTATGTTTCGTGTCATTCGGGATAATTCGTGTAATTCGTGACTAGCTTTTTTGTGAATGATTCGAGCACCCGGATGGTCCGTCGTTCGATGCAATCAAAGGTCATTCAGGGTTCGCTTGGCCTTGGCGTCTTGGGCCTCCTCGACTAGGAAGTCAAGCTTGCCGGACGTTGAGTCAGCCTCGATCTCTCGGTCCCACCTCTCCCAGTCACGCTCCAGGAACCACCGCCGAAACTGGCTGTACTCCTTTTCCGGAAGAGATTCGATCGCTAGTTCCAATTCTTCAAGCTTAGTCATATCGATCCTCCAAAAACAGCCAACTTGCCGCTTTTCTTCAACTCCGCCTTTACGCTTTCCAAAGAGTAACGGGGCTCTTTTGCACGAAGGCGAGCGATCAGGCCGTCGTAAAAGTCCTCCCAGAGTTCGCTGTGTTCCTTTAGGTCGATCACGACGGCGACGCGCTTACCCTTGCTGTCCGTTACATACTGAATGCCGTGCATGAAAGGTTTTCTCCGCTGAAATGTACCTACCATGTCGATTTTACGCCTCATTAGGGATTGTGAGCTTCACAAAAAAGCAAAAACCTGGTCACGAATTTCACGAATGACACGAATGATCACGAAACGTTCTGAGCGCCAGTGGCGGAAACCGATATATTTCGCGTCCATTCGGGATAATTCGTGAATGTTCACGAATCTGTGGGCGGGCGCTGAAGAGCAAAGGCTTTCGTGTAATTCGTGACTAGCTTTTTTGTGAATAATCCGACTGCTCTGCTAGCGCAGCCACACTCTGCCGGCTGGCCACTGGCCACCGACCACTGGCCACTTTCTAAAACAACTTCATCTGCCCCTTGCCCAACTCCAGCCGCTCGGCAGTCTTGGCTTGCACAAATAGAAACCAGACCTCTCGCGGCGCCTGGCCTGTGATCTTTGTCAGCGCGCGCGCGTAGGTTTCGCCCTGGATCCGGTAGACCGATTCGAGACGTTTCGGGGTGGCGTCCGTCTTAAAGTCGACAATGACCAAGCCGCCGGGTTCCCGGAAGACGAGGTCCATTGCGCCCTCCATCATCCGCGGCGGATCAAAACAGGCGAACGGCATCTCTTTCCAGTAATTCTGCGAGGCCAGCGCCCGCCTGACCAGATCACTTTTCAAACACCAGCGCGCCATCTCTTCCAGCAAAGCGGCTCGGGCGGAGATCCCAAAGAAACCGGCGCGATCCCGGCAAAGTTGATCGAGGCCAGCCGGATCGCTCCAGTCGATCTGATCCATGATTTCGTGAAAGGCGGCTCCCAGCGCCGTTCCGTCGCCTGTGCCCCAATGCTCGGTTTCGAGTTCCTCCCAGAGCGCGTCCTTTTGGCTTGTCGCGCTGGCCCACTCGATTCCGCCCCGGGCCCGCTGCCAGGTGTTTTCCCGCTCGGCTTCCCACTGTTTGCGCTCGAGCAGAATGCCCGGGTCGTAGTCGGCCTGATCGGCTAAATCAATCTTCAGAGGAGGAGGGGGTTCACCCAATCGCCTGCTGATTTGCGAGGGGACCGCCGTCTGGCTCTCCAACAACATTTGAAGAAAACCAACCGGCTTCTTCTGATACGGCAGGACCGGAAGTACCAGGTAGTCTCGGGCGCGAGTCGCGCCGACATAGAAGAGCCGCTTCAATTCATCGGCTTCGCGCTGGCGCTCGCGTTCGACCGCGTCTTCGAAGTCCGAAGTTGCAAGCGTAAGCGACTTGCCGTCCTCGGATTGCACTTCGATCCGGGCGTGAAGCTTCGCGCCTACGTGCTCGACAATCAGCCGATCGGCGCGAGCTTTGCCAAAATTCAAGTTGGCAAGAATGACCACCGGAAATTCCAGACCCTTGGCACGGTGGATCGTAAACAACCGCAAAACATCTTCCTCCGCTTCGATCAGAGCCGACTCGGCTTCGTCCTTCTGCTCGTCTTCCATTTTGGAAATCCAGCGCGCAAACCGCCCGAACGTTGTCAGCCTCTGCCGATCAAACGCGCGAGCCTGTTCGGCGACTTTCAACAGGTTGGCAACGGCCTGATCGCCATACGGCTGCAGCGCCAACGCCTGGAGCGCACGCGTCGAGTCCAGCAGTCCGTCGACAGTCTGTGAAATCGTCTTGCGGTTGCGTTCTTCGTGCAGCGATCGCAGCAGTCGGAACCCTGCGCGCAGTTCAGGCCATTCTTCGCCGGGATCTTCCAGGTAATTGAGTTTTTTCCCGCCTGAAACAACCAAAAACAAATCTTCATCGGAGAAGCCGAAGAACGAAGAGCGCAGGGCGCCTACCAGCGCCACGGCGTCCATCGGATCTTCTACCGCCGACAGGCAGGCCGCCAGAGAACGAACTTCCTGCCGGACGAAAAAATTCTTGCCGCCGTCCATGTGATAGGCCAGTCCGTGCGCCTGCAGGGCCGCCTCATAGATGTCGATCTCCTTGCTCCAGCGGCCAAATAGTATTGCAATATCACGCCGTCGCACCGGCCGCACCCCGCCGCTCTTTTCCGTGATCGTCCACTGTTCCTCCAACGCCGCGAGCACGACCTGGGCGATAACATCCGCTTCGGCTGCGCGATATTCGGGGGCGGAAGCGGGTTGTTCCTTTGCATTGCTGGGAAATAGCACGCGCGGTCGCAGCGCTGCATCCGAGGGCCGCGCGGGTACGGATGCGGGCAATTGGCGCGCCGCGGCAAGCGGCTCGTAGGAAGGCTGGTAATCGGAAGGAACGATCAATTTGCTGAAGGCTTCGTTGATCCAACCGATCACGGCGGGCACGCTGCGAAAATTCTGGACGATCTTCAGCGGCTCGTTTTGGCCGCAAATCTGGCGCCGGGCTTGCGCGTACATTTCGATATCGGCCCGGCGAAAGCGATAAATCGATTGCTTGGGGTCGCCCACCACAAATAACTTTCCCGGTTTGAGCTGCACGCTCCGCCACGAGTCGGCCAACGGTCGCTCCTCCGCCAGGAAAAAGACGATTTCGACCTGCAGCGGATCGGTATCCTGAAACTCGTCGACGAGGATGTATTTGAACCTCGATTGGAAGTACCGGCGCGCCTCGCGATTGTCGCGCAGCATGTCGCGCGCCTTAATCAGCAGATCCTGAAAATCCACCAGCCCGCGCCGTTCCTTCTCCCGCTGGGCGAACGACACAAACGACAGTAGGCAGTCGGCAGCCGGCAGCCCCCTGACCCCTGACCCCTGACCCCTCCCTGACCCCTGACCCCTGACCCCTGATCCCTGGCCTGCTAACCAGTGCAATACCCGATCGAGTAGCTCGACAGGCTCTACGGCCCCAAGTCCTTCGGCAACATCCCGGTTCTCATACAGCTGGCTGGCCATCCCTCTCATGTGTTTGATGGTGATGCCGGATGCCAAGGCATCCTTCAAAACCGGGTGGGCGGATTCCAACTGAAGGCCGATCCATTCTTTCCAGAGCTCTTCCTCCAGCAGAGTTCCCGACAGCGCGTCCAGTTGTTCAAAGCCCGGATCGACGCCGGCTTCGACCGGGCGTTCGCGCAGCAGCGCGGAGGCGAAGGCATGAATGGTCGAGACGTTGGTCCTGTCAAGTTGCTGCAGCGGCTCGCGCAGTCCCCTCTTTTCGATCTCTTCGCGCAAACGAATCTTCAACTCGCCGGCAGCCTTCTCCGTGAACGTAATGGCGACAATTTCAGGAAGGGCCGCCCGCTGGGATTCCAGAATGTGAAGTACCCGGCTGACCAGCACCGTTGTTTTCCCCGTCCCTGCTCCCGCCTCGACGACAAGGCTGGAATCGAGATCGCGGCAAGCCCGATCGCGGTCGCGTTGGTCAACCAGGTCGAGGGGTTCAGTGTTCGACGTCATCGAGTTCGTCCGGCTCTGACATTCACAAAAAAGCTTAGTCACGAATTACACGAATTAAACGAATTACACGAAAAACCTTTGCACTTCAGCGCCTGTTCACAAATTTCTATCATTCGTGACTAAGTTTTTTATTTTGTGAATAATCCGAGTACCTAACCTATTCGCAAAAAGCAAAAAGCTAGTCACGAATTATCCCGACTGGGCGCGAAATATATCGGTTCCACCGCTGGTGCTGAGAACGTTCGTGTTCATTCGTGTAATTCGTGTAATTCGTGACTAGCTTTTTTCTGAATAATCCGGCCTACTCCAGGCCTACTCCGGCCTATTCCGGCTCTTTTTTCAAGCCGAGGAAATTCTCCGCCACAGGATCATCCCGCTTCTTGTCGAACAGGGTCACAACTCTTCGGTCGCAGACCGACCGAAAATCACAGAATTTGCAGTTCTCGGCGTCGTGGCCGGGAAATGGAAAGAATTGTCCCTGAAGAATTCCCGCCACAAGCGTTCCCGCAACGTGGCTGAGCGACGCGGATTGGCGCGGCCAGTCCCTGCCCGGAAATTCAATTTTCTTAAACTTCTGCCGGCGCGAAATAAAGTAATACTCTGCAATGGACCGCTCCATGTCGGAGAGACCGTAGCGCTGCTGAGCCGCCAACATGTAGATGGGAAGCTGCAGCGAGCGTCCACCGCCAAAAGGAGCCTTCACTTTTTGGTAAACCTTTCCTGTCTTGTAATCAATGACTCGCACGGCCTGTGGCGCCGCGCCCTGTCCTGTGTATCCGCCGGAGCGATCGATTCGGTCCACCTTCCCTTTGAAGCGCACCGGCCCGACCGGCGAATCGACCACGATGGTGTCAAACCAGACTTCAAATTCAGCCGGTATCCAGCGGCTTTCGGCCAGCTCCCGGTCGAGAAGTTCTAGAAGGTCTTCGCGCAGCCGCTGCCGATCCATCTCCCACAGCAGGCGATAGCCGGTAATGCCTTCGGCCTCGGCGCGCGCGAAGTGCTGTTCGATCGTTCGATTGAGCTTGTCGGACAGCTCCTGCTTTTGGTCCGGGTCGAGCGGCGGGCTGACGCGCGAGAAGAAATCGCGCAGGATTTCATGGGCCAGCGAGCCCCGGTCCAGAGCGGTAAGGCCCTGGATGGTTTCCTCAGTTCGTTGTGGATCGAGACGCAACACATCGCGCAGGAAAAAGCGATAAGGGCACGTGGCATAGGTTTCCAGTTGCGTGGCGGAGAATGTGTGGCTCTCCGGGTCGAATCGCGCCGCCAGGCGCCCCCGGCTCAGCCGAGAGGATACGATTCCGTCAAAGGGCGTGAAGGTCCCCGAGAAAAAACGCGTCTCGTGCGCCACAAGCGAACGCCGCAGCCACGGATCAGCGCGCATCAGGTAACGGCCCAGGTCCTTGCGTTCTTCGCCGGTCGAACGCTGGATGCAATACAGGTCGTATTCCTGCCGGCGAAGCGAATCGGCGGCGCGCTGGGGCGCCACTTCGGAGGTTCCCACTCTGCGAAAGCCAGGCAATCTCGACAGGGCGTCGTAGGTCTCAAGCGGCGGGGAGTGCAGCTTCAAAAGAAAGGGAGAAGGGACACGGTCCCGTCCGGTGGCGGCATCCATGCGGGGGTACGAAAACAGTACGCGCTCGGTGGCCGAGTCCTGGATCAGATCGAACAGAAGCGCTTCTTCGTCCAGTCGTGACAACTTCAGGGGCAGCCGTCCCTGGCCGAACGTGTTGATTTGCTTTCGTTCTTCATCGAGCAGAATCGGGTCCTGGCGGACTTGCGCTGGAAACGATTTCTCGACCATTCCGGGTACAAACAGCGCCCGAAAACGAACGCCTCGGCCTGCCATCAAGGCGAATACGCTGACAGCGTTTCGCTGGAAGGCGCCCGAGTGCCAGCTGACCTGCTCGAATGCCTCGTGGACCATTTCGCGAAACGTCGCAAAGGTCGTCTCCGCTTCCAGCCGCTCGATTTGCGCCAGGCTGGCAAGCGCCTCGGACACTCGTTCCAGATCAGGGTCGCGCGGGTGGAAATACTGCACGAGTTGATCGGCCAGTTTTGAGAAACGGCTCCAAGACGCAACTGGCGGCAGGCTTTCCAGATGCTGAAACAGACGGGAAAGAAAACTCACGAACTCGTCGATCGCCTTAATCCGGTCGAGCAGCGCTTGCTCACCGGCCGGCAAGGCGACGTCGGGCGGATCGGGTGTGGACTCGTCCAGAATGCCGCGTTCGGCTCGCAGTCTGCGGCGCCTGCGGTAATAAGCGCCCTTCAGTGACTTCAATTTTCTGCGCCAGTTCTCTTTGCCCTCAGTGACGCCGGCCTCAAGACTGAGCCGGTCCCACAGCGCCGCCTGTTGGACTTCGGCAAACTTGACCCACTCGACGACCGCCTCGCGCCGGTATTCCGATTGCGCCAGGTCGACGAGCAGCAGCACGGCGCGCCCCAGCGAGTGCGCCGCTAGATTGTTTCCTTTCTGGACAAACGCTGGTATTCCGAGGTTTTCGAAAACCTGCTGGAACAAGGCGGAGTATTCTTCGGAATTGCGCAGCGCCACGCCGATCTCGTGAAAATGATAATTCTCGTCGCGGCACATCTTGTAGATCTCGCGCGCGATTTCGGTGACCTCGCGAACTTCGGTCGAAGCACTCAGCACGACACAGGTTGCAGTAGCGCAGGCTTCCAGCCTGCGGCTTTTTTCGACAAGCCTGCGGCTTTTCTCGACGCTCTTCTCAAACCCGATCGACTCGAACCACTCCAGAGTCGGCTTGGAAAACTCGTGTTCCAGAAAGAAGCATTCCACTGGAACCTGCCGGGCGATTGCCTCGATCAGCCGGCGCTGCATCTCGGTGAAGTCATATAAACCGTAGATCCACAGACGGTCAAAGGACACACTGCTGGCGGCGGCTCTGTCCAATACACCAGCGTCGTCTACAAATCCCTCAAGCGCCGCCAGATACCTCTTATGAAGCTGCGCTACTTCCCGAATCTTGCCGTTGGAATCACCTGATGGAACCGGACAACTACGGAATCCTCCGTCGCGAAGATCTTTCAATGTGGCGTGGAGAACCCGGTAGAAGCCGCGCCGTTCGGCCACCGGGTCGAAGTATCCCCGCGCCTTCAGTTTTCTAACGAGGAAGGCTTCCGCCACGGGAGACAGCGTCTCGCCGCAGGGGCCGGCGATTCTGCGCGCCAGCTCCGGCGGCGTCGGCCAGTCGATATTGAGATGGGAGTTGCCGCGCAACGCCAGCGCACGCTGCAGATACAAGCCCACCAGGCGCGATCCGACCAGAACGGTCAGCGGTTTGAAGGGATCTTTTTTCTTGGCGTCAACGAGCGCCTGCAGCAGCGCCTCCTCCAGCAAACCCAAACGGCCGGAGACGTGAGCCATGTGTTTCATTCGAGATTGATGATAACAAAATCAAATTGGGGATTGGGGATTGGGGATTGGGGATTGGGGATTTATTGCGGATTGCCGATTGCGGCGGTGGTGGCGCCGGCTTGCAGCCGGTGGCTTTTTTGGGGTTCGGCACCATGCACCGAGCTGCGCGCACGTACCGGGTCGCGCACACGTACCGGGCCGCGCGCGTCAGCGAGCGGGCAATTCCGGCCACCAGATTGGGGAATGAAAATTGGAAAGTGGCGACTAACTGTGGATTGTCAATCGGCCGACCCGATGCATGTACCGTGCCGCGCCCAGCGGCGCCGCGCGCGTAAGCAATCTGGGTGTTAGCGCGCAGAGACGTCCGGAGCTCGTAGGTCACTTGTCCGGGCGTCCCGCTAGCTCCTCCAGAAGGACACGGCCGTCGACGTAGTCTCCTGCTCGAATCTCCTCGAGCGCAGCTGCGAGCTCGGATTCCTGTTCCGGCGAGAGGGTGAAGCCTGCATCGTCGGGCGCCAGAACCGCAACGATTGTGCCGTCTTGAATATCAGGGGGAAGCTTGCCATTCGCGACGTGACCGGTGATTACTTTCACGCATCCACTCTAGCAAGGAACCCTAAGAAAATCGAATCCCCTTCGATCTTGAAATCTGCCTACTGCCCGCTGCCCGCTACCGACTGACAAGGCGTATAATGACCCCCAATGACGCCCACGAAACCCGAACTAGAGTTCACCTACGACGACTATCTTCTACTCCCCGAAGAGAAGCGCTACGAACTTATCGGCGGAGACCTCTATGTGGTTCCCGCTCCCAGGACCTTCCATCAAATCGTCTCAGTGAGAATGGGAGCGGCGCTAAACGACTTCGTCGATAAGAACCTATTTGGGCAGGTGATTGCCGCCCCATGCGATGTCTATCTTTCAAGGTACGACGTCGTACAGCCCGATATTCTGTGGGTCTCTTCGGATCGGCTGGGCATCATCAAAGGCCCTTACGTTGACGGGGCTCCTGATCTGGTCGTTGAGATCCTTTCGCCCTCCGATCCGAAAAGAGACCGCGAACTTAAACGCAAACTCTACGCTCGCTTTGGTGTGCGCGAGTATTGGATCGTCGACCCCGACGCCAAAACCGTCGACGTGCTCACGCGACAGGAAGGCGACCTGAAAACCGTCCAGGTGTTCGTGGCGGACGACAATTTGAGTTCGCCTCTCCTGCAGGAGTTCAAGCTTTCGCTGTCCAACATTTTCAAACCGTAAAACCAGCTTGTGAAGTTCACCCAATACTTCCAGGCAGTCCGCCAACGTCCGGATCGCGCGGCGATTCAAATCGAGTGGATCGAGCGCGTTGTGAAGAGTCCAGTAAGGGAGGTTGTTCAGGCGGACAGTCGAATTCGCCGTTGGGCGCCAATTTCCGAGATGGAGGGAAAATATCTGCGGGTTATACTGTTGCCAGATGGAGAGACCGTGCACAACGCGTTCTTTGACCGGTCATTTGAGCTATGAGAATCAAATATTTTCAAGACACAGATACGCTGTACATCGAGTTCCGGCGCGCCGCGGTTGCTGAAACCAAGGATCTGGATGAGAACACTCTTCTCGATCTCGACCAGGACGGAAACATTTGTGGCATCACGATCGAACATGCCCGAGACCGTACGGAGATTCCAGCCTTCTCCTACGAACAGGTCTCAGCCTAACAAGGGCGACAAGAATCCTTAATTCGTTAGGCTTCGCCGTGATTGCGTATGGGCCGCCAAGCGATCGAAAGCCCCTTTCGGCTCGATGTGCACTCTCGAAGATACAGGTTGATCAGCGTCTGATATGGGATGGCGGTTTCCTTCGAAAGACCTTTGAAATAGGCGATGGTGTCCTGGTCGAGCCGGATCGTGACGTGCTGTTTCAACCGCCGGGCGTACGGGTTGCGCGTGGCTTTCGAAAAATCGTAGTACTTTCTCATGTTCGGGACAATTCGTGACTGGCCTTTTGACTTTTTCGGCATCGCGGGGCTCGGGCAATTCGAAAAAAGCTTAGTCACGAATTACACGAATGACACGAAACGATCTTTGCACTTCGGCTGCCTGGCTCTGGACCGGCAACCCGCCTGAATTAAGGTTCGTGATAATTCGTTAAATTCGTGGAATTCGTGACTAGCTTTTTTGCTTTTCCGGTGTCGCGAGGCCGTGGCAGAGGAAAAACCTGGTCACCAACGGCAAGTAGGAGGCCGATTTTCATTCCTCATTCGCCCTATCGGGCGAAGACACCCCCAAAAGGAAGCCGGAAATCCGGCAGTAGCATTGATTTCAACGTTTCCTCCACCACGAAGATCTGCAGTACCTTCAAGTCGTCTTCCTCCCGGACCAGCACATCGATGCTTCTCGCCGCCGGATCGACAATCCAATATTCACGCGCGCCGAAGCGCGCGTAGAGCTTCCGCTTCAGATCCCGGTCTTTCTTTGGATCGGACGGAGAAATGATTTCCACGATGAGATCGGGTGTCCCCTCAACAAACGCTTCCTTCATAATGCCGCGCCTCTCGGACGTTATGAAGAACATATCGGGCTGCACCACGTCGAATTGGGAAAGGTAAACATCGCAGGGCGCCCACAGCACTTCTCCCAGATCACGGTCGTCTACAAATTGGGTGAGGGCTACACCGATGCGGCGACAGACGATCTGGTGATACAAACTGGGAGCAGGAACCATGCAGAGATCTCCGTCGATGAGCTCGTACCGCTTATCTTCGGGCAACAAGAGGTAGTCTTCGTAGGTAAACTTCAGTTCAGGCCTTGTGGGCGTCATTGCGAAAGATTATAACCCTGCATGGGGACGGGACGGGGGAAGACGGGCCAGCCAGCGCAGAGGAAAGGGAGGAATCTTTTGCGCTTCTCTGCGCCCCCTCTGCGGCCTCTGCGTCTCTGCGGTGAAGCCGATTATCAATAATTGCAGATCGTCAATTGTGGACCGGGTTATTATACGCATTCAAAGGGAACCTTCCTATGCGTCAAGGCAACCTACTGTTGGAAGTTTTGGCCAAGGCGATTCACCTCGGGGCGCAAATGGTGGAAATCGAGTACAAGGACGGCTGCGAGAGAGTATTCGCGATGAGGAATGGACTCGGCGTCGGCATCGCCACCTTCAAAGGACCCGAAGCCCGCGCGCTTCGAGAAGTACTTTCCGATCAGCCCAGGAAGAAGCAGCGCTTTGTCGTCGATGGCAAGCAGTACGAGTATCGAGTTCAGGTTTACGACAGCTTTAACGAAGCTGCCTTTCGGATCCGATTCAAGCCAGTCTGACTTGTCAGTGCCACGAACGCAGTGAGTGGCATTGGGTAAAAGCTTAGTCACGAATTACACGAATTACACGAATTACGCGAAAAAAGCTTTGCACTATCTGCCTGGCTCCGAACCGGCAACCCGCCTGAATCAAGGATTCGTGATAATTCGTTAAATTCGTGAAATTCGTGACTAGCTTTTTGCTTTTTTGTGAATAGTCGGGCTGCAGAATCCTAGACCACTCGCCAGCCCGCTAATCAGCCGCAGGAACAACCCTAGCGCGATCAGTTGTCGCATTTCTTCTCATGAGCAGACAAACAATCATGCCGAGGATCGAACTGAGCCAGTTGATCCAGATGTCTCGAAGATCGTAATGGCGGGCCGGAATGTAATTTTGAATCGTCTCATCCCAGATGCCAAACAAGAATGCCAGCAGCAAGGCCAGCCCGACGCGGCGCGCAAGATAAAGGCGTCCTGGCGGCACGAGCTGGTTGTCGACTGCCCAGAGGATAATAAAGCTGAGCAGGCCATACTCGAGCAGGTGAATTTTCTCGCCGGGTGTTTGGAAGATATTTCCGTAGAGGCCATAGTACACGCCCCCGCATGCCGCCAGTGCGGCCACTCTCCATGGCTGAAACCGCGTTGCCCGAAGCGCAATCAGCGCGACGATCAGTCCCGCCGGCGCCAGCAGATAGAACGCCAGCGTCGCATACTGAACATCCAAGCGATAGCGCGCCTCTGACCACAGTCGCGAGGTGTAGGGAATCGTCGTGTAGATCAGGGCGACATAGACGAACACGACGATCCAGCGAAACCGCCGAGACCTTGCCGACGCGCCAGGTGCTTTCATTTCGATTTAAGACCCCGGTAGATTTCAAAAATCTGTTCAGCGGCGCGTCGCCACGAAAACAGTTTGGCGCGCTGCAGTCCTCGGCGTCCCAGTTCCTGACGCAGGGCTCGGTCGGACGTGACAGCAATCAGCTGCCTGACGCATTCATCTTGACTGGACGGATCAAAGTAAAGACCAGCATCTCCCACCACCTCAGGAATCGAGGATCGATTGGAAACCACTACCGCGGCGCCGCAACTCATCGCCTCCAAGGCCGGCAGGCCGAACCCTTCGTATAGGGAGGGAAACACGAAAGCATCGGCACAAGCAAGGTACATTGCCAGCTCCTCGGAATTCACATAGCCTGGCATTCGGATCGCCTCGGAGCACCTCGACCGGCCAATCTCTTCGTGTATCTTTCTTACTTCCGCCAGATGCGTCCAGCCGAATTCCTCGCCGATCAGGTAAAGGCTCCCCGGATAACCGGACTCCCGGAGCTGCTCGAAAGCACGAACCAGAAAAGGAAGATTCTTGCGATGGTCGGTCGCGCCCACGTACAAAATAAAGGGAGACGTCACTTGTTTCGAACGCAAAAAGGCTTCACGCTCTGCGAGTTGTTCAACCGGCCGAAACTCTTCATCACACCCAAAGGGCACGACATGGATCCGATCGGGGTCAGCTCCGGTCCACTCGACGATATCCTTCTTGGAGCATTCCGAGTCGGTAATGACGGCATCCACCCGTGCGGCCGCCCGCAAACTCAGTCTCAGACCCACTCTAAAATCGCGCGGAAAACTGGGTGCGTACTGGCGCCAAAATAAGAAGGGAATGACATCATGAAGGTGCATGAGAACCCTGGTTTGCTTCATTCCCCTGGGGACCGACATTTGGTCGGTCGCGTGGTAGAAGTCCAGGTTCAGAAATTCCAACTTGCGGCGCAAGAAGAGGGAGTCCCAGATCCAGTGCATTCTGCCGGGCTTTGGAGGCCACCTCACTTCCACAGGAACGCCCAAGCCTTCAGCATCTCCTGAACGCGACACGCACAGATAGGTCTCACGTTCTGTGGCCGCTGCGACGATGGCTCGAGTTAGATTCCTGGTGTAATTGCCGATCCCGCGCCTAGCGGATGCTGGTTTGTGCACCGGGCGAAAATCGATTCCAATCTTCCAAGGCTGTGCGTTGTCTGTCACCGGTTGTCGATTGTCATCCTAGGCGAACGGTCGCCACCAGCTTTCGGCTGTCAGCAACCCGTTTTTTCCATTATCATTTGGTCCAATCCATCGTGCCAGTGAAGAAAAAAATCGCATTTGTCGTTCAGCGCTACGGCGAAGAAGTCATCGGGGGTTCCGAGTCCCTGTGCCGCGCCGTGGCAGAGCATCTCACCTCGTTCTACCACGTCGACGCCCTCACAACCTGCGCTCTTGACTACTACGATTGGAAGAACCAGTTCGCCGAAGGGCTGACCGAATGCAACGGGGTGCAGGTGCATCGCTTTCGGGTGGAGGGGTTGCGGCAGCTCCGTCGTTTTCACAAACTGAGCAACATTGTCTACACACGCCCGCATTCCATCGAGGAAGAGCGGCTCTGGATGCAGTACCAGGGCCCCATTGCTCCGAGTTTGCACCAACACCTTGACAAAACCCGAGCCCGCTACGCTGCCGTCATTTTTTTTACTTATCTCTATCCCACCACTGTCGATGGCATCACAATCGCCCCCGAGCGGAGCGTTTTGGTGCCCACCGCGCACGATGAATCGGCGCTGTATCTTGCGATTTACCGACCGGTATTCCATCTCCCAAAGAGAATCTTCTACAACACCGACGAAGAACGATCCCTGGTGCAGCGTATCTTCCAAAATCACGATGTGCCATCGGAAGTCGTGGGAGTCGGCGTTGATGTTCCCGCCGAGGTGGTTCAGGAGCCGTCCTCTGAGCCGTTTTTTCTCTACCTCGGCCGCGTCGACATCGACAAAGGCATCAGCGAGCTTACCGAGTGGTTCCTGAATCCTCCATTCATCAAGAAGACCCAACTCCCAAAACCCGAAGCCTATTCCCTGGTCGTCGCCGGTACTCCTGTTATGAAACTTCCACATCATCCCAGACTTCGACTGCTCGGCGAAATCAGCGAAGAAAAAAAGACTTTGTTGCTGAGGCAATGCCGGGGATTGATTGTTCCTTCGCTATACGAAAGCCTTAGCCTGGCGGCTCTGGAGGCTTGGGCGCACGGCAAACCGGTCATCGCGCGCCGGAACTCTCCCGTCTTGGAAGGACATATAAGCGCCAACTCCGCGGGCCTGCTCTTTGAGGATGCCGCCTCTCTGCATCAAGCGCTCGATCAGTTGTCCAACGACTTAGCCCTTGTCCAGGAAATGGGCCAGCGCGGTCGCACGTACGTCCGTCACAAATATTCCTGGGATCGCGTCGTCAAACTTTATCGGACCGCGATCGAACAGCTTTCAGAAGGGATGTAATGCCTCCAGGATTCTGCAGCCCGGATTATTCACAAAAAAGCAAAAAGTTAGTCACGAATTTCACGAATGTAACGAATGATCACGAATCTTGATTCAAGCGCGTGCCAGAGCCAGGCGGCTACAGTGCAAGGGTTCTTTCGTGCCATTCGTGTCATTCGTGTCATTCGTGTAATTCGTGTAATTCGTGACTAAGCTTTTACCCAATTGCCCAAGCCCCACGATGCCGAAAAACTCAAAAAGCCAGTCACGAATTGTCTCGAATGACCCGAAAGATGCAAGCGCTGAGAATGGCCAAGGAGCAGTGGCGCTCGTGTCATTCGTGTTCATTTGTGTCATTCGTGACGGTTTTTGCTCCGTCGCCAGCCCGGCGCAATTTCGTACCCGTCGGTGAGAGATAGCGGGGACTGGTCAGCCCCAGACGCTTCGCACAAACGTCCAGGGACGTCTTTACCACTCCCAGCCCGTAACGCACTGACCGAAAGAAGTTGATGGAGGAAGCTTCGGGAAAATAACGCGTCGGACAACTGATCTCGCCGACGCGAAATCCAAATACCAGCGCCTGCGCCAGCATCTGGTTATCAAATACAAAGTCATTGGAGTTTTCCTCCAGCGGCAGGGTCTCCAGGACCATTTTGCTGAACGCCCGGAATCCGGTGTGGTACTCGGAGAGCTTCGCGCCCTGCAGAAGATTTTGAAATGTCGTAAGAAAACGGTTGGAAACATACTTGTACAAGGGCATTCCGCCCGCTCGGGCCGTGCCCCCCAGGATTCGCGATCCCAGAACTACATCATATTCACCACTGGCAATCATCGACGCCAGCGCTCCGACCAGTTTGGGAGTGTATTGATAATCCGGATGGACCATGACAACGATTTCAGCCTGAACCCTCAACGCCTCGCGATAACAGGTTTTTTGATTTCCACCGTACCCTAGATTTTCGGTGTGCACGAACGTCTTTATTCCCAGTTCTCTGGCAACCGCAACGGTTTCATCGATACTGGCGTCATCGACCAGGAGCACTTCATCGACCAGCTTCAACGGGAGTTCCGAGTAGGTGACTCTTAAAGTCTGGGCCGCATTGTAGGCGGGCAGCACTACAACCAGTTTCTTGCCATCGATCATGGGTTATCTCGGAACAAAGACTCAGCTCGGCCACCCGCAACCAAAGTAGGCAGTAGGCAGCGCCGGGCCGGCCACGGAGCGCCTTCCGCCCTGTTGCCTAGTTCATCTGGCGACCGGCGACTGGCGACTGTGTCAGCTCCCGACCCCTGACTTTCGAACACTTGAAAGGACAGAGATTTTTGGTTTCAGCCGCGCATAGCCCAAAAACTCGGGCACCGTAGGCAGTACCTGAAACGCAACGGCATTATCGATCCAGTCGTAGCAATCCGCCAAGTGATCGCGTCCGGAATGGGCGGCAGCACTCAAATAGTAATTGCCCTGTCCCAAGTCCATGTCGAACTCAAATCTCACGGTGAAATCTTCAAGATCGTCCTCAATGCGTACCCCACTGAGAAACGTATTGGTCCCAAAGATGTCATTGCCCAGCCGATCCCGGATCAAGATGCCGACCGAAGATTGCCTGATCGCCCCAGAAACCTTCACCACGACGTCCACCACGCATCTCTCGCCGCAAATCAGAACTTCCGTGGTTTCTCCTTTTGCGTTTGAAAGCTCGACCCGCTCAATTTCGGCTTGATAGTTGCCGTAGCGCCGGTGGTGAGCATCCACACGGGTTGAAAACTTCTCCCGGCTGGCGCGCTGGGCCATCAAGGAGATGTACTCGGAGCAGATTGCTTCAGGAGAGTCCTCGCGAATTTTCTTCCCGCTATCCAGAAGAACGGCGCGGTCACAAAGAGTCTTGACCGCCCCAAGGTCGTGAGACACAAAAACGATGCTTGTCCCTCGTTCTTGGAATTCCCTGAGCTTGGCGACGCATTTTTGCTGGAACAGCATGTCGCCAACCGCCAGAGCTTCGTCAATCAGGAAGACATCCGGGTCTACCGAGATCGCCATCGAGAAGGCGAGCCGTACCCACATTCCCGAAGAATAGGTCTTCAACGGTCTGTCGATAAATTCATGGAGGCCTGAGAAATTCAGTACTGCCGGCACCAGGCGATCAACTTGCTCCCTGGAGAATCCCATCAACGTCGCAATCATGTGGATGTTGGATCGGCCGGTGAACTCCGGATGAAATCCGGTTCCCAACTCGATCAACGACGCGACTCTGCCCTTGACCTCAACACTGCCACTGGTTGGGAGCATTAACCGGGCCATGATTTTCAGAAGCGTGCTTTTCCCCGACCCGTTCTGCCCTATCAGACCTACGGTCTCTCCTTTTTCCACGTTCAGGTCCACACCATCCAGAGCAGTGAATTCGGTGTGATACGAACGCGTTCCAAACGACAAGGCTTCCTTGAGTCGCTCGGAGGGGCGGCGATAAATCCGAAACTTCTTGCTTAGGTTATGAGCGTGAATCATGTGTAGTCGTTGAGTTAGTGGCCACTGACGCGCGGTGAATACGATTGACAATTCCGCTAAAGCTCATCAATAAACTTCGGATAGTTCTTCGTATAGACCCGGTAACCCAACAAGAACGTCCCCACCGAAATCCCCACAAAAATCAAGAACCCCTGCGCCGAGGGAAGATTTCCCAGCAAGATCATGGAACGGTAGACGTTGGCCACATACGCCAGCGGGTTGACATAAATCAGAAACTGCAAATGGGACGGAAGCGCGTGGGCCGGATAGAAGATCGGAGTGGCGTAAAGCCAGACCATGAGCATGACTCCTACCAACTGCGAGGTGTCCCGAAGGAATACGTGCAGCGTGCAGGTGAGAAAGCCCAGTCCCAGGCTGAACAACATCAGGATGAATGCAAACGGCAAGACAAGGGGCAAATAGACTGGAACCTGCTGGCGCACCAGGACCAGAGCGCCAGCCAGGATTGCAAGCCCGATCAACTGGGTGACCAGCGCCGCCACGGCGATGGAGAGCTGCAAGGACTTTGAAGAGAAGACCAGGTTCTTGACCAGGGGTGCATGCCCTGTAACCGAGACGGTGCAGTTTTGGACGGTTTCCTGGAAGGAGAGAAAAGGTACCATCCCGCAAAACAGATAAAGCGCGAAGCTTGTGATGCCCCCTTCCGCGCTGAAGCGAATGTCCAGAATGTAGGAGAACACAAACGTCCAAACTACCAGCGTGATCATAGGATGGAGCACGCTCCAGAACAACCCCATGGCGCTGCCCACATACCTCCCCCGGAGTTCTCGCAAGGTCATTTGCCAGACGAGATCTTTCAACTGAAGCGCCCTGGTCACAACTGCGGACATAAGTCCCTAGTTAACACGAATTTCGCTAAATGAGCCAACAATTGCTGCCAGTTCCAGCGCGGCATAGCCGCACCAAAAAGTCGACAGTCGCCGGTCGCCGGTCGCAAGATGAACGGGCAACACGGCGGGATGCGGCCGCGCTGGCAGAGCCGCGACCGGAAGGTCGCGGGCCGGTAGATTTAGGAGGCGGGATCGGAAATGTTTGCTGAAATAACAAGGTTTCACCGATTAGTAATACACGGCGCGGGGCCGACGAAAAGTCGCTTTGAAAATCGACAGGCTGCTGCGGACCCGAAGTCTTATTCTACGCGTCACCGATTTCTGGCAGATCCCACTGAATCAGGCATTTACGATTGCCGATCACGTGCCCCGGCAATTTTGAAACGGGCCAACCATGGTACAATTCACTGTGACTTTGCTTACCGAATCGCGCGACGTTTCCTGCTACTCTTAACGCCTCGGCCCAAAAACCTTTCAGAAAGAAAAAGCAGAATATGATCCCGAAAAAGTCCATCGTCCTTCTACTTATCTTCTCGCTTAGTACAGCGGCTCTAATGGTTTCCGCAGGCATCACCAGCAACCAAACGTTTACAGGCGCCGCCAGATGGATACAGCATCCCGGAATCGCTGTTGGAAAATTGTTTGCCTCCAGCAGTCAGATGATCACAGTAGTAGGGGACGGCAACGGCTTCCTGCATGCCTGGAACCCCAGCGGTGTCGAGATTGCCGGCTTTCCCGTTTCGCTCCCGAACCGAAGCGCCACCCCAACTGGTGGCATCCACAGGGCCTACAACGATAAGGTGAACTCCACGCCGGCTCTGGTCGATATTAACGCCGACGGAAACCTTGAAATCTTTGTCGGCTCCGGAGACGGCTGGGTCTACGGCTACAACAACGTGGGAGTCGCTCTTTCCGGATGGCCAAAGTTTACCGGGGTCTCAACTGGAGACGGGAACTATGGAGTCCACAGTTCCCCTGCGGTAGCCGACATCGATGGCGACGGGAATTTCGAAGTCATCGTCGGCGCCTTCTCTCATCTAATCTGGGTTTGGAACGCTGAGAACGGTACTGTCTACCCCGGCTGGCCCTTCGATAATACGGATACAGTGTGGTCTTCGCCGGCTGTGGCCGATCTGAACCGGGACGGTACATTGGAAATTGTGATTGGTTGCGACTCGACTGTTCCGGCGGGAGGACTTTTGCGGGTTTTTCGGAACACCGGCGAGCAGATGTCCGGTTGGCCCCAATTCGTCGACCAGATCCTGCAATCGTCCCCCGCCATTGGCGACATTGACAACGACGGCCTGTTGGAAATCGTGATTGGCTCGGGCATCTTTTACGCCGGCAGCGCGCCAGCGACCAAGCATCCCGGAGAGTACGTGAGCGCCTACGAAGCCAACGGCGCCAAGGTGACCGGTTGGCCGGCCAGCCTGTCCGACGGCAATTTGTCGACCGATAACCGTGTTTACGGATCTCCAGCCCTGGCTGACATCGACGCAAATGGAACCCTGGAAACCTTCGTCGGCGACATGTTCGGATTTCTTCATTGCATAAACTCCAATGGAACAATCCGCTGGAGCCAGACTCCGCAGGTGGGCAACTCGGCCAGTTTTGCCTTCTTAAGCTCCCCAGTCGTCGGCGACATTGACGGAGACGGGACCATGGATGTCGTCATTGGCGGCGGTTTTCATCTCAATGCATTCAATGCCGCGACCGGGGTTCTAAAGTACTCGATCTACACCGGAGAAGGTGTGGTTCCCTTTCCGCCTGTCTTCACCTGGAGTACTCCGACTATTGCCGACGTCGACGGCGACGGTTTGATTGAACTGCTTATAGGAACCGGTCGTGAAGGTACCGACGGTGTCCATGCGGCCCCCGCCAACATTGGCTTCGTCAAGGTCTATCACGAAACGGGCCCCGCAGGGACCGCACCTCTAGGTCAAACAGGTGTGTCTCAGAGTACCGCTCCCTGGGCTCGCTTCCATCGCAGCAATCGCGGAACAGGATCGACCAATGACACGGCGGCCAGCACCGGTGGAAGCGCGTTGATCTCGGCCGCCACGGCCAGCCCGTTTATTTTTTCACCAAACGGTGACGGGATTGCAGACACCGAGACGATTCGGTTTACGCTGGCAAGCACCGACACGATCACGGTGGACATTCTGGACCGCACAGGGTCCATCATCGCCGTTCCGCTCAACGCCACAAGCAGGATCGCCGGCACCCACAACGTCACTTGGAATGGGAACAATTCATCCGGCGCTCTGGCCGTCGATGGCATGTATACGTTTCGCATCCGCGGCAATAGCGCGGCGCCCGTTCTGGGTTCTTTCGGCCTGAACAACACGGTTCCCGAAGCCAGTACGTCCTGGTTTCTGGCTGAAGGGAGTACGGTCGGCTTTGAGGCGTATGTTTTGGTCCAGAATCCAAATTTCTCATCGGTTGTGGTGGATTTCACCTTCTTCCGACAGGACGGTACGAGCAAATTCCACAGCGAGATTATTCCTGCTCGAACACGTCTCACCGTTCCCATTCATGACCCCATCAAGGGTGTCCCCAATGTTTTCAGTGTGAGTACTCAGGTCCAGGCCAGCGCCCCCATTCTGGTGGAGCGGGCCATGTATTTTAATGGCAACCGCGGCGCCCACAACAGCAGCGGCGTCACCTCGACCAACAGAAGTTGGTACTTCCCGGCAAACCGCGCCTTCGCCGGCGATGAGGATTTCATTCTCATCGTCAATCCATCCACTGTGTCATCGACAACGGTTGCGGCAACTTTCATTCAAGAGGGTCTAAACCCTCAGGTAGTGAATTATCCAGTCGCCGCCAACAGCCGATTCACCATCGCGGTGCACGGTGTGATCGCGGCTGGAACTCGGGCTTCTGTCTCATTGCAATCGACCCTGCCGATTGCGGCAGAGCGAGCTTTCTACGTGGGCAATCGTGCGGGCGGAGCGGGTGGAATTGGGGCCGTTTCGCCGAGCCTGTCGTGGTACTTTGCGGAAGGGGACACTTCAAATCTCTTTTCTCCCACGACAATTCCAGCTGCCACCTTCCTGGAAATGTTCAATCCCGGGGATCTGGTCGCCACCATCACGGCCAACTATATGATCGAGGACGGGACCGTCATCACCAGGAATTACATCATCGACGGGAAGCGACGCCTCACTCTTGATCTTTCCAACCAAGTTGGTCCCAACGTACGATTTTCGATCGAAGTGCTGGCCAACAATCCCATCGTGGCCGAACGCCTCATGTTTTCCGGTTCCGATGTTGGGGATTCCATCGGATCGCCGACCACGGCGTTTGTATGGAACCTGGCGGAAGGATTCACCGCTTTCGGTTTCGAAACGTGGGTGATCGTCAGCAATCCTGGAAACCAAACTGCCAACATTACGATGGATTTCTTGAAGCAAGACGGAACCACGGTCACACAAAACTTTACGCTGGCTTCAAAAAGACGTTTGACGGTGCACGTAAATACGGTTCCTGGCATCGGGGGAACATCCGTCAGCACGCAGGTTACTTCCAGCCAGCCCGTCGTTGTCGAGCGCACGATGCGGTTTGCAAGCCGGCTGGGCATCCACCAGGCCATGGGGGTACGGTAGTGACCGTAGGCCGTATGCCGTATGCCGCGGGCCGTATGCCGCAGGCCCGCTGGCTCAAAAAGTGGCGTTGCCAACCGTATGCCGCGGGCCGTATGCCGGGCACACCTTCCGTCCGATGGTGTTCATCGGTGTGGCGATCAAAGTTCATGAATACTCCCGGCACGTACTCGGGGAGCTGAGAGAGCTTTCCCCTGTGGCCTGAAAAGCAAAAACAGCCACGAATGACCCGAATGAAGACGAATGACCCGAATGCGGCAATGCGGCATACGGCATACGGCATACGGTCACTTGGTCTAGCCCTTTCCCTCCTCTTTTCCTGCTCCTTTGGTTTCGCCAGCAGTTTTGTTCTCCTGTCACGGGATCAATTGGTCTCCTCTGCCGACGCGGTCGTGCAAGGCCGCATCTCGTCCATTCAAAGCACGCTGGACGATAACGGAAACATCGACAGCTTCATCGCAATTGAAGTAGCACGCGACTTTCTCCGTGGGTTAGCTCCAGGAACAACCATCTATTTGAGGGAGCCCGGGGGCAAATTTCAGGGCGTCTCGGGATGGGCTTTTGGGGCTCCCGAATTTGAAATCGGGGAGGACGTGGTTGTTTTTTTGAAGCTTCACCCCAATGGTTTCTTCCGCGTCGCGCACCTGTTTCAGGGAAAGTTCGCCGTACTTCCTTTCGGCGCCCTGCGGCAGGAGAGACCGGACGACGTCGTCATTGGCAACCGAGAGGTGCGGCGCTTTGCAACGTTACGAGACATTGAGGAGCGGACTCGCGCCACACCCACGCCTGTCTTGGGTGTATTCGCGACTGAGTTGGAACCCGCCGGATGGGAGCGTTTTTCTCGATTCTCCCTGCAGGGTGTCAGCGACACGGCCGTAAGCGCGGACAAAGGGAGTGAACCCGGGACAAAGTTCAATGTGCTCACTCTCGGGGGAGTACGCTGGCATGACTTTGACGCTCCGGTTTTAGGCTCTGTTACGTTCCGTGTAAATCCTACCAATTCCCCCTTGGGCAGTACCTCGGCCACCCTGTCGACCGTCGACCAGGCACTGCAAGCTTGGAACACGATCTCCGGAGCCCGCATATCGTTGGTCAACGGCGGCACGACGGCGCTAAGCGGCCGCGACTTCAACGACGGGGTCAACGTGATTACCTTTAACGACCCCCAGGAGATTATTCAAGACCCTGTGGGGTGCTCAGGAACCCTTGCCGTAGCCTACATCCAGTTCTTCAGCGCTCCCAACAAAGTAGTCAACGGTGTCAACTTCCGGCAGTTGATTCAAGCCGACATCGTATTCAACGACAATTTTAGCTGCGTCCTGGGGATCGCAAGCAGCCTCGCCGAGGTTTGCGGTCACGAAGTGGGACATACACTCGGGTTTGGACATTCCTCGGAGAATCCCGCGGAAGGCAACTTCCTGTTGAGCGATGCGCTGATGTATTTCCGTGCCCATGGCGACGGCCGGGGAGCGTCGGTGCGGACCGACGATGTCCAGCTCGCGCAATTCGTCTATCCGTCAGGGACGTTAATTCCGATTCTGATTTCCGGAGTGAGCGCCTTACCGTTTGTCATTTCGCCCAATGGCGACAGCATCAACGACCTACTCACGTTCCAGTTCACGATCACCGGATCCAATAGCGTGACGGTCGAAATCCTGGACCGCAACGGCACGGCGATCGCCCAGCCCCTGGTCAGCTCCAGTTTGAGCGCCGGGACCCACACGGTCGCCTGGAATGGAATTACGTCATCTGGATGGCTGGCCAACGATGGGATGTACACTTTCCGAATTCGGGGCAATAGCGCAGCGGCGGTGACGGGCTCTTTCGGAGTGAACAATACTATTCCCGAAGTGAGCACTTCCTGGTTTCTGGCCGAGGGAAGCACGGTGGGGTTCGAAGCCTACGCTCTAGTCCAGAATCCCAATTTCTCGCCTGTAACGGTGGATTTTACGTTTTTTCGCCAAGACGGCACGACCAAGCTTCACAGCGAGGTCGTTCCCGCTCGAACTCGGCTTACGGTTCCGATCCACGATCCCATCAAAGGAGTGCCTGGTGTGTTCAGTGTGAGCACCCGAGTCACTGCCAGTTTGCCCATCATCGTGGAACGGGCTATGTACTTTAGCGCCAACGCCGGCGCTCACAACAGCAGCGGGGCGATTGGAACAAACAGAACGTGGTACTTTCCAGCCAACTACACTTTCTTGGGCGAAGAGGATTTCATCCTGATCGTAAACCCGTCTGCCTCGTCGGCAACTACGGTTACGGCAACCTTCTTCTTCGAGAGCCAGGCACCCTCCGTCCAAAGCTTTCCTGTAGCGGCAAACAGCCGCTTTACTATTCCCGTGCATGGCGTCACGCAGGGGAACCGCGTATCGGTTCGTTTGGAATCAACACTGCCGATTGCGGCGGAGCGGGCCTATTACATCAACAATCGCATTGGCGGCGCCGGAGGGATTGGCGCGGTTTCCACAAGTCAGACCTGGTATTTCGCGGAAGGGGACACTTCGTCTCTGACCAGCCTCGCCCCGGTGACTGCGCGTCTGGAGATGTTCAATCCCGGTTTTTCGGCCGCCACCGTCACGGTCAATTACATGCTCGAAAGCGGGACGGTGATTCCCAGAACCTATACCATTTCGGCCGAACGCCGCCTGACTGTCAACGCGGCCAGCGAGGTCGGCGCAGGCGTGCGGTTCTCCATGGAAGTGCTTTCCGACAACCCAATCGTGGCCGAACGGCTGATGTTCTCAGGGACGGACGTCGGTGATTCGATCGGCTCTCCCACCACCGCCTTTGTCTGGAATCTGGCCGAAGGATTTACGGCGTTCGGATTTGAAACCTGGGTGATCGTCAGCAATCCTGGAAGCCAAACCGCCAACATTACGATGGATTTCTTGCAGCAAAACGGAACCACGGTCACACAAAACTTTGCGCTGGCTCCAAAGAGACGTTTGACGGTGCACGTAAACACGGTTCCTGGCATCCCGGGAACATCCGTCAGCACCCAGGTGACCTCCGACCAGCCCGTCGTCGTCGAGCGCACCATGAAGTTCTCCGGTCGTTTGGGTATCCACCAGGCCATGGGCGTGCGGCAGTAGAGCCGTATGCCGTATGCCGCGTGCCGCAGGCCGTATGCCGTATGCCGCAGTTGACTTAGCCTTTGGAAGCTCCGGGCGGACCTTGACGTGCTCGTGCACGTGGACGTGGCCGGCTCGCTAGAAGGTCCTGCCTTTATGCCTGCCTGATTGAAAACAAAAGCAGTCACGAATTACACGAATGAAACGAATTAACACGAATCCGCTGAAGGGGATTTACGCCCTGGTTCAAAAGGGGCGTTGCCAACCGGATACGATCGATCTTCGAGCGTTCGAGTAATTCGTGTTCATTCGTGTAATTCGTGACTGCTTTTGTTTTTCTTTTCAATACGGCAGCGACAAACCGTTGCAGCTCTGTTAGTGCTCCGTCGTCCGCCTACTCCCGGCATACGGCCTGCGGCATACGGCATACGGCTTGCGGCATACGGCCTCGGCATACGGGATATAATTCGCCGCATGCGCCCGCTCTGGATTTCCGGACTGGTCCTGGGAATTCTTCTTCCCCGGATCTACCTGATCGTCAAATTCCAATCCGCCCTTATCGAATCCGACGAGGCGATTGTGGGTCTGATGGGCCGGCATATCCTGCGGGGTGAACTGCCCATTTTTTATTACGGCCAGAATTACATGGGCACCATTGAGCCCTTTCTGACCGCTGCTTTTTTCGCAATCTTCGGCGCCACAGTACTTGTGTTGAAGCTGGTACCTTTTGTTCTTCTTTGCGCCTTTGTCGTTGTCCACTATTTACTGGCCTCTGCCGCGGTCAATCGCCAAACCGCCCTTCTGGCCACAGCGCTGGTGGCCGTTTCGCCGGCGTTCCTCAACATCTGGAGCCTCAAATCCCGCGGCGGGTACATGGCCCTTCTGGTCCTGGGCACGATGGCGCTTCTGGTTGCCGCCAGGATGCTCAATGAAGGCTACTCTCATCGCAAAGCGGCTTACCTGGGACTTCTCCTTGGTTTGGCCTGGTGGACACATTTTCTGTCGATCGTCTACATCGTCCCGATTCTCGTCGTTCTCCTGCTTAAGAACGAACGGCGGCTACTCTCGGCCACCGGGATGGTTTTTCTGGGGGGCCTTCTCTTCGGCAGCCTGCCCTTCTGGATGTACAACCTTTCCCATTCGTGGGCGTCCTTGAGAATGGAAGGAGGACAACAGACCGAATTTCTTTCGGATTTTCTGAACTTTTTCGGAACGGCCGTTCCTATTTTCCTTGGAGCCCGGCGCAATTGGGGTGGGGCCGATTTTTTCCCCCTTGCAGGCTTTCTAGTACTGGGAATCCTGCTGGGGTGTGTCGCCACTCTGTTGTGGAAGTGGTTTCGAAACGTCGGTCCAGCCAATCTTGAAGGAAGGCATCTGCTGGGACTGTTTTTTTTCTTCTTTCCCCTCCTGTTTTCCGCAAGTGGATTCGCGTGGTTTTTTCGAGAGCCGCGCTATCTCATCCCTCTCTATTCGGTCGTCTACATTTTGATTCTGGGCGCCGTTTCTAGAAGGGCCCTGCAGATTGGACTTTGTCTCTTTTTTCTGGCCCTCAACGTAACCGGCAGCCTTCTGACGAAACTTGAGGATTTCACCGGCTACACCAACGTCGAATCGAACGAAGCGCTCCTCGATTACCTGCGCCAGCACAATGTCACCAGAGCGTACGCTCCGTACTGGGTCGCCTACCGGTTGACTTTTGAGAGTGGTGAGCAAATCATCTGCACGCCCCCGGAAGCGGACGTGGTGCGCTACCCGCCGTATTTGGAGATGGTGAAGTCCGCCCAAACAGTAGCTTATATCCGTCTGAATGCGCCGCGTTACGAGGGCCTGCATGCCGAAATCAAGCCGCCGAATGATTTTCTGGCCGAACGCGTCGGAAGCTATGAGGTCTTTCTGCCTCCCAAGCCGAATTAGCCCGGATGATTCACAGGATAAAAAGCTAGTCACGAATTTCACGAATGAAACGAATGAACACGAATCTCTGAACGGCTTCGAGCGCCCGTCGGCCGGGCTTGCAAATTCAGCGGCTGCCTTGGTCATGGATTTGGGCACCAGTTGGTAGACGCCGATATGTTTCGCGTCATTCGGGATAATTCGGATAATTCGTGACTAGCTTTTTTCTTTTTTGTGAATAATTCGGGTTACTCGGATTATTCACAGGATGAAAAAGCTAGTCACGAATTTCACGAATGATCACGAATCTATGAACAGCTTCGAGTACCTTGGGCCGGGCTTGCAATTTCAAAAAGCTGCCCTGGCCCACGGCTTTGATAACTCGCCACTCGCGACTCGCGACTTTCTTAAGAGATAATTCGTGACTAGCTTTTTGCCCAACCATCCTCCGGACCGTGCACTGCAGGCGAAGTTTGGCCCTGCAATCATTTGGATTTTGCTCGTCCTGAGCGGGATCGTGCTGAGGGTTCATTTGCTGCTCAAGTATCCCGATCTCTGGTTTGACTCCGATGAAGCCAATCTTGGTTTGATGGCGCTGCACTTGCTTCGCGACGGGAAGTTTCACATCTTCATCGCCGGCGAATCGTACGGGGGTTGTCTTGGCGTGGCCGTCATCAGTTTGTTTACACTCCTTACCGGATCTCCTTTCCTGGGTATCAAGCTGGCGCCGCTGCTGTTTTTCGTTCTATTTGCGGCGAGTCTCTTTGCTCTAGGCCGGCAACTCTTCAATACCGCTGTGGGTTTGATCGCAGTCGCTCTGGTATCGTTCTCATCCGCTTTCCTGACCGCCATGGGCGTACGCGAGCGCGGACCCCATCCGGAAACACTCTTTCTGGGAACGCTGCTGATGTGGCTGACGTGCCGCCTGAGCGGCCGCGAAGTGAATTCAGGTTTGGCATGGGCAGGGTGGGGAGCACTCGTGGGCTTTGCTTGGTACACGCACTACATTTCCATCTTTTACATCGCCCCGTGCGTCCTGTTTCTGCTGCTGAACAAAAAGCTTCTAGCGTGGAGACCTCTGCTATGGGCTCCAGGCGGTTTTTTGGCCGGCTCGCTCCTCTATTGGGTTTTTGTCTTCCGGTACTTCGACCTCCCACCCTTTGGCTCAGCGGGGCTGAAGTTCTTTGATCCCTGGATTGGTTTGAAGAATTTCCTTCTGGTCGGTTTCCCAATACTGGCCGGCACTCGCTGGAGTTTCCACCAGGTGGATCTCGTTCCGGTATTCTCGAAGCTCGTCGTCTTTATTTATGGTGGCGCTCTGCTGTTTTTTTTCTTTCGGATCGTGCGGGATCGAGTCTCGTTGCGGAATGGCAAGGTGCTGCTGGCAATGGTGATTGTCTCCTGCCCGCCGATTTTCGCGTTCAGCTCTTTTGCGTGGTTTGCCGCCGAGCCGCGTTACCTGATGAGCCTGTGCGTGGGCCTGTCTCTTGTGCTGGCCTGGTTTGTGTGGGAACTGTGGCGGCAATCCAAGCTCCTGGCCGCAACCGCGATGATTCTGGTCACGGGAGTGTCCGTCTATGGAAGCGTGACCGTTCCCGCCGAGGTCTTCAACACCATCTTTGCGGAACCCAATACGGCCGTCATCCGATTTGCGCGCGAAAAGGGCCTCAAACATTTTTACGCCAATTATTGGATCGTGTATCGACTGATGTTTGAAACCCAGGAGGAACTCGTCGGGGCCAATTATTTCGACATCACCCGAGAGCGCTACCCGAAATTCAAACAGCGTGTCGACCAGGATCCAAACCCCTCCTATATCGCCTGGGAGAGCGAGGCGCCCGGCTTTCAGGAAAAACTCCAGAAATCCGGACGCCACTACCAGCACGAACGCATCGGCCGCTACGTGGTTTTCTACAACGTAAGACCGCGACTCCCGCCCCCCCCCTAGCCCAAGTGGCACAGCGGCTCTGTGCCGTGTTTTCTGTAATGGTAACGTCGACTTCACATCGCCCGCTGCGACGGTTTATGGCGGAATGGTTGAAAGGAAAAGCAAAAGCAGTCACGAATTACACGAATTAAACGAATTAACCCGAAATCCGCTGATAGGGATTTGCTCTCTGGTTCAAAAGGGGCGTTGCCAACCGGGTAC
>JBPCNK010000092.1:0-5923 GCA_051001345.1 Acidobacteriota bacterium | reverse complement strand
CGACAAATTTCGTGTGGCACAGTGGCTCTGCCCCGTGTTTTCTGTAATGGCAACGTCGACTTTACATCGCCCGCTGCGACGGTTTATGGCTGAATGAGTGAAAAGAAAAGCAAAAGCAGTCACGAATTACACGAATTAAACGAATTAACCCGAAGTCCGCTGATAGGGATTTGCGCTCTGGTTCAAAAGGGGCGTTGCCAACCGGGTACGATCGACCTGCGAGCGTTCGGGTCATTCGAGTTCATTCGTGTAATTCGTGACTGCTTTTGCTTTTTCCTTGCAATAGGCGCTGCGTCGTCTGCATTACGCTGCCCACTGCCGACTGCCCGCTGCCGACTGCCGACTTTTTGGGTTGCGGCCTTGCCGCGCTGCGTCTTTGCGGTGATCGATGAATAATCCGGGTCGGAAGTCAGGGTCGATGAGCAAGCAATCGGAATCCATCGTGTCGACGGCTGTATGTATGAATAGCAACCGAGTGCATACCGGACTTGAAGTCCTGGTCGAGCGGCGGCGCGACCTGCTGGCTGGAAAGCGCGTTGGGATGATCGTCAATCCCACGTCGGTCAATGCAGATCTGGAACATGCAGCTGATCTGATGCGGGCGCCGCCGGATGTGGCGCTGACCACATTGTTCGGTCCGCAGCATGGCATCCGCGGCGAGACCCAGGACAACATGATCGAATGGGAGGGCTACTTCGACCCCGCGACCGGTGTGCGTGTGTACAGCCTCTACGGCCAGACGCGAATTCCGACGCCCGAGATGTTGAGCAATCTCGATGTGCTGATCTTTGACGTCCAGGATGTGGGCGCCCGCTACTACACCTTCATCTATACGATGACCCTCGCCATGCAGGCTTGCGCCCGGGCGGGCAAAGAGTTCATCGTGCTGGATCGCCCCAATCCGATCAACGGTCGCGACGTCGAAGGCCCGCTGCTGGAGCGCCAGTTCGCCTCGTTTGTCGGTTTATACCCGCTGCCGCACCGGCACGGGCTGACGGTTGGCGAAGTGGCGCGCTACATCAACGCGGAAGAAAAGATGGATTGCCGGCTCGAAGTGGTTCCGATGCGAGGTTGGCGGCGACCGATGTGGTTTGACCAGACCGGTCTGCCGTGGGTCATTCCTTCGCCCAACATGCCGACGCTCGATACGGCTATTGTCTATCCGGGAATGTGCCTGATCGAAGGAACGATGTTGTCGGAAGGTCGCGGCACCACCAGGCCCTTTGAGCTGGTCGGGGCGCCCTGGGCCGACGCCATACAGATGGCCGCGCGCCTCAATCGCGTCGGTCTTCCGGGCGTTCGCTTTCGTCCCGCCTCGTTTCTCCCCACGTTTCAGAAGCACGCCGGCCAGATGTGCCATGGCTTCCAGCTGCATGTGACCGACCGGGATTCCTTCAAGCCGTTTCTCACCGGGATTGCCGTCATCCAGCAGTTCTACCAATTCGATCCGCGGTCCTTCCGCTGGAAAGATCCGCCCTACGAGTACGAATACGAAAAGCTGCCGATCGATATTCTGCTCGGCAGCGATCGCCTGCGACTGCAGCTGGTCGAAGGCGTCGACGTCTGGGAAATGGAGCGGGGCTGGCGTGACGAACTAGAGGAGTTTAAGGAGAGAAGGGCTCAGTACCTTTTGTATTAGTGCTTGAGTCGAAAATTGGGGATTGGGGATTGGGGATTGATTTCGGATTGCGGATTGTGGATTGGGGATTTATTGGGGATTGCGGATTGGAAACCGTTATGCTGCCTACTGCCTACTGCCTACTGCCGACCCCCTGACCCCTGACCCCTGCTTATGAACGAGATTGAAGTCAAAATCCGCGTCGATGACCCTGCGCGCTGGCAGCCGGCTTTCGAAGAGCACTTCGAGCTGGTCGCGGCGCGTCACTTCGAAGACAATTTTCTTTTGGATTGGCCCGACAAGCGGATCGGCGCCGGCGGTTGCACGCTGCGGGTGCGGATCCTGGAGGGGCGCGGTCTTTTGACCTTCAAAGGACCAGTCGTGCCGGGTCTGGCGGTAAAATCCCGGCCGGAGAGCGAGGTCGAAGTCTCCGACGGGGCGGCGTTGATCGAAATTTTTGAAAGCCTGGGATTGCGCTCACAGTTTCGCTATCAGAAGTACCGCACCGTTTATCGGCGCGGAGAGTGCTTGGTGGTGGTCGACGATACGCCGATCGGAATGTTCTTCGAAATCGAAGGCGAGGTCGGCGAAATCCGGAACCTGACGGCGCTGCTTGGATTCTCCGAGGAGCAGTGGTTGCGCGATTCCTACCGGGAGCTTTACCAGACAGAAGCTAGACGTAGCGGCTCGCCGGCGCGAGATATGATCTCCGCATGAAGGCAATGGTTCTGGCCGCGGGCTTTGGAACCCGTCTGGTCCCGATCAGTCATTGCCGTCCTAAGCCGGCCATCCCGTTTCTCAACCGGGCTCTTGTCTGCCACGTGCTCGACTGGCTAACTGGCGCCGGTGTCAAAGAAGCCGTCGTCAATTTGCACCACCTGCCCGAACGAATACGCGAAGCCGTCGAGGGTTGCAGCCACACCGACCTGGCGATCCGGTTTTCATTCGAGCCGGAGATTCTGGGGACCGGCGGAGGAATCGAGCGGGCACGCCCGTGGCTAAAGGGAGACGAGCCGTTCGTCGCCGTCAATGCGAAGATCTTCACCGATATCGATTTGCGGCCGGCACTTGAGCTCTTTGAACGGACCGACGCGCTGGTTGTGATGGTCGTAGCTCCAAACGACGGCAGCCGTCAGTTCAATCCCATTCTGCTGGATTCAAACGGCCAGGTTCAGGCGTTTTCCAAAGAACGCAACAATGACGGGTTTATTTTCACGGGAATTCAAATCGTCAGCCCTCGGATCTTCGGCTATCTTCCGGCAGGCCGCCTTTCCGACACCGTCAACGATGTCTACCCGGCGGCACGAAAGGCGGGAGAATCCATTTACGCATCGATTCATGCGGGCACGTGGCTGGAGTTCAGCACGCTCGGCCGGTACTTGCAATGGACGCGGGCGGCTTTTGACGGAAGGCTCCCTCCACTCGAGTTGCCCGCCAACGTAGTGGGCGAAGACTGTGGGGTTGAGACGTCCAGCCGGATGCGGCGGTGTGTGCTGGGACGCGGGAGCCGAGTCGGCGCCGATTGCAGCCTGCAGGACTGCATCCTCTGGGACGGCGTCGAGGTGGGTCCGGGATGCACGCTTCGCGGTGTTATAATCGCTGACCGGGTTTTGATTCCGTCGCGCACACATTGGGAGAATGTTGCGGTGGTTCGCGATCCAGGTCCGGAGAGACGGGGCGCCGGCGTCCTCTGCGAAGGCAATCTCATCGTCCCGATATCCTGATGGCCGACATAGAACCCGTCCCGATGCAGCAGCGCCTCATGGAGTACATTCGCGGCAAAGCTGCGCGCGGGCAGACGTCCTATTCGGTCGTCAAGCTTTTAGGGGACGCGTCCACCCGCCAGTACTACCGCTTCGTCTCCGAGACCAATCAGAGTTTCATCATCGCCCTGTATCCGGAACCTTTCGATCCCGATCGGTTTGCCTACCGGCAGGTGTACGAGCTGCTTGACGCCATTGGCGTCAAGGTTCCCAGCATCGTCGATATCGACGGACCTCTGGGCGTCGTGCTACAGCAAGACATTGGAAATGAATCGCTGCAGATGCGGTTGCGAACTGCGGGAAGCCAGGAAACCAGAACGCTTCTGCAGCAAGCCGTTGATAACATCGGCAAGATCCAGCGGGAGGGAACCACGCGCTGCCGGCCCGACAGCGAAGCGGCTCACCTGGCCTTCGACGTGCAGAAGCTTAGCTGGGAGCTGGATTTCTTCTTGAATAATTACGTGAAGCGCTATCGCGATCGTAACCTTGCGCCCGCCGCGGAGCAGGCATTGCGCGATGAATTTGGACGCATGTCTGAAGAAATCGCCGCGGCGCCGCGTTATCTGTGTCATCGGGACTACCATTGCCGGAATCTGATGGTGCACGCAGGGCAGATCTACGTTCTGGATTTTCAGGATGCGCGCATGGGCCCGTGCACCTACGATCTGGTTTCGCTGTTGAAGGATTCGATCGACCTTGGAGCGGAGATGTCTCACGACCTGGTCGATTATTTTCGCAAGCAGAATGCGGCGATCTGCGGCAGCGACCGGGCCGGGTTTGTCCGGCTGTTTCATCTGACGACGATTCAGCGCCTGCTCAAGGCGCTGGGAACATTCGGCTACCAGATCACGACTCGTGAGTTGTACATCTACGAGCAGTACATTCGTGGAGCGCTGCTGCGCACCGCGCAGTCGCTGCAAGTTCTCGATCAGTTTCCCGCCATTGAAGAGCTGCTGTCGGCGGAAATTTAGAAGCAGGGGTCAGGGGTCAGGCGTCAGGGGTCAGGATTAAGGGGGCAGGGGTCAGGGTCGCGGGCCGGACGACGAAGCGCCAACAGTGCCGCACCCGGAAGGGTGCGGGTCGGTTGATAGGAAGCGACATCGAAAATCTCGCTCAAGCAACAAGACTTCACCAATCTGTAATTGGAGAACGGATGGATCATTTCTATATCGAAGACGCAGCCAGGTTCGTCGGGCAGGAAGTGACTGTGCGCGGATGGCTCTACAACCAGCGCTCCAGCGGCAAGCTGATTTTTTTGCTGGTGCGCGACGGAACGGGAATCATGCAGGCTGTCGTCTTCAAGGGCAACGTCAGCGAGGAAGTCTTCCGGCTGGCCGGAGAGCTCACCCAGGAATCGTCGCTGGAAGTGCGCGGCACGGTGCGCGCCGAACCCAAGCGGGCGCCAGGCGGCTATGAACTGGACGCGCGCGAGATCCGGGTGATCCAGATGGCCGAGCCGTACCCGCTGACGCCGAAAGAGCACGGAACGGCCTTCTTGATGGGGTACCGCCACCTGTGGATCCGTTCGTCCCGCCAGCACGCCATCCTGAAGATACGGCACGAAATCATCCGCGCTTGCCGGGATTATTTCGACGACCGCGGATTCGTCCTGGTCGATAGCCCGATCTTCACTCCGGCCCAATGCGAAGGAACAACCACGCTGTTCGAGACCGAGTATTTTGAACAGAAGGCCTATTTGACCCAGAGCGGTCAGTTGTACAACGAAGCGACAGCCATGGCCTTTGGGCGGACGTACTGTTTTGGCCCGACGTTTCGGGCCGAAAAATCCAAGACGCGGCGGCACCTCACCGAGTTCTGGATGATCGAGCCGGAAGTCGCTCATGCGGTGCTCGACGATGTCATGGATCTTGCGGAGGATTTTGTCGCCTACGTTGTCGCCCGGGTGGTTGAAAACCGCCGCAAGGAACTCGAAGTCGTCGAGCGAGATATCTCGCAACTCGAGAAAGTGCGCAAGCCGTTTCCACGCCTGGCCTACGATGATGCCGTCGGAATTCTCCAGAAGAAAGGCTCGGAGATCCAGTGGGGCGGTGATTTCGGCGGGACCGACGAGACGCTGCTGTCCGAAGGATTCGATGCGCCTGTTCTGGTGCACCGCTATCCCAGTAACATCAAGGCTTTCTACATGCAGCCCGATGAAGCGCGACCCGAAGTCGCCCTATGCGTCGATGTGCTCGCGCCGGAGGGATATGGCGAGATCATCGGAGGGGGCCAGCGCATTCACGACCTGGCGCTGCTGGAGCGCCGGTTGGAAGAGCACAAGCTGCCGGAAGAGGCTTTTCGCTGGTATGTCGACCTGCGCCGCTTCGGAAGCGTGCCACACGGCGGTTTCGGAATGGGAATCGAACGCATGGTTGCGTGGGTCTGCAAGCTGGATCACGTGCGCGAAACGATTCCGTTTGCGAGGACGCTCTACAGGATTTATCCATGAGGGCAGTGGTCAGTGGTCAGTGGTCAGTGGTCGGTGAGCAGTCGGTAGCGCCGGGCTCGGCTCTGCCAGCGCGGCGCACTCCGCATTACTGCA
>JBPCNK010000091.1:0-14631 GCA_051001345.1 Acidobacteriota bacterium | reverse complement strand
GGCCTGTGGCGTCTCAAAAGTGTTCGGGAGGCTGTGACAGTTGCCCGGTTAGGGGTTAGGGCTTAGTAAGTCGGCAGTCGGCAGCAGTGGCGCTCTAGCCCGGGTAATTAATCCGTGGTAATCCGTGTTAATCCGATTAATCCGCGCTAACAGCCTGTCCATGCCATCAGTAAGTTCGCCATGAATACCGGTCGGTCGTAACCTAAAACGATACCGTGAACGTTACCGTGCTCGTTGACGTGCTCGTGCTCGTGCACGTGGCCGTGGTCGTGGTCGTCTTTTTTGTACGCTGAAATAGCCCCTTTATTCCCCATTGGACTTGCGTTAAAAAAACGCGTATCTTTTCCCAAAAAACGCCATGTCCTTCTACCACCGCCGCCAGTTTTTTCGCGCCGGGCTCATCAGCCTGGTCAACTTCGTCATCGGGGCGCCCCTTTCGCGCGACGCACAGGCACAAGGCCGCCGCGGGATTTTCGACGCGCACTTGCACATCCCCAGCGACAACGGCGAAAACTTCCAGTGGAATCTGGTGACGCGGAACATGCCCGAGTTTGTGGCCTATCTGGACAAGTGTGGTGTCCGCCGTGGTGTGATTTCGTCTTCCTGGAGCAACAAAGCGCAAACCCCAAACGACTACCGCCAGGGCAACCGCGAAGTGGCCAAGTATGTAGACCGCTACAAAGGCAGATTTCGCGGCAGTTGCGTCATCACCCCGTTTCGAATCGACGAGGCGTTGCGCGAGATTGAAGAATGCCACCGGCAGCTCGGTTTTGTCTGGCTGGGTGAATTCTGCAATTACATGACGGGATATCGTTACGACACGCCGGAATGGGCCGAGGTCATGAAGCTGACCACCGAGCTGAATCTGGTCACGCAGATTCACGCCAACACGGTTGAAATGAAGTTTCTGGCGGAAACTTTCCCGCAAGCCACGATCGTGTTTCCGCACCTGGGATCGGCAAAGGACGACATCTTTGCCCGCATCGCCCTTGTCGCCCGGCACAAGAACACGCACATCGACCTTTCCGGCTCGGGAATCGAGCGTGTGGGAATTCTGGAAAGGGCAGTCAAAGAAATTGGGGCAGACCGCGTGCTCTACGGATCGGACTTCACCATCAACGAACCGTCCGCCGTCATCGTTCGCGTCAAGAATGCTTTTTTGACAGCCGACGACCGCGAAAAAATCCTATTTCGAAACGTCGAGCGGCTGCTTGCAAAAGCAGGGGTCAAAAAGGCAGGGGTTAGGGGTTTGGGATTGGGGGATTCGCCGCCCGGATCAGAATTGGGAGCGTAAGCAAGTCCTGATAGGGGTTCACGAAGGCCCAACTGCCTGCTGCCTTCTGCCTACTTACTATTTCCAGCGAAATTTCCCCTGGTCGGGTGGACCCGGCCGAGGCGGTTGGGCCTGGCTGGCAGGTTTTCGCTCCGGACGATCGAACAATCGAAACTTGGATTTGATCTGTCGCAGCAATGCCTGGGTTTTTTCGACATAGGGGCGGGGCGCATACTTGCCCTTGTAAAGCTGTTCATACAGCGGCAGAAGCTGGGGATACTCGCGCGACAGGAAATTGAGAAAGTGCACGCGGGTTCCGTCCTGCAGGTGTAGCAGGTTGCCTCCGACAAACGCCGCGCCATGATCGGCTATGGCGCGTAGCGTTCGTTCCATCCGCTCAGGCTGGGTCGTCAGTTCCGGAATGATAGGCGCAAGAAGCACTCCGGTCCGCACACCCGCCTTCTGCAGTTCGCGCACGGCGCGCAGCCGCTGCAGCGGCGGAGCGGTTCCAGGTTCCAGCCTGCGCCAGACGTCGTCGTCTACGGTCGGCACGCTCACGTAAACAGTGCACGATGTCCGGCGGCTCAACTCAGCCAACACATCGCGATCGCGCACCACCAGCGGGCCCTTGGTGATAATTCCCACGGGTGTCGCGCTTTGGGCGAGCAACTCCAGCGCCCGGCGCGTGATGCGGTAATGCCCTTCGATGGGCTGATACGGATCGGTTGCCGTGCCCAGTGCGACGAGCTCTTTTTTCCAGGAGGATTTCGCCAACTCGCGGCGCAGGACTTCCACGAAGTTCAGCTTGACCAGGATCACCGAAGAAAACTGGTCGCTCGAGTCCATTTCAAACTGGGTTTGATAACGGCGCGCAAAACAATAGTGGCAGCCGTGCGTGCAGCCGCGATAGGGGTTGAGCGTCCAGTGAAACGGCATGCCCTCAACGCGGTTGAGGGCGGATCGACAGTTCACTTCCTGATAGCGCACTTGGTCGGACCGCTCGACAGCGCTGGGCAATGCCTCGATGCCGCCTTCCTTGACCAACTGGGCTATGGTTCGCGTTGTCGGAAGCTGTTCTCCCAAATCGAAAAGGAGAGGAGAAGGGTGTTGGGCGTTTGTCATATTTACCTTTTGTTCACCTTAGATCCAATGCAAGCAAGTGTCAAGAGGTGGATTGCTCCTGTGGCGTCTGTGGCGTGGATTCAGGACAAGTGACTGGCGAGCCAAGCCGCAAAGTCGTTTTCCAATTCCAATGTTATGTGTAGACTAATGTGTGGAGGTTCACACATGGCCACGAACTTATCCTTGGATCCTGAACTGCTGGAGAAAGCCCTTCGAGTGAGCGGCGAGAAGTCGAAAAAGGCTGCGGTCACGAAAGCCCTGAAGGAGTTCGTCGCTAGGCGTGAGCAGGCCAAAATCCTTGAACTTTTTGGGACACTCGAGTGGAATCCGGACTTTGACTACAAAAAGGAACGGTCCCGCACTTGAATCTTTTTGTTGACACGAGCGTTTGGTCCATCGTTTTAAGACGCGATACGCTCCCGTCGCAGCCTGAAGTCGTGCTGCTATCGCGCTGTCTCGCCGAAGGTGAAGCAATCTTTACAACCGGCTTGGTGCTCCAGGAATTGCTTCAGGGCTTTGAAGGTCCTCGGCAGCGCCGGGCGATCGAACAACGATTCTCGAGTCTGCCGTTGATTGTGCCCACCCTGAAGGACCACATAGAAGCAGCAGGTCTCCGTAACAAATGCCGTCACAAGGGTCTTCAGATTGGAACTATCGACGCGCTCCTGGCCCAACTTTGCATCCGACACGAACTGAGTTTGCTGACCACCGATGGTGATTTTGCTCAAATCGCTCGTTTTTTCCCTCTGCGACTTCTCAAGGCGGGTGAAAAATGAAGTACTGGTCGTAAGAATAAGAAATGCGGGTTAGGCCGTGAAGCGAAGAAGCAATTTAGGGGGTGGCAGGGCGGCCGAGGCGTGCAACGACGCCGACCAGATTGGACGGCTCAACCGGCTTGGGGACAAAATCCTGAAAACCTAGAGCGATCATCCGTTCACGGTCTTCAGGACCAAATTGGGCAGTAACAGCCACAACCGGAATCGAGCTCTCACCGCCGTCTCGGCTTTCAAGCTCCTGCAGCAGGTCAAATCCGGTCCTGCCCGGCATGGCGATATCGGACAAGATTACGTCTGGTCTGAGGACATCCAGGACCTCGAGAACCTCGCGCACCGAAGTGACCGCGATGACGATGGCGCCATAGTGCTTGAGCAGGTTGGACAGGATCTCCAACGTCCCCGGGTCATCGTCGACAACCAGGACGTGCAGTCCACTGAGAAGCGGCGCACCAGCTAGATGATCGGCCACGTGTGTTTCCATCGCCTTTTCTTGATGGTAGCACACCCGGTCAAATGCGCGTTCAAGTAGCAAGTGGCCAGTGGCAAGAATACAAGTAAGGGCGGTCTACAGTTTACTTGGCACTTGAAAGCGAAAACGCCACGATCGCGTCGCCCACCTTTTTGCTAAAGTAACCGCCGCCGCCGGCTGCCACAGCGACAAATTGCCGGCCGCTCCTTTTTCCGCGATACGTAATCGGGGCAGCGTGGGCGCTGGCTTCCAGAGCGGTCACCCAGAGTTCTCTTCCATCGCGCGAATCAAAGGCTCGAAAACGGGCGTCGTTGGAACTGCCGACGAAAACCAGGCCGCCGGCCGTCACCAGCGTGCCTCCCAGGTTGGGAGTACCCGTGCCGCGCACGTTTTGTTGCTCCAGTTCGTCGACGACGCCCAGCGGAATTTTCCAAACGATGGTGCCGCGATTGAGGTCGACTGCATTGAGCGTTCCCCACGGCGGCTCCAGGCACGACCAGCGCTTTTCGGCACTCCAAAGCCGGCCGTACTCTCCGGCCGGACTGCTGCGCCGGTAGGGCGTGGCTGATCCGGGCTGCTGCGCCTTCATCAAGCCGATCATCGGGATCTCACTGGTGTTGACAAACAGATACCCGAGCGCCGGATCAAACGACGCTCCCGACCAGTTGGCTCCGCCGAGCGTTCCGGGAATCTGCAAAGTCAGCTCAGGACCAAGCGGCGTAAACAACGGAGCAGTGATCACCGTATCGAAGAGCTCGGTGCAAAAGCGTTCAAACTGCGGCGTGACGCGACTGATCTGCGCCCGCGTCATCGACTGGCGCGACAGCGCCGGTGGTTTTACAGGATAAGGCTGCGTCGGCCAGGCGCTCTCGCCCGGGATGAGGCTGGCTGGAACCGGCCGCTCTTCGATCGGGAACAGGGGTTTGCCCGTCAGCCTGTCCAGCACGTAGACGAAACCCATCTTGGAGACTTGCGCCACGGCCGCAATCTTCCTGCCGTTGCGCTCAACCGTAATCAGATTCGGTTGCGCCGGAAGATCGTAGTCCCAGATGTCATGGTGGACCGTCTGAAAATACCAGACCATCACTCCGGTGTCCGCCTTCAGCGCGACGACACAATTGCCGAACAAGTTCTTGCCTTTGCGATCGCCGCCGTAAAAATCGTAAGCCGGCGAACCAACCGGCAGAAACACAAGGCCTCGTTCCGTGTCCACACTCATGACCGACCAGACGTTGGCTCCGCTGCGGTCCTTCCAGGAATCTCCCTCCCACGTCTCGCTGCCCGGCTGGCCGGCGCGCGGCACCGGGTGGAACTGCCAGACCAGTTTTCCGGTACGTACATCAAAGGCGCGCACCACACCGCTTGGACCCACGCCAGGGCTTTCCGGAACGCGCGCGCCGGTAATTACCAGATCGCGGTAGATGGCCGGTGGAGATGTGACGCCGTACGTGCCTTCTTCCAGCCAGCGGTCAGCTGCTCCGCGCCGCAAATCGACGACGCCGTTGCTGCCGAAATCCGGGCACGGAACGCCTGTCGTCGCGTCAAGCGCAATCAACCGCCCGTCTTCGGGAGTTCCAAACAAAATTCGCCGGTCGCGTTCCTTGCTGCCGGTCCTCGGGCCCTCCCAGTAGGAAACGCCGCGGTGCTGCTGGTAGCGACGCTTGGCGCGACCGGCCTGCCCATCGAACTTCCAGAGTTCTTTACCGGTTTCAGCATCCAGCGCGATGACCTGGGTCGATCGCGTCGACAGGTACAGCACGCCGTCGACAACCAGCGGCGTGCACTCCAGCGCCGGAGGATTGTTTCCCATCTGCTCGGCCGTTTCACCGATGTGATACGTCCAGGCCGGTTGCAAAGCGCCGACGTTACGCCGGTCGATCTGGCGCAGCCGGGAAAAGCGCATACCGCCCGGATCGCCGCCATAGCTGCGCCACTCTTCGGCGGGCCCGACCGTCCCCGAAGCCGCTGCAATGGTCGACAGGGCAATCAAAACCGTGAGACGTTTCAGAATAGGAAGCATAGGGAAGATTGTGGCGCTAGCCAGGATTATTCAGAGATGTCAGTGCCGCGAACAAAGAGAGCGGTGACCGTCGAGTTCTCGCCACGTGTGTCAATATCACCACTCTCTCCGTTCGTGGCACCGACGCCTCTGCGCCCCTGTGCGGCTCTGCCTTTTGTCAATGGTCCGGCCAGTATGCCACACCTTGTAGTAGCGAGTCGCGGGTAGCGAGCCGCGATTTCGAAACGGGAACTACTTTGTCCAGTTCAGCAATGTTGGCGCATTTCCCCTGACCCCTGACCCCTGAAGCCTGACCCCTGACTGTGATAGACTTTTTGTTTTTGAAAGTGAGTCCGAAACATGGAAGCAACGCTTGATTACAAAGTGGAGATCGAGGACCTCTCGGGATGCAAGCGCAGGGTGCGCTTCGAGATCCCTGCGGCGACGGCCGCCGGCGAGTTTGATTCGACGGTCCGAAAGTACTCGAAGTTGGCCCGCCTCCCCGGCTTCCGCCCCGGCAAGGCCCCCGCCGGGATCATCAAGAACCGCTTCAAAAACGAGATCCGCGAGGAGGTCACACAGGAGTTGATGGGCCGGGCTTATCGCCAGATGCTGCAGGAACGCGATCTGAAACCCCTCGGCAACCCGCACATAGAATCGCTTGAATATGAGCCGGGCGGCCCCATGCGCTTCGGAGTCGAGTTGGAAGTCTTGCCGCAATTCGAGGCCCCCGACTACCGTGGGCTGCACTACAAACAGGAACCGGTCATGGCTACCGATGTGGAAGTCGACGAAGCACTCGACAAACTCCGCGATCGTCACGCCACCGTGGTCACCGTCGAGGATCGGGCCGCCGAGGACGGCGACTTCGTCCACGTCGACCTGACCGGAAGCTATCCCGACGAGCCCGGTCACAACCACCCACACGAGCCCTTCGAAGAAAAAGATCTGGTCGTGGCTTTGGGCGATCAGAACACGCACGCATCGTTTACCGAGAACCTGCGCGGGGTCCGGCCCGGCGAGTCGCGCTCCTTTGATGTCACCTATCCAGACGACTATCCGGAAAAACGCATCGCCGGTCACACCATGAGCTACACGATTGAAGTCAAGGACATCAAGAGCAGGCGGCTGCCGGAACTCAACGATGAGTTTGCGCGCGATGTCGGGGACAACCAGACGCTTGCGGAACTGCGTGATCGCATCCGCGCCGAACTACAGGCCGCGCACAGCGCCAACGAAAAGGCGTCCACGCGCAAGCAACTTCTTGATCAGCTGGTCGAGAAACTGCAGGTGGACATCCCCGACACGCTGGTCGAGGCGGAGCTTGACAGCCGGATTCAGAGCGCGGCGTATAATATGGCTTATCGGGGCGTTAACCCGGCCAAGGCCAATATCGACTGGGCCAAGGTCCGCGACCAGCTGCGGCCCGAGGCTTTGCATGAGGCCAAGGCGCAGATGATTCTGAGCCGGGTTGCGGAAAACGAGAAACTCGATCCGTCCCAGGAAGAGATCGACCAGGAGATCGATCGCATCGCCCAACACGGCGGCCAACCGCCCGAGAAGGTGCGGCAATACTTTGTGCAGGGCGAGCGGATCGAGAGCCTGCGACGGGACCTGCGGCGGCGCAAGGCAATGGAACTTATCTATTCAAGCGCCCAGGCGGAGTAACACTACGAGGGACGAAGTACAAAGGACGAAGTACGAGGGCGAGCAACTCGTACTTCATAGTTCACAGATGGTAATCGGGATGCGCCTCGAAGCGGTAAAGCGAGGAGACGTGACGTCCCTAGTCCTTAGTCCTTAGTCCTTCGCAGTTCGCGGCTCTTAGTTGAATGCGCCTCAAATGCGTACAGTGAGGAAAACGTGACGTTACTTCGTCCTTAGTCCTTAGTCCTTAGTCCTTTTTTGGTTCACTGCTCGTAGTTGAATGCGCCTCAAATTCGTAAAGAGGAAAAAACGTGACTTTGATACCAATGGTGGTCGAGCAAACCAATCGTGGCGAACGCGCCTACGACATCTACTCGCGGCTGCTCAAAGACAACATTATTTTTCTGGGAACCCCGATTGACGACAACATCGCCAACGTCGTCACGGCTCAGCTGCTGTTTCTGGAAGCCGAGGATCCCGAAAAGGATATTTCCCTGTATATCAACTCGCCGGGCGGATCGATCACCTCGGGCATGGCCGTCTACGACACCATGCAATTTATCCGCAACGATGTCAGCACGATCTGCATCGGCCAGGCCGCCAGCATGGGAGCGCTGCTGCTTGCCGCCGGATCTCCCGGCAAGCGCTTCGCATTGCCCAACGCGCGGATTTTGATTCATCAGCCGTCGATGGGAGGGATCTCCGGACAGGCAACCGACATCGATCTGCACGCCCGCGAGATCCTGCGCCTGCGCGATGCCACCAACAAGATCCTAGCGCACCATACCGGCCAGACGCTCAAGAAGATTGAAAACGACGTCGAACGGGACTTCATCATGACGGCAAGCCAGTCCAAGGATTATGGTATAATCGACACGGTTATATCCAAGAGGGAGTAGTCGATTGGTGGGGCGGCCTTCCCGGCCGCGAAGCGAAATTGAAAAGACCACGGTTTCCCTTCATCGTAGCGCTGCAGGACACGGTTTTCCAGGAGGCGGCCTTTGAAAAAGGATGACGGCGACATTCTCCGCTGCAGTTTTTGTAACAAGAGCCAGAACGACGTCAAAAAACTGATCGCGGGCCCTACCGTCTTCATTTGTGACGAGTGCGTCGATGTCTGCAACGAGATCATCTCCGACGACGTCTCGGCCGAATCGTCCTCTGTACGGGAGAATCTCCCCAAGCCGGTTGAGATCAAAGATTTTCTGGACCAGTACGTCATCGGACAGGATCTCCCCAAGAAGAAACTCGCTGTGGCTGTTTACAACCACTACAAACGCATCAAGATCGGCCGGCGCCGCCACCAGGAAGTCGAGCTGGCCAAGAGCAACGTGCTGCTGATCGGCCCGACCGGCACCGGCAAGACGCTGATGGCCCAGACGCTGGCCCGGACGCTTTCGGTACCCTTCGCCATCGTCGATGCGACCACGTGGACCGAGGCCGGCTACGTCGGAGAAGATGTCGAAAACATTATCCTAAAACTGCTGCAGGCCGCCGGCGGCGACAAGGACCGCTGCATGCAGGGCATCATCTATATTGATGAGATCGACAAGATTTCCCGCAAAGACGAAAACCCGAGCATTACTCGGGACGTGTCGGGCGAGGGCGTCCAGCAGGCCCTTTTGAAAATCCTGGAAGGAACCGTCGCCAACGTTCCACCCCAGGGCGGACGCAAGCATCCGCACCAGGAATTTGTTCAGATCGACACAACCAACATTCTTTTTGTCTGCGGCGGGGCCTTCGTCGGCCTCGACAAGATCATCCGGCGCCGTCTCGGCAAGAATTCCCTCGGCTTCAGGGCCAAGCTGACGGATTCGAAATGGAAAGACACCAGCGATTCGAACATCCTCGGGCAGGTGCTGCCGGAAGACCTGATAAAATATGGTCTTATACCCGAATTTGTGGGCCGTTTACCGATTGTCTGCACGCTGCACGAGCTGGACAAACGGGCTCTCGTCGAAATCCTCACGAAACCAAACAACGCTTTGGTGCGTCAGTATCAGAAGCTGTTCGAGTTCGAGAACGTCAGCTTGAAGTTTACGGAGGACGCGCTGGAAGCAGTCGCTAGTCTGGCAATCGAACGCAAGATCGGGGCACGCGGTTTACGCCTGATCCTCGAAGACTTGATGCTCGATATCATGTACGAACTGCCCTCGCAGAAGAAGGTGAAGGAATTCATCATCACCCGCGAGATGGTCGAGAACAAAGAGATCCTGTTTTCGGTCATCGAAAAGGTCGGTTAAAAAGCTCCCGTCCATTTTCAAGCGGAGAACACTCCGCCAGCGAAAGGTATACAGAATTCAGAATGCCGAACCTCGAAAACGACATCGCAGAACATCCTATGGTTCCCATCCGGGACGTCGTTGTGTTCCCGTTCATGATGGTGCCTTTCGTCATCGGCCGTCCTTCGTCGGTGCTGGCGTTGGAGCGCGCGCTGCAGGGTGACAAGAAAATCTATCTGGCCACCCAGCTGGACGCCTCCGTTGACGACCCGACCGCCAATGACATTTACCCTGTCGGAACGGTCGCAAATATCGTTCAGAGTCTGAAGCTCCCCGACGGGAACATCAAAGTCCTGGTCGAAGGGCTGCGCCGGGCACAGGCCCTGGATCTGGAAAACATCGACGGCCTGATGATGGCCCGGGTTCGATACCGCAACGCCAAACCGATTTCCAGCGCCAAGAGCGCCGTGCTGGCCAAGCGCCTCAACGTGTTGTTCGAGCAGTTTTCCAAACTGAATCCCAACATCAACTACGAAACGATCATTCAGGCCGTGCGCTCGACCGATCCGGAGCGGCTGGCCGACACGGTCGCCGCCAACCTGCCCATCTCCATTGAGGAGAAGCAGACGCTGCTTGAAACCTTCGATCCGGCCGAGCGCATCGAGAAAATCAACGAGTTCATCGAGATCGAAATCGAAAAGATCAAGATGGACAAGAACATTCAGGGACGCGTGCGGCGCCAGATGGAGAAGGCTCAGCGCGAGTACTACCTCAACGAAAAGATCAAAGCCATCCAGAAGGAACTGGGCCGGGGCGAAAAGAGCGAGATCGACGATCTGAAAAAGAAGGTCGAAGAAGCCCGCATGCCCAAGGATGCCCACGAGAAGGCCACCAAAGAGATCCAGCGTCTCGAGCTGATGCCTCCCATGTCGGCCGAAACGACCGTATCGCGAACCTACCTGGACTGGCTGCTGGCCATGCCGTGGAATCGCAAGACGCGCGAGACGCGCGACCTGAAGCTGGCCGAAAAGATTCTGAACGAAGATCATTACGGTCTGGAAAAAGTCAAGGAGCGCATTCTGGAGTTTCTGGCCGTGCGACAGCTGGCCAAGAAACCACAGGGTTCGATCCTTTGTTTTGTCGGGCCCCCGGGCGTCGGCAAGACCTCGCTCGGCCGTTCCATCGCCCGTGCGACCGGCCGGAAGTTTGTCCGGTTGTCGCTCGGGGGCGTGCGCGACGAGGCCGAGATTCGCGGCCACCGTCGGACCTATATCGGAGCTCTGCCGGGCCAGATCATCCAGATGGTCAAGAAGGCGGGCAGCAAGAACCCGGTTTTCCTGCTGGACGAAGTCGACAAGATGAGCATGGATTTCCGTGGCGATCCGTCCGCCGCCCTGCTGGAGGTTCTCGATCCGGAACAAAACAACACGTTCATGGATCACTATCTGGACACGGAGTTCGATCTTTCTTCGGTCTTTTTCATCGCAACGGCCAACCTACTGCACAACATCCCCCGGCCGCTTCAGGACCGCATGGAGATCATCCAAATTTCCGGCTACACCGAGCTGGAGAAGCTGCACATCGCCAAGCGCTTCCTGGTACCCAAGCAGCTTGAGCAGAAGGGCGTTTCAGCCGAGCAGTTGAGCTTCACCGACGATGCGCTGCTGGAGATCATCCGGCATTACACGCGCGAGTCGGGAGTTCGTAACCTTGAGCGCGAGATCATGACCGTATGCCGCAAGATCGCGCGGCAGATCGTCACACTCGAGCATTCGCAACTGGAAGTCATCACGCCGGCCAAGATTCATGAATTTCTCGGCGTGATCAAGTACCGGCAAACGCAGGCCGCCCAGAAGAGCGAAATCGGGTTGGCTACGGGTCTGGCCTGGACCGAAGTCGGCGGCGAGGTACTGCTGACCGAAGTGACGACCATGGATGGCAAAGGCGATCTGACGCTGACGGGCAAGCTGGGCGAAGTCATGCAGGAGAGCGCCAAAGCCGCCATCACCTATGTCCGTTCGCACGCCAGCGAATACGGACTGGGCAAAGATTTCTACAAGCTGGTCGATTTGCATGTCCACATTCCCGAGGGCGCCATTCCCAAGGACGGCCCGTCGGCGGGCATCACGCTGGCCACCACGATCGTTTCTGCGCTGACCCGGATTCCCGTCCGCAAGGACGTAGCCATGACCGGAGAGATCACGCTGCGGGGAAAAGTTCTGCCCATCGGCGGGGTCAAGGAAAAGCTCCTGGCGGCCCACCGCGCCGGCATTAAGAACATCATTCTCCCGAAGGAAAACGAAAGGGACTTGAAGGACATTCCGGAGTCCGTCCTCCAGGAATTGAACATCACACTCGTGGAAACCATGGACGAAGTTTTGAAGGTGGCATTGGAACGCAAGGAAGAAGCGCCCGTTGAAAGCAAGGGTGGAAGCTTCTCACCGATCGAAGGAGACACCGCGCAGGATCTCCCCAGGATGCATTGAAACGGATTTGGCGCGGGATTCTTGCCCGCGCTTTTGGATGCGTGTGCAGGTCGAATATTTCGGAGGCGCGACCGACCGAGCCCAGCTGGCGACGCCCGACCTTCCCGAGATCGCATTCATTGGACGATCCAACGTCGGCAAATCGAGCCTGATCAACTGCCTGACGAACCGGCGCAGTTTGGCCAGAACCAGCGGCACGCCCGGTCGGACGCGTGCTCTGCAGCTTTTCATCGTCGACGAGCGGCTGTTTCTGGTGGACCTACCGGGATACGGCTATGCGAAAGCCTCGAAGGAAACGCGGCAGGAACTTCACAGGACCATCGAAAACTACTTAAGGAGCAGCAGACAGCTGAAATTGGTAACGCTGATCGTTGACGCCCGGCATGAAGCCAGCGACCTCGATCTGCAGATGATGTCGCACCTGACAAGCCTGAACCTTCCGCACATCGTCGTTGCTACCAAGATCGATCAACTTCCCAAGACACGGCTCAAACCCAAAACCCAGGAACTTGAGCGACAGTTGGGACTTTCCGGTCTTCTCCTCTTTTCGAGCCGGACCGGTCAGGGAAAAACGGATTTGTGGCATGCCATTCACAACGCTTTAAGATAGCGTATACCCCTCAATTCAACAAACCTCAGGAGGCAGTCAAAACCCGCCATGGAAGAACAAAACGACGCTGACGTTGCTGACGTTCAAGTAAAGGAGAACGGCGACCCGCTGAATATTCAGGAACTCAAGGAGATGAATATTCAAACGCTCTCGAAGATCGCCAAAGACCTCGATATCGCCGGCGCAACCGGCATGCGCAAGCAGGACCTCATTTTTCAGATTTTGAAGGCCCAGACGGAACGCAGCGGACTGATCTTCTCCGAAGGCGTGCTGGAGACTCTGCCCGACGGCTTCGGTTTCCTGCGCGCGCCCGAATACAACTACCTGCCCGGTCCAGACGACATCTACGTTTCTCCTTCGCAGATCCGCAAGTTCGATCTGCACACGGGCGACACGGTTTCCGGCCAGATCCGCCCTCCCAAGGACGGCGAGCGCTATTTCGCGCTGATCAAAGTCGAAGCGATCAACTTCGAGCATCCTGAAATCGTCCGCGACCGGACGTTCTTTGAAAACTTGACTCCGATCTATCCCCAGGAGCGCCTGACCTTAGAGACGACCAAGACCAACCTCTCCGGGCGCGTCATGGATATGTTGACGCCTATCGGCAAGGGGCAGCGCGGCCTGATCGTTGCGCCGCCGCGCACCGGCAAGACGATGTTGCTGCAAAGCATCGCCAACTCGATTACCAAAAACCATCCTGAAGTTGTTCTGATCGTGCTGCTCATCGACGAGCGTCCCGAAGAAGTCACCGACATGACCAGGTCGGTCGAGGGCGAAGTCATCAGCTCGACCTTCGACGAGCCGGCCGTGCGTCACGTCCAGGTCGCCGAGATGGTCATCGAGAAGGCCAAACGCCTGGTCGAGCACAAGAAGGACGTCGTCATTCTGCTTGACAGCATCACGCGCCTGGCGCGCGCCTACAACACGGTGGTTCCGCCCAGCGGCAAGGTCCTTTCGGGCGGCGTCGATTCCAATGCGCTGCAGCGCCCCAAGCGATTTTTCGGCGCGGCGCGCGCAGTCGAGGAGGGCGGCAGCCTGACGATTATGGCCACGGCGCTGATCGACACGGGCAGCCGCATGGACGACGTCATCTTCGAGGAGTTCAAAGGCACCGGCAACATGGAGCTGCACCTGGATCGCAAGCTGGTCGACAAGCGCACCTATCCGGCCATCGATATCAACAAGTCGGGAACGCGCAAAGAGGAGCTGCTGATCCCCAAAGACGAACTCAACCGCATCTGGGTTCTACGCAAGGTCCTCAATCCACTGTCGGTGACCGAAAGCATGGAACTGCTGCTCGAAAAACTTGCCAAAGCCAAGAGCAACGGCGACTTCCTGAAATCGATGAGCGACGGAAGCTAGGAACCCATTGCAGGTGGGACAGGCTTCCAGCCTGTCATCTAGTCAACTGCCAGTGGATGGCACCGGCCGCCAGGCCGGTGGCTTTTTTAGGTCCATTTGACTCAACCCAAAAAACAACACCGGCCAGGCGGCCGTTCCCACGAGCATTGCGCATTTTCGTATCGTTTCGCTCTTCGTTTTGAAGTAGTGTTAGACGGCACTTTGGTCAACATTTCCGTCAACATTTCCATGAGGAGAGCTATGGCTGGCGCTAAGCTAATCGTTATCTACCCTACCCCACGAGATGTAAATACGTTCGAGCGAGCCTACACGCAGGATCACGCGCCGATGGTGACCCCGCAGAACTTCAAAGGAATCAAGAAATTCGTCGCGTCTAAAGTCGTGGGCACTGCCGACGGGAGCGCGGCCCCCTTCTATAGAGTCGCCGAACTTCATTTTCCGTCAACTGAAGCTCTACAAGCCGCCGCCGCATCTGCGTCTGCGCAAAAGGCAGTTGCGCACGCTATCTCGATCTCGACTGGCGGAAAGCCCATCGTTTTGATTGCGGAGGAAGAAACGACGACCTTCTAGCCCGGATTATTCACGAGATTCGATGCAGGACAGGCGCGAAGCGCCGTTAGCCAATAGCCCCGCGCGTAAGCGAGCCTGACGGCCGGGGCTATTGG
>JBPCNK010000090.1:0-21381 GCA_051001345.1 Acidobacteriota bacterium | reverse complement strand
TATCCGAGGTAACGTTCTTCGGTCCTCGGATCCCTTCCAAGATGGATCGGCCACCTGCTTGATAGGAGAAACAAATGTCAAATGACCTGAAAATTTGCCATGACAGAATCGTGCCGCAGGACCTCTCCCGGTGGCAGCCGACGGTGCGCAGTCGCGGGAATGTGACACGTGCCATAATTGTGCTCCGGAAGATGTGGGTCAATGGTTCGATTCTGCGCGTGAGTTTCATGGGTGGAACCGCTGCCCAGCAGACTCTAGTGAAACAACAAGCGGCCTGGTGGACGAAACATGCCAATTTGACATTCAGGTTCATCGACGTGCCGGACGCGGAAATTCGCATCGCCTTCGACCCTGGCGACGGAGCGTGGTCTTATGTCGGCACCGACTGCCGCACAATTCCTCAGGGCGAACCGACGATGAACCTCGGCTTTCTCGATGGCGGCACGACAGCCCACGAGTTCGGCCATGCGATCGGCCTCGGACACGAACATCAAAACCCAAAAGGCGGCATCGAATGGAAAGATGACGTGGTCATCAGTTCGCTTGGCGGCGCGCCTAACTTTTGGACTCCGGAGCAGGTCAGACACAATGTTTTGTCCAAGTACGGTGTCGACCAGATCAAGGGGTCCGAGTTTGACGGTGAATCGATCATGCTGTACTTTTTCCCCGGAAGTTGGACCAAGAGCGGAAAAGGCACCAAGGCCAATGAAGTATTGTCGAAGACAGACCAGAACTTTATCGCGAGCGGGGAAGCTTATCCTCGGACTGCCGTCGAGGCAGTGAAGCTCACGGTCAATAGTAAGGCGTCCACACCGGCCCAGATAGGATCTCCGGGCGAAGAAGATCTCTTCACGTTCGCCGCGAAAACAAGTGGCCGGCATACAGTTTCGACCAGCGGCAAGACGAACGTGGTGCTGAAATTGTTCGGCCCCAATAGTCAGACCAGCTTGATTGCTGAGGATGATGACAGCGGCGTCGGCGAGAATGCGAGAGTCATCGCAGACCTGATCCCGGGTCAGTATTTCGCTCAGGTCCGACACTTCGGCAAGACCGGAACAGGCTCCTACCGTATCGCTGTCCGCAAATAGTTGTACGGACCTCCGGTGCACCGTGCGTGTCAACCGGGGCGGAATTAACAGTGCCGCGAGCGGGTCAGGACCACTGCCCTTGTAAAGGAGCTAATGAGTGCTACATAACCAAGTGACACTCCGTCCCGGCGGCAAGCCCTTTCCGAGCGCCTCCAGTGCAGGGCTGCTGTCACTGCGTTGTGTAAAGTTCAATAAGATGACTTACCGGTCTCGGTTGCACGTCCTATCGCTTGCCATCGTTGCACTGGCCACGGTCGTTTTTTTCGCTGCCTGCAATAAATCTGAAGAAAAATCTGCAGACCTGACACCCAAACAGCCCGATGGCACTCCTCCAACAGACAGCGCCCCCACAACGGCTGTGGTTCCTCCCTCAAAGGTTCGCCGCCACCTGGCCCAGGTAGCGGTGGTGACAGCCGGCGCGCCTTCCGAACTTGTCGACGACGCCTGGCATGAAATTGCTGATGAAACACGAGTCAGCACCGACGCCCACGGCGAAGGTGTGTTGAAACTCAGCGGCTGTCTTGACATTTATTTGTTTCAGGCAAGCGGCCTCGTCAAGGCCCCCTGCCCGAGATCGGCGTTGAAGAGCCGCAACATTCTTTGCGCGCTGCGGGGGACTTCCGCCATTTACAACTCGTGCGCAGAAAAAGTTGTGATTGAGACCGCCAGCGCTGAAATCGAATTGCAGGGAACGTGGCTTTCCGTTACGTATCTTCCGGAGCGCCAGGCCAGTGTCATCGCCCTGTTTGACGGGCGGGCGCCGGTGCGGCCGGTGCTCAACTCCGCTGAGCGCACTTTAGGCGAACCGTCCGAAGTCGCCGCAGGCCAGTTCTGGTTCAGCGCTCCAGACGGAATCTCACAACCCGTGGCCGGTCTGGCCGCCCGCCAGTCGCATCCGCTCGAAAGATTTCCGGCCGTCATTCAGGAATTGAGGCTAGAGCCCTGGATAGACCGAATCCGCCAGCGCGCGAAGGCTGACAAGATTTCGTTTCCTGAACTCCCGTCCGGCCCGCCTGATTTGGTGATTACGGCTTTGGAGATCACTGGTGACCCTGTCGAGAGCGCAGGCGGCGTTGAGCTTCCGGTTCGAGTCGTGGTTAAAAACCAAGGAGGAAGCCCCGCCGGCATTTTCAAAGTATCGCTGGAGTACGCAGGGTCCAGAGGTAGCTTACACGCCCCCTTCACCGTCCCCGGCAAACAGAACGCCTCCTATCCGTACACGACCGAGCCGCTGGTTGCCGGAGGTGAGTTGATTTTCGAAGGAAGGGTCCGTCTGCCTGTCGTCCCGCAAAGGCGCCCCTCCGGAGGAGGTATCGTCGGAGCGCTCGAGGGTCTCGCGGCGCCTGCACTACCCGCTGGTCGCCTCAAGGCGATCGCGGACAGTTGTGCTGGCGATGAGATTTTCACCAATTTCTGCCGCGTGCAGGAAAAAGACGAACGGAACAATGAAAAAGTGATTGGATTGGCGCCGGAAGGCGCTGGCACTGCCCGCTAGACAAGGCGCCGGTCGCCAGCGCGCGTAAGCGAGCGGCCCCTCAGCTGAGAGCGCGGCTGCAGGCCCCGGGACCGGTTAGAATCGGAAGACCGTGAGCCGAAGACGTAACTATCAGGATCTGTTTCTGGAGTTGCGCGATCTTGACGACGCAACGGACACTTTCTCCGTTGCGGTCCTGCCCTCCCCCGTGGGCGAAACACAAAGCCCCAGCTTGGTCCCTTACGGCATCGAAAAACTTGGGGAAGATCTAGAAGCTTTAAGAACAAAATCCATCGGCCAGGAGAACCTGATTCGCCTGGGTGAGCGCCTGGCGGAACGGCTGTTGCCGGCGGGCCAGGTACGCGATCTCTTTCAGCAGGCACTGCGGGCCGTCGATCGCAACGACGGTGTTCGGCTGCGCTTGCTCATCCGGGACCCCAGACTGGCGCAGATTCCCTGGGAATTCACCTACCTTCAACTGCACCAAGGTGAGAAGGACCTGCGCCATTTTCTTGCACGCAATCCGCAGATTTCCATCGTTCGCCACGAAGCGCTCCCGGAGAAACATCCACGGCTTTCAGCGTCCCGAGGCCGAACACTTCGCTTGCTGGCCGCAATGGCCAGTCCCGAAGGGCATCCACCGCTCGATTTGCAGCTCGAGAAAAAAGTAATCGAAGAGGCGCTGGGCAACTTTCATGTCGATGGTGTGAGCATTGACTGGCGGCCTGTCGTCGAGGATGCAACCTGGAGTGAGGTGGCTGCAGCCTTGCAGAAGCGAGTGGATCTCTTTCACTTCGCCGGCCATGGAAGTTTCGACATCCGAGAGGTCGATCCGCACACGCAAAAAGCCGTCGGTGAAGGCTACATCGTCCTGATGCGCGACAAACAGACCAAGCTGCCCGATGAAGTGCCGGCGGGAGATTTGGCCCTGCATCTGCAAAAGGCGGGCGTGCGAGTCGCGGTGCTGTCCTCTTGCCAGTCGGCCGCGCGCGATGAAGTGACCGCCTGGACCGGGGTTGCTCCAGCACTGATCGAGCGGGGTATTCCGGCGGTGGTGGCGATGCAGCATACCATTGTCGACGAGTCAGCCATCGCGTTCAGTGAAATGTTTTACTCGTCACTGGCCCGCGGGCTTTCCGTAGACGAGGCGGTGTCGGCGGGGCGCCTGGCCAAGCTGGCTCGCTCCTACGAGGACACGAATTTCGAGTGGGGCGTGCCGGTCCTATACCTGCGATCTACCGATGGCGTACTGTTTCCCGACCTGGTTCAGCAGGATTCGCCCGAAGGGATTGACCGCAGAAACCTCAAGCTGCTGCTCGACAAGGTGAACAAGTCCTGGGTCGAAGGCGTGCTGGAGAAATCCGTTCACAGTTCCGAGTTGTTGGAACTTGGCCTTCAGGATCGTCCTGACGCGGTCGAAGATCCGTGGCAACTGAATGAGCTTGGGGTCGGTGTCGAAAAAAGAGAACTCTCGACCGGCAGGATTTCAGATCTGCTTGCAGAAAACCAAGGTTCCCTGCTCATTCTGGGCGCGCCTGGTTCCGGCAAGACGCTTACGATGCTCCGCCTGGCCCGCGATCTTGTCGCTCGCGCCGAAAGTGATCCCGCGCAGCCGGTGCCGGTCGTCTTCCCTCTCTCCTCCTGGTCCGCGAAGAAGTACCAGGACCTTACCGATTGGCTGGTCGACGAACTGAATACGAAATATCACATACCGAAAGAGATCGGACGCTCATGGATCGGGGCTACGCGATTGACTCTGCTTCTGGATGGCCTGGACGAAGTGCACGCCGATGACCGCATCGCCTGCGTGGAAGCCATCAACGAGTTTCACAATAAGTACATAAGCTATATCGTGGTCAGCAGCCGGCTCCGCGAGTACGACGAACTCACCGTTCGACTCAATCTTGGAGGGGCAATCGTCATCCAGCCTCTTACGCCAAGACAGATCGCAGAGTCCCTCCGTGCCGGAGGACCTGCTTCTGAGACCCTAAGCACCCTGCTGCACCACGCGCCCGCACTGTGGGAACTGGCTCACACGCCGCTGATGCTCAGCTTAATGAAGGTGGCTTTTGAAGGATTGTCAGCGGATTCTCTTTTCGGCAAGAACTTGAATTCGCAGGAGACTTGGAAGAACTACCTATTCAATCTCTACATTGAGTACCTTCCACGACGGAAGGGCGGGCGCTCCACCTACACAGCGGAACAGACTACCCGCTGGTTATCCTGGTTGGCAAAAAAGCTACTAGAACATGGCCAGACAGTTTTCCAAATCGAGCAGATGCAGCCAAGCTGGCTGTCCACGCGAGGTCAACGCTGGACGTATGCGGTGGTCTCTCGGCTGGTCGTTGGCGTGATCATCGGCCTTTCGATGGCGCCTTTTGGATTGATGGAAAGCCTCCCTGCGGCTTTGCTGGTCGGGTTGATCGGAGGGGTTGCGATTGGCTGTGTCACAGGCTTTTGTTTTGGCTCGAGTGCGGTCACCAGATCGGGCTTGCCTTACGAACGATCGCGGATCGGCTTCCTCATTGTGGGGCTCGGCGCCGGGGTCGTTTTGGGCTTGGGCGCAGATCTCGTGAGGTGGACACTCTCGGCCAGTGCACTGGATTTGCTCGGACAAACTTTCTGGTCAAATGGCGCCTTAGGTGGATTTCTCTTCGCGGTGACATTCGGCCTTCCGTCCAGAGGCAAAAGGGTGAACGAGGACATACAAATAGTCGAGGCCATCAGGTGGTCCGGACCGGGCTCGCTGGCCGGAGCGCTGCTTGGGATGCTTCTGGCGGTGATGATTTCCGTGATGAGCGAATTCTCCGGCGACATATCGTCGCTTCCGGCGATCTTCCTCGACTCGATTCAGTCCAACACGTGGCTGGTAGTGCCATTTTTCGTCGGGCTCGGTGCACTGGTCCTGGGAGTGCGCTACAACAAGGTCGAGAAGCGAACATTTCCTAATCAGGGAGTCTGGCGGTCTGCAAAAATGGCCGCCCTTTTCGGACTTCTCATCGGTCCCGGCATAGGCATGCTCCTTTTCCCCGTGGCTGAACACATCTTTTCCACACTGTGGGCTGACCTTTTAGGTGCAGAGAGCAGTCTGAGTCAGACGCTTCTTAAGGGGACTCTTGAAGCACTCAGCTTCGGGTTGATCGTCGGAGTCTGGTACGGAGGGCTCACTTTCATCCAGCACTTTACACTGCGTGCGATCCTTTTTTTCAAGAAACTCCTCCCTTGGAAGTACTCCAGCTTCCTTGATCACGCGGTCGATTGCATCCTGCTGCAAAGGGTCGGAGGCGGCTACATCTTCATCCACCGGCTGCTGCTTGAGCATTTTGCAGAGCATCCCGCCCGCACGCGGATTAACACGGATTGAACGGATTATGCGAATTGAGTTTAGTTGAGCTCATCAGCCCCAAGCTATGCAGTGAATCCGTTTAATCCGTGTTAATCCGATTAATCCGCGTTAACTGATCATGCTCTTAAGCGGCAAGCAGACATCGCTTGCAAAAATTATTGGAATGAAGTTCGCCGATGAATAATCGAGTAAGCGAGCGGACCCATTGCGGCCGGCAGGGCCGCTGGTTGCTGCCATTGACACTACATGCTGGCTGAAGGTCGCCCCAGTGGGGCCGCGCTTACTCTTGCGAAACCGCAATCTTCGACTGCAGCGCTGCAGAAATGTCTTTGCCGGCCAATATCTGACGGACCTGCTCCAGGTCGCCCGAGCCCGCCAGCTCCGAATCATCCGACAGAGCAGCTTCGAATTTGTCGTAGAGGTCGGGATTGGTGACCAAGTGAAAAGCCAGCTCCTGCCCAACCTCCTTCAGTCGCGACGCCACTTCAGCGGGGCGCGTGCGCAGAAGTTCAGCCAGGGCCCTTTGGAGCCTTCCGGCCTCGCCGCGCGAAAGGCTTTGTTCAAACAGGTGCGCGAATGTCTCCAGTCCTCCGTTGTTGATCGGCGGGTTCTCGCGCAGTCCGAATGCCGGTGATGCAACCACATGCTCCATACTATCGGGCAGTTCGGCGCCGAGCACTTTCTCTGCATTGACCAGGCCGGCGCCGAATTGAATCGGCTCTGCTGCCGGGATTGGATCGCAGGTAGTACGCAAAATCTCATTGAAGATGAAGGGAATTTTTTCAGCGCCGTACTGTTCAATGAGTTGCTCGCGTCCATGCCAGGAAAGCCACATGGCTGCGACCCCGGCAACGGCCGCCACCGCAAAGGAGGTTCCTGAGCTTCGCCCGACGGATTGCCGTACCCCGCCATCGGCCTTTTCAACTACCGCGCACCAAACCGATTCGCCGGGAGCGGTGACGTCGACCTTGCTGCCACGCGAGCTATGGCGCCACACCTGCCGCCGCGCGTTGCTTGCCGCCACGCCAATGACTTCGTCAAAGGCAGCCGGCCAGACGACAAAACGGACGTAGTTGCCCGCCGCTGCCAGCACGATGACACCTCGTTTCTGCGCGTAGTGGACGGCGGCCAGCAGGCGTTCACTGAAAATGGCGGTGCCAAGGCTCATTGAAATGATGTGAGCGCCCTGGTCGGCGCCGTATTCGATCGCGTGCGCCAGCTTGATCGTGCTGCCCTCCCACAGAACGACCGAGCGGGACACTCGCAGCGGGATGATCCTGGCGCCGGGCGCAATGCCGCTGACGGCGTTATTACTTGGGTCATCTTCTCCATAATTGCCCTGCGCCCCGCGGGGACTGATCATCACGCTGGCCGTTGCCGTGCCATGGCCTGGAAAACGCAACAGCACAATATTGCCTTCCAACTCATCTTCAGCATCGCCGTCCTGCTTTACGAAGTCCCACCCTTTTTCAACCAGCAGATTGTCGCGAATTTCCGGGTGTCGGCGGTAACCGGTGTCCGGATGGGCGATGACAACAGAATTTCCGGGGAGCTTTCCCGGGTCGAGGAAAGATTTCTGCCACGTTTCAAAAACCCGCATCTCTTCGAGAACCCAATCAGGATCGTTGCTCTCGGCGAGGTGTTCCTCGCCCACCAGAACACCTTCACGACTTTCGTCCGCCGGTGGCTCGCCCGGCAGCGGAACGGAAAAAAGCGGTTCTGCATAGACGACGCCTGGCAGCCCTCTCAGCCGGTAAGTCTTCTGCCAGGCTTGCGAGACCGGCAGGACGTTTCTTCGAGCCTTCCGCGGCGTGATTTCGAAGCTTGTGCCATCGTCGCCAAACGCCGTGATTTTCCAGCCGCGTCCGAGCTCGCGGATGACAATTTCGCGAACCTTTCCTTTCTGGCCTGCCCTGACCATCCTTACAGCGAAGCCTTCCAATGCGGGAGCAAGTCGACCAGGTGTTGTCGAACTCTTTTCGTGCAACATATCGGCGGCGGGCGTTTTAGTTTTTCTGCAGGATCAACTCAGGATGTCCGTAGTACACATAAGCCAGGTACGTGGAAATGGGTGGCGCTGGAGTTCCTGTTTTGTAACCACTCCGCAGCTCTCGCATGGCTTCGCCCACTGACGTTGGCGAATCAAACACCAGTTTGTAAAATCGCAGGGCGATCTTCTCGGCTATCGCATCGTTGACGGACCACAGTGGTGCGACAAATCCGCGAAAGCCGGCGCGCAGCGAGCTGCCCGCAAACCCTGAGTAATCGCCCAGCAGTTCACCGCCCTGCCCCACCTGACAAGCGTTCAGAAACAGGAATGGCTGCGTCATTTTTCCAACCTTGGGTGCTCGAAACAACAGGTGACTAAGAGGCCGGCCCTTGTTCAACAGGATGTAGTTGTACTCCGGACGGCTCGGATCGGCCTGCCCATGGCAGGCGAAGTGAATGGATTCAACCGCAACGATCTGGTCGTTTTTCTTCAAGGTTCCGTCCAGCAGCGCCTTGACGTCAGTTTCCTGGGCTGTCAGAGCGATTGCGCGATAGCGTTTTTGCAGCGCTTTCCCCTCGGCGACGGCATTCGGCAGAGGCCTCAGACCTGAGGCGCTGGCGTAGTCTCCCGTGACGACCGCCATTTCCTTGACCTCGACTCGTCTGGCTGGAGGAAGCGGTGGACCGGGTCGACCCAGGATCCACCGGCCGAGTGAGACCTGGGCTCCCAGGTAGGGAGGCTTGCTCGAATCCAAAGGTGGATCCACCAACGCCAGCTCCCACGGCACCTGGCTCTCCTCGCTGAGCAGCAAAACTGTCGGGGCCTTTCGCGTGTCCCCAACGTGTTTCGATATCCTTCTTAAGATGCTCCAAAACTCGACCGGCATTTTGTCCGCTATGATCTGGCCTTGGCCCTCCAGCACGTTTTCGATCAGAGCACTCCCATCGCTTTGGTGAATGGTGTCCACACATAGCTTTGCAAAACTCCCAGCGTCTGTTCCCAAATCCATCGGGAAGGATTCCGCGGATAGCTCTATTGCGTGCGGCGACTGAAATGTCCAACAAAAGCGTCCTCCGGAGAAGTTCCCGTCCGGCTTGGAAATGCAGACGGTAAGATCGGGCGGCCGACCTTGCTCGGCCACTCGCAGAGTGGACGGAGCCGATTGGCCCTCGACCCAGGATCCAGATCCGGCCGCGCCGTGCGCCTCCGGCCGTCGCACTGCAATATTGCGCCATGCCATCCCGCAAGGACTTCCCTGGTAGGAGAAGTGAACGATCAAGGATGACAGCAGAACGTCCTCTTGCGTCTCCGGAGCTACCAAGGCCACGCGCACGCGCGCGTTTTCCAGATCCTCGCGGGCCACCTTCAGCGGCTGCCTCCAGCCGGCGGGCGCCTTGAAACCGTCGGCGACGACGTGCACTTCTAAATCGAACACTCGAATTTCCGGCGGGAGCAAAACCGAAATGGGTCCGCCGTGGACGCCCTCCACAGCCGTCTTTGAAAGGCCGATGACCAAGTCAAACTCTTGCTTCGGGGCAACAATCTTAGGAGCTTCCAGAAATGGGTGAGCCTCGAACGGCTTGGGGGGCTCCACGCGCTCGGACACACCCGTTCCTCGCGACCGCATTCCCGGGCCGCCCGATCTGTAGACGACCCCCATTCCTCCCCTACCCAACTCTTCGGTTGTTCCTCCTCGTGCCGGCATTGGTCCTGGGGGTGCGGCGCGTGTGGCGCCTCTGCGCGTTTCGCCGCTTCTCCTTGCGGGTCGTAATGTCGGCGGCTCTCCGGCTGATTCCCGGCTCGGCGCTCCTCCTTCCTCTAAACCTCCCCCGCTCTCAGGAATAAACCCCGCCCCTTCGAGTTCGCCATCTTCGTCTGCCGCCATGCGCGCAACCGGGTCGGGTATGGCCACACCAACGACCTGGTTTCCGTCGAGAATTACACCCTGAAAAGCCCCCTCGACAGAGTCGACCTTGTCGACCTGCTCGGCTGTGGTGGAGGTGTACTCGTGAAAGCTGAGACGCGTGTTTTCAAGAGCCTGCTCTAAAGTCTTTCGCTCATCCTGCGACTGAATTTCTCGCAAAAGGTCGCGTATGCGGAAAACGTACCAGAAGATCTCCATGCCCTTTTGCCTTCGAACAACCGCTTGCGGCAAACCCGAATACAGCTTCAGCCTGTCCAGGGCCGACTTCACCGTCATGTTGGCGTCAAGCAATGGCGCGGAAAGGAACAAGGCTATCCTCCTTCTTTGTGCACTTCCATGGAGTTCGCGGAGTGGAGCGTGCTTCTTGATGCATACTATGCATAGATAGTATGTCAACGTTCCGAAAGATTCGATCGAAAAAAGGAACAATCAAACCTGGAGAGTCAAAAATGAAAAACCCAGAGCTAATCAAACAAGCAATCCGGCAGCTGCCGAATCTGAAAGCCGTCGAGGAACAGCTCGAATCGGCGCCCTCCGCGGTGCTCGACACTGCCTTTCCGCCCGCCGTCGGCCCCTTGCGTTCACGCGCCATCGTCAGGCCGGCAGGCGCCACGGAAACGGTTGAGACAACCGACACGCTCGTCGAGGTCGACGTGGCTGTCGGCGAAGCGCGCGAGCGATTGGTCGATGCAGGGAAACGCGCCGTCAGAAAAGTTCGAAAAGACGGTACCAAGGCTGTTCTGCAGCCCGAGGAAGAGAGAGGCCTGGAGGCAATTATCCTGCTGATGGGCCGGCCAGCGATTCTCATTCAGGACGGGAGATTTTTTCCACCTCCGGATGAGTGGCGAATCCTGGAGACCCATCGATCGAAGATCGAAAAGACTCTTGGCAGCGTGGGACGAGTCGATGTGACGGGTCACCCTGCGGGAATGAACTGGATCGGCACGGCGTTCCTCGTCGCCAAAGACGTGATCATGACCAATCGGCATGTGGCCAAAGAATTCTGCCGGATGAAAAACGCCAAACAGTGGGAGTTTGAGCCCGGCATGAAAGCTCGAATCGACTATAAGGAAGAATTGGGCGGGACCCAGTCAGCAGAGTTTGATTTCAAGAGCATCCTTGGCGTGCATGAGGTCTACGATCTGGCGCTCTTCAAAGTATCGGCCAAGACTTCGAGCGGGTCCAAGTTGCCCGCTCCCCTGCCGATCGCTTCCCAGTTCAGCCCGGCAAAAAAGGGCCGGAAGGTCTACCTCATAGGCTATCCGGCTTCCGACAGCCGCAGGAACGACCCCGATGAGATGCGGCGTATTTTTTCGAATATCTACGACGTCAAGCGTCTTCAACCCGGCGAGATTATGGAAGTAGCGTCTCAGAAGGCGCTGCTGGCCCATGATTGTTCGACTCTGGGCGGCAACTCGGGTTCGTGCGTCGTCGATCTGGAGACACATCAGGTTATCGGGCTGCATTTTTCAGGCAGTTATTTGCAGCTCAACCACGCCGTGGCCTTGTGGAAACTTACGAAAGACCCCCTGCTGAAGAAGGCCGCCGTCAATTTTGGGTGAGGTTGACGGCTAGCCCACGGCTAGCCCGGATTTTTCACCGCCCGCGGCGCCGCGACCGTAAGGGAGCGGGCCGCTAGTGGGAAGCGGGATCGAACATCTTGCTCAAATTACAACATTGGCTCCTCCGCCAATGTAATGAGGTGGCATCATGATTGACAACGCTAAGGTCATCGAAGCTCTCGGGCGGCTGCGCAGGAGCGATCAGGAGTTAGGGAAAGAATTAGAGGAGCGGCTCGACCGTGGGATGCCGGAAGTCGCGGTTGTCCCCGAGCGGCTCGCGCGCCCGGGCCAGCAGCCGACCCTCGAAACAATCGTGCTGCGCACGGGCCGTCCGGTTCTCGCGGTTTCCCAGGACGAGGCGCAACTGACGTTCACCGACGCCGAAAGCGAAGTGTGGCGCGATCGCCTGGTGCGCGCGCGCGGGGTGTTGACCGGTGCGATCCGCGCCGTGGGACGGATTGAACTCGATGGACACCCCTACCTCGATTGGGTAGGAACCGGCTGGCTGGTGCGGCCCGATGTGATCGCAACCAACCGTCATGTCGCTCGAGAGTTCGGCCGGAGCAACAGCACGGGTTTCGTGTTTCGAACGGGCGCCAGCGGGCGTCTGATGGAGGCGAGCATCGATTTCCTGGAGGAGGTGGACCGGTCTGAGCAGCGTTCGTTCCTCCTGCGTGAGATCCTCCACATCGAAGACGACGACGGACCGGACCTGGCGTTCCTGCGCGTGGAGGGGACGAACCTGACTTCGCCCATAGCGTTATCGGAGAATGTCGCGAGTGCAGACCAGCAGGTGGCTGTGATCGGTTATCCGGCGCGAGACAGTAGGATTCCGGACCAGGACCTGATGGAGAGAATCTTCGGCGACGTGTACGACAAGAAACGGCTGGCGCCCGGGCAGGTCAAGGGCGCCAGTCCGGCCGCGCTGCTGCATGACTGTTCGACATTGGGTGGCAACTCGGGGTCGGTGGTGCTGGATCTGGCGACCGGATCGGCCCTGGGGATTCACTTCGCGGGGCGTTTTCTCGAAGCCAACTATGCGGTGCCCGCCGACATAATCGAGGAACGGCTCCGGATGGCGGAACGCGGCGAGACGAGGCGTGCGATCACGCACGGCCGGGCGGATGGCCCGCGTGGGCAGGCGCAGACTGCCAACCCGGTCAGCTTCTCTTGCACCATTCCGATTCAAGTGACAATCGAAGTGGGCGGCCCTGTTCGCGAACCTGGTCCGGCCGGCTCCGCCTCGACGGTTCCCGTATCCGTGAAGGGGGACGCCGGCGGCACAGCCATCCCGTCAGCGGGGTCGCATCAGGCTCCAGATGACGATGAAGGCGACGAGGTCTTTGCGACAGAGGGAGTGCCGGAGGACTACCTGGATCGCGGGGGCTATCGTGCGGATTTCCTCGGTGGCGGCATCAAGGTTGCGCTGCCGAAAGTCACGCGGGACTCCAACCAGGTCTTGACGTTCGACTTCGCCGGCAACCCGGATGAGGTCGAACTCAAATACGAGCATTTCTCGGTGGTCATGAACGGCAAACGCCGAATGTGCTTCTACAGCGCTGTGAACATCGACGGAAATCGGTCGCGTAAAGTGAAGCGGTCGGGTTGGTTGCGAGATCCGCGGATCGCAGTGGATATGCAGATTATGAAGGATTGCTACGGCAACGCTCCGAAGTTCAGCCGGGGGCATATGACCCGGCGCGAGGACCCGATATGGGGAACGCAGGCGACCGCCTCGCGCGGAAACAAGGATTCCATGCACGTGACCAACGCGGTTCCGCAGATGCAGATCTTCAACGCCGGAATCTGGCTGGGGCTGGAAGATTACGCGCTGGACCATGCGCGGGAAGACGACATGAAAATCTGCGTTTTCACCGGACCTGTGTTTCGTTCAAACGACCCGCTGAGGTTCGGTATCAAGATTCCACGGTTATTCTGGAAGGTGATCGCATTTGTCCACGACGAGACCGAGAAGCTGTCGGCGACTGGATACTCGATTTCGCAGGACAAATTCCTGCAGCCGGAGGAGTTTGTCTTCGGCACCTACGAGACGCATCAGCGGTCGCTGAAGTGGATTGAACAGCGGGCGGGGCTTTCCTTCGGGCCGCTGACGGCCCTCGATCTGTTCGAGGATTCAGACGAAGCGGCGCCCGCGCCGTTGCGCGATTTCCGACAAATTCGATTCTTCTAAAGAGCGCGGCCCCAGCGGGGCCGCAAACTAGTGGACTGTGACATCTGAATTGATATCAACAACGCTGGTCCTAGTGACGCTCTGCGGTGCAGTGAAGAGCGGCTTCACCACAGAGACACAGAGGACACAGAGAAAACACAGAGAAAAACTTCGTACCAACGACCAGCTCTGTAATCTAAGCATGCATGTCAACGAACTTACTGAGACAGTTCTCCGTGCTGCGATCGAAGTTCATAAGACTTGTAAGCCCGCTTTTCTCTGTGTTCCTCTGTGTCCTCTGTGTCTCTGCTATGAAAATGACTTCTATTCCAGGAGCGGACGGCTATAGCGGTGCCGCGCGCGTAAGCGAGCGGCCCCTCAGCAGAGACGCTAATTGCCTTCATGTGCCGTTTGACAGCAACATTTCCGCCAAGGCTTGAGCCGGCAGTGCCATGGTTGCTGCCATTCACAGGCCATGCAGATTCAAAGGGGGCCCGCTTGCTTACGCGCGCGGCACCGCTACATGCGCGCGCTCCCAGGCCCACGGTCAAAATTTTCATCCTGGGTGATGAATCCCCCGGATTCATAAACGCTGTGGTGAAGCCGGTCAAAAAATCGGCCCCAGTTTTCCCATAGTCACTCGCGGAGGCGGATCAATGTTTGTTGTTACCAACCCCCGGAATAACCAGCCTCTGGCGACCGGCGACTGGCGACTGGCGACTGGATTCAAGCTATCTGCCTTTCGTGCAGAACGGTGCCGTCGGCATCATTGACAATTTCGTTCAAATGCTCGTCCTGGAACTCCAGTGTGACGTAGCCCTGCGGCCCGTACTTTTTCTCGTGACCTTCCACGTACGGATTGGGCCCGTCGAGCACGATCGCTCCGGGAACCATATTCTTGCCTTCGAGAGTTTTCCACTTGGGTGAAGACGGAACGGCTCCCAATTGTTTGTCGCGAAAGTAAGGGAACCCTCCGTGGCCGATGCATCGTCCGAGCAGTCCCCACATAGGATGCCGATCATAGAGAACGCAGCGGTGCTCGTGGCCCCAGTACCAGGCGAAGATCTTGTTTCCATCCAGCAGGGCTGCCAGTTTCATTGTCAACTGAGGGCCCTGGTCGTCGAGCAACGAATACGGTTGATGATGCGAAAACAGGATGGTCCTGCGGTTCCCCGATTTGCGTAAGATGGCTTCGAGCCAGGCGACCTGGTCTCCCGCCAGATCGTGGTCCTTGTGCGCGCTGTCCAGTCCAATCAGTGTCCAGAAATCGTTTTGAAGCGCAAAATAACTGGCCTTTTGTTTGAACTCCGGCAACGCCCGCGTGAAATACGCTTTCCCACCCGTATACATCTCGTGATTTGCATTGAGAGTCCTGTTCAGGGCGCCGCTGACCCGGGGCCAGGTCTTCAGCAGGCGGTCTCTGATTTCGCCATCATCGCCGGAGTAGTACACGTCACCGAGGTGCAGCAGCAACTGATAGCCTTTGCCGTCCTGCGCAATACTCCTGGCCGTAACGGGTGCGCCGTACAGTCCCGTTCCCCAATCGCCGAAGAGCGCGACACGCAGCTGATTTGAAACCGTGTCCGGCTGCGCTGCAGCCGCCAGAAGCTTATGGGGGCGAATTTTCTTCCAAAACGAGAAGAAACTCCCCATCCAGCCAAGCACATCGTGGTTATCAAATTTTGCCTCCAGCGCGCCACTGTCCACCGGCTCGAGCTTGCCCGCCCGGCGGGCGCGGCTGGCCAAAAAAGTCTGCAGCAGAGAGGCCGTCTGATCCTGCGCCGTCACCATCACGCTGCTTCGCGCTTCGGCCAACTCTAATTGGTGCAAAGCATTGCTCAAGTGGGCCAGCATGCGGGCCTGCGTGCCCGGCTTGACGCGCGACTTCGGCCCAGCCGCTTGTCCGGCCGCCTTTTCCAAAGCGGCGGCGTTGCCGTGAAACGCCTTTTCGATCTCTCGGTAACGGACCACAATCTGGTCAGTGCTCACGGATTTGCCCTCCAATGCACATGTGCAGTTTTCTTCTTGACCTGAGGCAATTTGGAAAACTAGTATTACTTCTAACAGATTCTCCAAACCTAATCCACGCGATCCTGAAATCGGTTGCCAAGCATGCCGGGCAGCATTGTCGAAGGTAGAGTTCTCGCGGAAAATCGAACGCTGACGCCTGAATTTTGCATTGTCGGTTCAGGAGCGGCGGGAGGAGTGTGCGCCCTCAAGCTCGCAGAAGCCGGTTTCGACGTCCTGGTTCTTGAGGAAGGTCCCAATATCCCCACTGGACAGGGCACAGGCGGACCGAGCCACGTTCGGCCTACCTTCACCGAACGCGAGATCGACATGTACAAGACGCTCTTTCAGGAGGGCGGCGCCCGGCTGAGCAGCGACGGCGGAATCAAGGTCATGCAGGGCCGCTGTCTGGGCGGAGGCACAACGGTCAACTGGTCGGCCTGTCTGCCTCCCCCTGATTCCACACTGCAGTACTGGCACAACCGTTTCGGTTTGCCATTCAGCAGCGAGAACCTGCGACCTTTGATGGAGGAAGTCGTCGGCTTCATCCACATCCATCGCGATGACCGCTACAACACTTCGGCGCAGGCGCTCATCAGAGGATGCACGCAACTGGGATACCGCTGGAGCAACCTGCCCAACAACACGCACCACTGTCGTGAATGCGGCAGCTGCGGCGTCGGCTGTCCGTACGACCGAAAGCAGAGCGGCATTGTGACCTGGCTGCCTGCAGCCGTAGGGCAGGGCGCCACAATCTATACCGACACGAAAGTCGACAAACTCGTGCCTCACGGCAGCGGCGCTCCGGAACTACGAGCTCATTTTGTCGATTCCAAAACACAACCCACCGGCCGAACGCTAAGGGTTCGTCCGAAGTTAGGCGTGCTGCTTGCCGCCGGAGCCATCGGGACACCGACCATATTGCTGCGCTCGAAACTCAACCCTAACGGGCTGGTCGGCAAGTTCACACACGTGCACCCCGTTACGATCTGCGTTGGCCGTTACAAGGAGCGCACCCATCCGGCCTACGGCGTGCCCGACAACATGATGACCGATCAGTTCGCGGCTGGACCTACAGGTTACTTGATTGAGACCGGCTCGTTTTTTCCAGTTTTGAGCGCCGCGGCCACACTGGACTATGGAGACCGGCTGCGCGCCATCATGCGCGACTACTACCCGTTTGGCGCAATCATCTACGCTCACCATAACTCCGGGTTCCGCGAAGACCATCCCTACGGCACCATCAAGCTGGACCAATATAAGGATCCCGATTTGGACTACAAACTGGCGGCGGACAATATTGCGGCGATGCGCCACAGTTTGATCGAGATGACAAAGATTCAACTGGCTGCGGGAGCCACTTCGGTCTATCACTTCACCAATCCATCGCTTGAGATCAAGTCGCTGGCGGAAGTATCTCATCTCGAACAAGTCTCTTTTGAGCCGCAACGCGCCACAGTCTTTACCGTCCACGTCATGGGCGGCTGCCGTATGGGTCAGGATGATTCCCGTTCCGTTGTCAAACCGGACTTCAGCTTGCGAGGTGTGCCCAACACCTGGGTGGTCGACGCGTCGATCTTCCCAACCGGGTTAGGAGCCAATCCGCAAGTAACCATCTATTCGCTGGCCTTGTGGGCGGCTCGGGCGATCTGCGAGAAACACGGAAAGCCCTTTACGCTCCACCAGCAGGGGGTCACGTGGCCATGGGTAGACTGATGAATCCAATTCTGAGTTTGCTGGCCTGGCCCAAAAAGGTGGCGGCGGTGGATGAAGCCGCGCTGGTCTATCTCAATGGCAAGACAGCGCGCATTCTGTTTGCCGTGGCCGAGGCGGTCATCGGGGCGGACTTCAAGGATAAAGTGCCGAACTTCATCACGACCATCGACGAGTACCTGGGGTACCAGCGCCGCAGTTCGCGCCAAGCATTGACCCAGGCGTTGCTGCTGGTGGAGAGCTCCGTTGTTATTCTGCTGCTAGGCGGCGGACTGCACGGTTTTTCGCACCTTTCGATTGCGGACCGGCAGCGCGTCCTTTCCAGGATGAAGGATCACAACCAGCAATTACTTCGCAACCTGTACGCCGCATGCGTCAACATCGCCGCGTCGACTTTCTACGCCAGCGAGGCAACCTGGGACGAAATTCAATACGACGGGGTCAGCGTCGACCACCCCGAGATTCTTGCAGTCCCGCGCTGGCGGCCAGACGATCCGCGACCCGTCGAAAAGTGAGTTCTCGAAAAGGGTGCGCGTTCTGCAGATAATATGTCTGCTGTGGGGCCGCTCGCTTACGCGCCGGCACCGCCATACCGAGCACTGCCAAAACAACCGATGACGGCCACGTGCACGCGCACGTCGACGAGCACGGTCTGAGTCCTCGCCATCACCCTGACCCCTGAACCCTGACCCCTGACCCTGTTTTTTGATACGATGCACCCACAGCAAGGAGAATGAAGGTATGAGGAAAACCCTCTTTTATGCTTTGGCTTTTCTTTTGTGCGTGCAGCTTGCTCTGGCTCAAAAGGTGCCGGTTCAGGAGCTGGTTTTGGAAAACGGCCTGCGCGTGCTGATGGTTCCCCGCTCAGGCGATCCAAACGTTGCCGCCGGCTGGGTGGCGCGGGTCGGTTCGGTCAACGAGCGGCCGGGCATCACCGGGTTGTCTCATCTTTTCGAGCACATGATGTTTAAGGGCACCCACGTCATCGGGACCAGAAACATCCAGGACAACCTCAAGACCATCGAGGAAATGGACCGCGTCAAAGCGGAACTTCGCCGCGAAGAAGAAGCGTTGATTCGAAAACAGCGGCTCGGAGAAATCACCGACCCGAAGGACCCGAAGGTCCGGTCGCCTCGGCATCAGCAACTTTTGGCGGAGCTTGAGACCCTGATCAAAAAAGAAAAGGATTCGATGATCAAGGACGAGTTCGACCGTATTTACACCACGGCGGGCGGGTCGGGCATGAATGCCTTCACCACCGAAGATCTCACGGCTTACTTTATTAATGTTCCGGCCAACAAGCTCGAACTGTGGTTCTGGATGGAGTCCGATCGTCTGGCCAAACCGGTCTTCCGCGAATTCTATTCCGAGCGGGACGTCGTGCATGAAGAACGGCGCTTGCGCACCGACAGCACGCCGACGGGAAAGTTTGACGAACAGTACAATTCGCTTTTCTGGCAGTCGTCACCTTACGGTTGGCCGATCGTTGGGTGGCCCAGCGACCTGGAAGGGATTACGCGCGAAGAGGCTCTCGAATACTTTGCCATCCATTATGCCCCCAACAATCTGACAGCCTGCCTGGTGGGCGATTTCGATCCTGCGCGCGCAACCGAACTGGCCCGCAAATACTTCGGGAGGCTGGCGCGCGGTCCCCGCGAGCCGGAGCCCGTGCGCACGCGCGAGATGAAACAACAGGCTGAAAAAAGGATGGTCGCTTACGCCGACACCAACCCGGAGGCCGGCATCCGCTATCACACCGTGGCCGACGGCCACAAGGATGAGTACGCGCTCAGCATGATGGGCGACCTCCTCAACGGGCGCACCGGCAGACTTTACAAATCGCTGGTCCTCAAGCAGGCCGTAGCCAACAACGCCTTTGCCTTTCAGGTAGGCAACAAGTACGAAGGGTACTTCCAACTGCGCGGGGTGGCCAAGCCCGGCCGCACTCCGGAAGAAGTCGAGCAGGCGCTCTACAAGGAGATCGAAAGACTTCAGCAGGAACCGGTCGAGGAACGCGAGCTGCAGAAAGTCAAGAATCAGAACGCCGCCGCGGATTTTCGCCGCCTGCAGTCTAACTTTTCTCTGATGGTGCAACTGATGCTGCGCGATTCCAATCGGGGCTGGAATACGATCAATACCGAGCCGGCGCTCGTGCAGGCCGTCACGGCAGACGACATCAAGCGCGTGGCAAATACGTACTTCGCTCCCGAGGGCCGGACCGTCGCCATCTACTACACGAAGAAAGCCGCCGCCGCGGCCGATGATCCGCTGCTGGCCGGACTGGACGACCAGGAGAAGGCACAGATCACGCGCATGCGAGGAGGGCTGGCCCAGATGAAGGCCGAACAGCTCAAGGCCATGCTGGGACAAATGGAGGAACGGGCCGGGTCTGCTCCTGCCGACAAGCAGGATCTGATGCAGGCGATGAAGAAACTGGTGCAAGACCGGATCAAACAGCTCGAGGGAGGAAAGCAATGAGAATCGGGAAACGAAATACTTTTCTTCTGGTCCCCAGCATTCTTCTGCTCGCCGGTGTTTCGACTGCCCACGCGGGCCAGGCGGCACAGCAGAAAACCCGACCGGCGGCCGCCGTCAAGGCGGCTGCAGCATCGAAGCCGGACATCGTGGCGCACCCCAACGATCTGAAATACTCAACTTTGACTTTTACTCCGCCTAAGCCCGAAACATACCGGCGCGTACTTTCTAACGGAGCCGTCGCCTATCTGGTCGAAGACCACGTCCTGCCCCTCGTCAATGTATCGATCCTTGTCAGGACCGGCGGTTACCTGGAGCCCGCCGGTAAGGAAGGCGTGGCGTCGCTGACCGGAACGCAGATGCGGACTGGAGGGACCACCAGCAAAAACGCCGAGGAATTCGACGAAGCCGCCGACTTTCTGGCGGCCCAGATCTCCAGCTTCATTGGGGACACGCAGGGAAGCGCCGGCCTGAACTGCCTCAGCAAGGACATCGACCAGGGTCTGGCGCTGCTGTTTGACATGCTCCGCAATCCCGGATTTCAGGCCGATCGAATTGCCCTGGCAAAGAGCCAGGCGTTGCAGCAGATGGAGCGTCGAAACGATAACACAGGCTCGATCGAAGGCCGCGAATGGGGCCGCTTGATGCACGGCGACAATCACTTCTCAACCCGCGTAACGACCAAAGCTTCGGTCGAGTCGATTACCCGGGACGATCTGATCGCCTTTCATAAACAGTATTACCAGCCAGGAGCTTTTATTTTTGCCGTTTCCGGAGATTTCAAGACCGAGGAAATGGTGGCCCGGCTGGAGTCGGCGATGCGCGGTTGGCCGGCGTCCAAGGCGGTTGTGCCGGCCGTTCCTCGGCCGTTGCATGCTCCCGTTCCCGGCGTCTACACGGTTCACAAGGCCGATGTCAATCAGGGCCGTGTAGCCATCGGCCATCTCGGTTCGACGCGGGACAATCCCGACCAGTACGCGATCGAGATTATGAACGACATTCTTGGCGGCGGAGGCTTTACATCTCGCATCCTGTCGCGCGTGCGCTCCGATGAAGGGTTGGCCTACAGCGCCGGTTCAAATTTCGGCCTTGGGGTTTACTACCCCGGCCATTTTCGCGCGGGTTTCCAATCCAAGAGTCCGACGGTTTCCCAGGCCATCAGTATCGTCTTGGAAGAGATCAGCCGGATCCGCAACGGAAAGGTCACGCAGGAGGAGATCGACACGGCAATCAATTCCGCCATCGAGGTCTTCCCCCGATTTTTTGCCACCGCGTCGCAGATTGCCGGAACGTTTGCTGCGGACGAATATACGAAGCGGCCGGCCGGTTATTGGGAAAGCTATCGCCAGCGCGTGAAGGCGGTGACCATCGACGATGTTCAGCGCGTCGCACAGAAGTATCTTGACCCGGATAAGCTGGTTTTCCTGATTGTGGGCAACATCGACGACATCACCAAAGGAAACCCGGACAAGCCGGAATATGCGCTCGCCAAATTTACAAAGGACGGCCGCATCCAACGAATTCCTTTGCCGGACCCGCTGACGATGATTTATCCGTGAAAAGCAGTGGCCAGTGGTCAGTGGTCAGTGGTCGGTGGTCGGTGGTCAGTGGTCAGTGGTCAGTGGTCAGTGG
>JBPCNK010000089.1:0-12646 GCA_051001345.1 Acidobacteriota bacterium | reverse complement strand
TTTCAGTGCCGCAAACGTTGGTGCCACGAACGCAGAGAGTTGTGATATTGACGCACACGGCAAGAACATGATGGTCACCACTCTCTGCGTTCGTGGCACTGACACTTCCTCCGATTGCGGATTGATTGCCCTGAAGCCTGAAGCCTGGCGCCTGGAGCCTAGAGCGGACGCTCGATGCGGCACAGCCGCGCCCAGGATCCGTCGGGCAACGGATACAACTCCACCACCTTGAAGTACGCCGGGTTGTTCTTCACGAACATATCGATCTCGGCGTTTTGAACGGTGGTCCAGGGAGGGCCCTGGTTTCCTTCCTTGATGACGACGTAATCGAAGCCCTCCAGCGCATCCCAGTCTGCGCCCACGCGAGGACGCGAAATCGTCACCGGCCAGCCTCTCCAGTTGGTCTGCAATTGAAATGCACCGGCATGAAAGCGCGGCATGTCGGGTACCAGCGCCAGAAGGGGCCGGCGAGAGCCCACCGCCGCGTCGGAGACAACGCGCTCGAGAATGGCATTGACCTTCCAGTCTTCCTTTCGCGGCGGTCCGATCATTCCCGCGTAGGAGGTTTGAAACAGATCCCAGCCCGAGCGCATGATCACGGTGCGTGAGTGCTCGCGGTGATTTTCTTCGTGCAGCCAGCGTTCCTGCCAGACGGGAACAGGGGACTCGGCGATGCGAATGCGTTGCGGGAGGCCGATGTCAAAACTCACGGCCAGCAGTTGAGCGAACGCCAGGGCAACCGCGGCGAGCCACCACCAAGAGCGGAGGACCGAGGTTCCCAGCAACACCAGCATCGGAACCAGCGGCATTAGATAGCGGGGGTCCTTGTTGGTAAGAAGTGTAAGGAAAACCCAGCCGCCCGCCAGCTGGATCAGGAGGACCAGGTCGATCCTGTTTCGCCGATAAAGCGCCACCAGGACTCCGATGACCGCCAGCACAAAAAATACTGCAAACAGGTGGTAGCTCAACAGCGATTGAATGTAGAACGTCAGCGAAGAAAGCGAGCCCGTTGAGGGATCGCCTTCAGCCAGTCCTTCAGCCATGGTTGAGGAGAAGCGTTTTCGGAGATTCTGCAGATGGAGGATGTACCAGGGGAAGGCAACGACGACGGCCACAAGCACCGCGTCGAGCCAGTGCGCCACAGGCAACGCTTTTCCAGGAAATCCGTGGCGCTGTCGCATCATTCGAATCATGCAAAACACCAGGGGCGGCGCCAGAAACAGAATGAAAGTCCACTTGACCAGCATCCCCAAGCCAAGCGCGAGCCCAAGCACAAGCCAGCGCCTGCGCTGGTTTGAATCACACGCCTCGATCAACAGCAGCGTCGCTGCGGCAACGCTTGCCGTCAATGGAAGATCGAGCATGGCCTCGCGTGACCACCACGCATTCATGGGAAGCCAGATAACGACGACAGCCGCAACTGCAGCGCTCCAAGGGCCCGCCATCCGGCAGCCGAGGCGGTAAACAGACAACGCCAGAAGAGACACCCAGCCGAGATTTGCCAGCAGCGCTGCCGCAGGGCGCGGACCTGTGGCGACGTAGGAAATTGCCAGCGTCCAATGGACTAGGGGCGGATAGTAGTCCGACAGGTGAAACAGGCCGCCCAGGTTCCCATCGCCCAAAGCCTGACGGGCCTGCCATCCCAGCGACAGATGGTGCGCCATGTCGTAAATGGCAGGCGAGTCGTCGTTTTGGAACCAGGCGACATTGACGGCAAGCAACGCCGCAATTCCGAAGACCAGGCCAATCAGCGGAGCGCGATTCGAGGCTCCCGAGGGGGTCTCAACCCGGTCGGATCTAGGCATCAGGGCCGTAGGCGGCAAACGACGTCGGGGTTTCCCACAAGCGGACTTCCCGGACAGGGAAACTCTGGGAAACAGCGTAGTCGTAGATCAGCCGAGCAATGTTTTCGGCCGTCGGGTTTGCTTCCATAACGAAAAATGGCTCGGTGAGATCGGTGAGAGCCTTGACCAGCGTGTCGTCCCTGCAAAGGATCATCTTGTGATCCAATTCCCGGTCGATCCAGCTTTGGATCGATCGTTTGATGTCGCTGAAATCATAGACCATGCCCCGATGGTCGAGCGTGGGAGATTCCAGCTCGATCTCGACACGGGCGTTGTGGCCATGGAGAAATTTGCACTTCCCGTCGTAGCGAAGCAGGCGATGGCCGTAGCAGAAATGAAGTTCCTTCGTAACTCTGTAAATAGAGCCTCCTACTACGAAGTACGAATTATGAAATGCGAAGTACTAACTACAAAGGACTAAGGACTAAGGACATCCTTTGTCCTTCGCATTGTGTCCTTCGTCCTTTGTCCTTCGTCCTTCTTCTACCGAAGCATCATTTTAGTTCGTTCAGGGATCTCTGTCAGCAGCAGCATCTAAGAATTAGGGTCGTAGCCATTGCTCGCGCAAGTCGAATCCGCGCTTGCGAAGTTGCTCGATAAACAGATCGGCAGGAACCGAAAGCTCCAGCGGGATGGCGCCCGGCGAGATGCTTCCTCGAGCGAGCAGGCCGGCGACGATCGCCGCTGAGAATCCGGTAGTGCGCTGCATGGCGGAAAACCCGGTTTCCGCGTCGGCACGGTCGATCAGCTCTTTGCGCAGAATCACCGGCTGGCCGCCCTGTTCGCCTTCGCAATCGACGCGCAGAACCACCATGTCCGGGACGTCGGGAAAGTCGATTTTCGGTCCGACCACGGCGTGAAACACCTGACGAGGGACGACACGACTGCGGCCCAGTCGAACGGGTTGCTGCGATAGAAAACCGAGGTCCCGCAATAGCCGGATCTGCTGGCAGTGCCCGGGATAGCGCAGCGTTTTTTCTTCCAGCGTCTTGAGTTTTCCTTCGAGCGACCAGGGAACGGTGGAAGTTCCACCCGACGTCATGAAGGCCTCCAGCGTGCCCACGCCCTGCACCTCGAGGACCTCCAATTCTCCGAGGCACTCGGCCTGCTGGACCGTGCCATCGCGCAGCACGTAAACGGGACCGTCATACTCGTTGGTCAAACCCTCAATATTGAAAACCAGCTTGTAGTTGAGCGGCGGCAGCGGCTGTTGCGGCAGGCCGCCGACAAAAATCCGCACCGTTTCGGCGCGCGGAACACGGTCGATGGCGCCCATGGCCAGCGTTGTGCCCATCCCGGGCATCAACCCGCAGTCGGGGACCACGGCGATGCCAGCGGCCTGCGCCTGCTCGTGCAGCTCCAGTTGCTGGCGGACGAGCTCGGTATTTCCGCCAAGATCGCAGAAGTGAACGCGCGCGCGAACGGCGGCGCGCGCGGCGCCCAGGTTCAGATAATAGGGAACGGCGCTGACGACAACGTCGCGCGACAGCAACGCGTCGACAATACTGTCCTCCTTGCGGAGATCCAGAACCGCCGTGTCCAGGATGCCGGACTTTAGAGAAAGCAATCGGGTCAGCCGGCGGGCCGCTGCCTTCAGCCGCGCCGCCTCGCTGTCGACCAGCAGCAGATGGCTGGCCTGCCCCCATCGCAACAAGTCGTAGGCGGCAGCCACTCCCTGCAATCCGCATCCCAGGACGACGGCCTTCAATGGGACCTCGTAGACCGTATGCCGTATGCCGTATGCCGTATGCCGGGCGCAGGTACGGGAGCGGGCCCGCGGAGCACCAACAGAGCCGCGACCGCAGGGGAGCGGGCCAGCGGCATACGGCATACGGCATACGGCATACGGTTACGCTCTGTCCTTATCGTCGCGGCTCTGTGTTTGGTTGCGGCTTGCAGCGCTGTGCATTTCCAGATGGATGTTCAGTATCGAAATCGCCGCGGGAGTGACCCCGGGTATCCGCCGGGCCATTCCCAGATTCTGGGGCTGCACCCTCGAAAGTTTCTCGACCATTTCGCGGGACAGGCCCTGCACTCCCTGATAGTTGAATCCCGTCGGAATCCTGCGTTCTTCCAGGCCCGCGAGCCGTCGCACGTCGTGGGCCTGCTGATTGATGTAGCCCTCGTACTTGATCTGGATTTCGACGATCTGCAGCTCCGTCTCGTCAAGCGCCGCGTCCTGTCCGAGCAGTGTGGCCCGCAAGTCGTCGATGGATACCTCGGGTCGTTTAAGAACCTGCTCGAGGCTGGTGCCTGCCTGGAGACTGCCGCGAGTTCGCTGGCGCAACGTCGCCAGCAGCGCCGAATCTTCCCGCAGGTGCGTACGGCGCAAAAACTCCAGAGCGCGGTCGACGCGGGCATATTTTTCGGTAAAACGGCGATAGTCCTGCTGGTCGATCAAGCCAAGATCATATCCCTTCCGGTAGAGTCGCAGGTCGGCATTGTCGATGCGAAGAAGCAGCCGGTACTCGGCCCGCGAGGTAAACATCCGGTAAGGCTCATCGACGCCCTGGGTGACGAGATCGTCGATTAGAATCCCCAGGTATCCTTCGGATCGAGCCACGTGGAACGGGCTCTGGCCGCGAGCCTTAAGCGCCGCGTTGATCCCGGCGATGAGTCCCTGCGCGGCGGCTTCCTCGTAGCCGGTCGTTCCGTTGATCTGGCCGGCATGGAACAGGTTCTCGACGCGCTTGGTCTCCAGGGTTGAAAGGAGCTCGGTTGGTTGAACGAAATCATATTCGATAGCGTAGCCGGGCCGGATCATCTCGACGTTCTCCAGGCCGGGAATCGCCCGCAGCATGTCGAACTGAGCGTCGACGGGAAGGCTGGTGGAAAATCCGTTGACGTACATTTCGTTTGTGTCCAGACCCTCGGGTTCCAGAAAAAGCTGATGGCGAGTCTTGTCCGGAAACTTTACGATCTTGTCTTCAATCGACGGGCAATAGCGCGGGCCGATACCCAGGATCTTCCCGCCGTACAGGGGAGACCGATGCAAGTTGTCGCGGATGATGCGGTGGACCTCTTCATTGGTGTAAGCGACATAGCACGAGATCTGGGGCTGGATGATGCCGCTGCTGCGATAGGAGAACAGCGTGGGCGAAGAGTCGCCGGACTGCTTTTCGAAGCGGTCCAGATCGACCGTCCGCATGTCGATGCGGGGTGGCGTACCGGTTTTCAAACGCCCCACTTGAAATCCGAGCTGGCGGATCATCTGGGCCAGCGACACCGACGAGAACTCCCCGGAGCGCCCGCCGCTGAAATTGTTTTCCCCGATGTGGATCAGACCGTTCAAGAACGTGCCGGTCGTCAGGACGACCGAGCGGGCCGCGACCTTGCGCCCGTCTCCGGTTAGGACGCCAGTCACGCGGGCCTCCGGGCTCCGTCCGGAAAAATCCAGAATCAACTCGGTGATGTCGCTCTGTTTGAGAAAGAGGTTCGGTTCGGTCTCCAGCTGCCGGCGCATCTCCAACCGGTAGAGCGCCTTGTCCATCTGGGCCCGCGGCGCCTGCACGGCAGGACCCCGGCTGCGGTTGAGCAATCGGAACTGAATACCGACGCGATCGGCCACCCGGCTCATGACTCCGCCCAGGCAGTCCAACTCTCGAACCAGGTGCCCTTTGGCAATGCCTCCGATGGCGGGATTGCACGACATCTGGGCGATCAGGTCTGTATTTTTCGTGTAGAGCGCCGTGCGCAATCCCATGCGCGCCGATGCCCAGGCCGCCTCGCAACCGGCGTGGCCGGCGCCGACGACTACCACATCAAATCGTTCATCGAACATAGAAAAACAGGCTTCAGGCTTCAGGGACTACGGAATTAATTCGCAATCAATCCGCAATCCGCCATTCCCTGGCCCCTGACTCCTGACCCCTGATCCCTGACCCCTGAATCCTGACCCCTGCTACTTCCCAATACAAAATGTGGAAAAGATCTTTCCCAGTAAATCGTCGACGCTGGTCTCTCCGGTTACCCGGCCAAGAGCGTCGAGGCCTTTGCGAAGCTCGTAGGCAGCGAACTCTTCGGAGCGCCGCGATCGCAGCGACGCAACACCCTGTTCAATCCACCCGGCGGCTTCGTCGATGGCGTCCTTCTGCCGCAGGCTGGTGATCAGCACATCTTCGCATTCGTAGCGGTTTTCAACCAGCAGCGCTCCGATCAATTCCCGCAAGCGCTCCATGCCGTGGCCAGTCAACGACGATACAAGACATCGCGGCACGCCGGGCGGCAGCCATTCGTCCACCTTCCATCGGGCCGCAGGCAAATCGCACTTATGAACGACGCACAGCCAGCGCCGTCCCTCGAGGGTGGCCGGCAGCTGCTCATCGTCGGCGCCCAGCGGCAGCGAACCGTCAACGACGGCGATGACCGCGTCGGAGTCGCGCAGTGCGTCCCGAGCACGTTGCAGGCCGATGCGTTCGACCGGGTCGTCGGTCGGGCGCAGTCCGGCCGTATCGAGAAGCCGCACCGGGATGCCTTCGACCTGGACATTCTCGCTGACGGTGTCTCGCGTGGTTCCCGCAATCGCGGTGACAATGGCGCGGTCCTCGCGAAGCAGCGCGTTAAACAGGCTGGATTTTCCTACGTTGGGGCGGCCAACAATCGCTACCGTCGCGCCGTCATGCAGCAAGCGGCCGAACTGAAACGTTCCGGCAAAACTTCGAAGTTGCTCGGCGGACAGCTCGAGACTCGAGATCGTATCGGCCCGTTCGGGCGTCTGGACGTCGTCTTCGACAAATTCCAGCAGCGTCTCCAACAGGCAGACGGCTTCAATCAGGCGTTCCTTCATCGGCCGCAACTGCTGCGACAGCCGCCCGGAGAGTTGTTCGGAGGCTATCTGGGCCTGGAAGGAAGTCTGGGCGTCGATCAGATCGCGTACCGCTTCGGCCTGCGCCAGATCCATTTTCCCGTTGAGGAAGGCCCGCAATGTGTACTCGCCAGGCTCGGCCGCCCGGGCGCCCAGCCGCAGGTATAGCGCAACAATCCCCTCGGTCGTGGCCCGGCCGCCGTGACAGAAGATCTCGACCACGTCTTCGCCGGTGTAGGAATGAGGCGCGTGATAGACGGTTGCCTGGACCTGATCGACACTGCGTCCGTTGTCGTAGATATGGCCAAGGAGTATCCGGCGGTGTTGAGGTGTCAGGTCGGAGCCTGCGCTCCAGGTGTGTAGAAACAGGGGCAGGGCGCGCGGACCGCTGAGTCGAACCACTGCAATCGCGCCGCGCCCGGGAGGTGTCGATAGTGCGACGATCGTGTCGGTTGCTACCGCTTCATGCGGGGCTGATGACAACATAGCGGTTTTCGCCGAAGCCTTCGCTGGCTGTTGTGACGGTCGTGTCGTCAACTAGAGCGAGGTGCACGATGCGGCGTTCGTCTGGAGGCATCGGCTGCATGCGGAAAGCTGACTTCGATGTCCGCACGCGATCGGCGGCCGTTTGCGCCATCAGCTTCAGCTCGAGAAAGCGTGCGGTCCGGTAGTCTCCGCAATCAACCAGCAGCGTGCGGCCGTCGGAGAAATCACCATAGAAGGTCTGCATCAAAAGATAATTGAGCGCCTGCAGCAGTTTGCCATGGTTGGCCAGCGCTACTTCCTGATCCGGGCCGTGCAGCGCGACCTTCAGCGTCTCGGCATCCCAGACCAATTGGGCCTTCAACTCCAGGTGCATGCGTCTCAAAAGTTCGTCGGTGAATTCCTGGATTCGATTCTCAAGCGTTTCCATATTGTGATTATTATCCTAGAAAGATTCCTTCGGGGAACAATCCCTTCACCGCAGAGACGCAGAGCAGGCTTCAGGCTCCAGGCTCCAGGCTTCAGGGAATTGCGGATTGCGGATTTCCGATACCCAACCGGAAGCCCGGCGCCTGCTCTGCATTTTGCCGGCCCGCAGCCTTCCGGCCGCGGCTCTGTTGGCGCTCCGTCGCCGGCATGCGGCATACGGCATACGGCATACGGTTGCGGCTATGCCGCGCTGGGTCTCTGTGGTGAAGGCCATCGAGATCACCGCAGTGCTTTGCCCGCAGCCGGCTCGGTCCTCAGCGATGGATCCAGCTTCTTGGAAACCCACTGGAAAGCCATCGCAAAGGCACTGCTAAAAAGCATGTAGAGCACCAGGCCGCTTGAAACCCACAGGAACATGACCGTGAAAACGATGGGCATCATCATCATCATGCGGGCCTGGGCCGGATCGGTCACTCCGCTCGGCATGCTCTTTTGCTGCCAGACCATCAGCGCGCCCATCAGAATCGGCGTCACATAATAGGGATCATGCCTGGACAGATCCTGGATCCACAACGCGAAGGGAGCCCCGCGCAATTCGAGAGAGACATTCAGCATTTGGTAGAACGCGAAGAGAAACGGCATCTGTATGAGCAGCGGCAGGCAGCCGCCGAGCGGATTGACCTTGTTCTCTTTGTAGAGGTTCATGACCTCTACATTCATCTGTTGGCGTTTCGGATCGGTCTTCTTGAGCTTCTTGTATTTTTCCTGGATCTCCTTGACGCGCGGCTGCAGCACCTGCATCTTCTTCATCGAGGCCATCTGCTTGTGCCGCACCGGAAACAGCGCCAGGCTGATCAGAAATGTCAGGGCGATGATCGACCAGCCCCAGTTCCCGATCCGAGTGTTGACCAGTCGCAACGCCGCCAGCAGCGGTTTGACCAGGAAGCCGAAATAGCCGTAATCGGTGACTTCTCCCAAGCCGGCGCGGACCGAACTCAACATTTCAAAATCGTTGGGCCCGTAATAGACCGTTCCCGTCCAGTGCGGGCCGCGCGACGGGATGAGAGCGTCGACCCAATGGCGTTCGACTTCCGTTCCCTTGTCGTCGAGCGCCTTGTACTTGGTGTTGTCAAACAGGACGCTGTCGCGACTGTCAGCCGATACCCAGACGGCTGAAAAATACTTAGAGCTCAGCCCGGCCCATTCGATCGATCCGCTATAGCTGAGATCTTCTTCGGACCCGGTGGCGTCTTCGCGTTCGATGCTTTGGCCGACGCGGGCTACGGTGCTGCGCTCCTTAAAATCATCGTGGTCGGGGGTCTTGAAGTCGACCAGCGCCGGGGTAATGGCCAGACGAAAATCCCGAGGCTGGCCGTAAGCTTCCAGGCGCACATCCAGCAGAACGCTGTAGCTGTGTGATGTGAATGTGACAGTCTTGGTAACTGACACCTTCTCGTCGCGGTACACCAGTTCAAGCGGCTTGCCGGGATCCAACGGTTCAACGGTGCCGGCCCGTGAGGCTACCTTGTAGAGACCTGAATTAGCGCGCCGGTCAATTTCCGGATCGCCCGTGACGATCTTCCACGGGTAGCCGAACGATTCAGGGGGACTTTGGGGAATCAGCTCGAGCGGCTTCCCGGACTGGTCCTTGTAGGATTTCAGAGCGAAACTGCGCAGCGTACCGCCCTCGGTTGAAACTATGGCCGAGTACAATCTGGAATCAATCGTCAGAGTCTGCAGCGTACCCTGGACCACCTCTTTCGAAGGAGGCGCTGCCGTTGGTTCGCCGGAAGGGCGGGCCGTAGCCTTGACCGCGGGAGCGGCCGGTGCCGCTGGCTGAGACGTCTGAACGGCGGTAACCGGTTTGGATTTGGGATACTTCGAGCGAAAATAGTATTGCGAAGCGATTAAGACCACCACCGACAAGGCGATGGCTGCGATCATTCTCTTTTCCATTCAGTCTTCCAGTGTTTTCCTTCGATTACCCGTACCCTTCCGGGTACGGCACTGACTTCGATTACCCGTACCCTTCCGGGTACGGCACTGACACATTGTCCGGCTAACGCACCGGATCATAACCGCCAGGATTGAAAGGATGACAGCGCAGCACGCGTTTCAGCCCCATCCATCCTCCGCGCATCAGACCTTTGGTCTCGATGGCTTCCCGGCAATACTCCGAACACGTCGGGACAAAGCGGCAGGCCGGCGGCAGCCACGGTGAAACATACCGCTTGTAACCATCGAGTACCGCTACAACAAGCCTTCTGACCATCGCCGCGAGCCACCCGGCCAAAGCCGGCGCCACTCCTGCTTTCCACGACTAGCTGCCCGGGCCCTCCACCGGAATGCGAGCCACGGCCGCAACAAACTCAGCACGAAGCCGCTTGAGGTCCGCCTGCGCGATTGCGCGTTTGGCGCTCACCACGAGGTCCAGACAAGAACAAGGAATCTGCTCCCGGTCGAGCCGATATACCTCGCGAAGCCGGCGTTTGACGAGATTGCGAACGGCCGCGTTTCCCACCTTCTGGGAAACGGTCAGTCCCAGCCGGTGATGTCCCAGCTGGTTCGGGGCGGCATACAGCACGAAGCAGGCACTGTGGATCTTGCGCCCCTTTCCGTAAAGCCTCACAAAGTCGGATCGGCTCGCCAGGCGCTCCCGCTTGGGGAAGCGCTGGTCCGGGATTTTCATCCACTGACGGTCAGGCGCTTGCGTCCCTTGGCGCGACGCCGCTTGAGCGTCAGCCGCCCTCCCTGTGATTCCATGCGGACGCGAAAGCCGTGCGTTTTGCTGCGGCGCCGGGTGTTGGGTTGAAACGTCCTTTTGCCCTTCTTCGATCTGGCCATATGGTTAAGATTTTCCCAAGCCTATGATTGCAAAACGGCAATAGTACCTTAGCCTGCCTTGGGCTGTCGACCAAAAAGTGGTGTCGGGGAAATGGCTTTCACCGCAGAGACGCAGAGGACGCAGAGGGGGCGCAGAGAGTCCGGAAGACCGTTAAAGGAATTCGACTCAGTACAATGCTTATCAGCGCTGAGTTAATGCTAACTAACTCTGCGCCCCCTCCGCGTCTCTGCGGTGAAGCACATTTCCAAGTCTGGTGGCCTGTGGGTGGAAAACAAAAAGGCCTGGCGCCCGTTTTGGGCGCCAGGCCTGATTTTCCAACGGCAATCGGCCGATCTTATCAGCTGATCTTCTTTATGGAGCTGTTGAGACTCGATGTCAGCGTCTCGATGCTTCGCGACAGGGAACGCACCGACGGTTTGGACAGCCGGCGGACATCGACGACCGTGGCATCCTGCGACCGCATGTTGGTCAATTCCGTCCTGAGCTGGCGAACGAAAGTCTGAAGCTCTGCCAACTGCTGGCGAACGTCGCCGCCCTTGGACTGTACCAGCTGCTGTTCGCGACGCGATGGCTCGATGTATTCCAGAAAATCGTCGGACTTGATTTTCCTGGAGAGATTACGAATCTCAGAGGTCAGTTCCTGCGCCTTTTTCTTGTCGAGCGCCACGTCAGTCGACTTGCCATCGACCAGGTCCTGAACGATATCCTCGAGCTGCAGCGTCAATCCCAACAGCCGGTCCGAGTTGCCGACCGTGTCGGTCAAGGCCATCTGGACCATTCGGTTGTTCAGGAAGGGCTCGCCGTTGAGATAGCGGTACAGATACAGGTCTCCGCCAAAGAAGCCGTAGCGGAACTGCATCATGTGGAGAAAATCCACAAAACGCAGATAATTGGGATCGTAATACGGGTTGTAGCTGCGCCCGCCATCCGACCAGCCACCGCCACTGTTGGCCAAGCCTGTACCGCTTGCCGATGACGAAAAACCGGTAGACGATGCCGATGTGCTGGAAGTGCCGCGATCACCGGTGGAAGGCGCCGAGGTCGAACTCACATCAGGCGCGCTTGGGCGGCTTTCACTGCCGCTTGAAGGAGCCGGCTGGCGATCCTGGGCCTGCGCCAGCGAGCCGACTAAAAGCATGAAACTGCAGATAATTACGAGATTTATTGCTTTCATAAGAAACCCCCGCGGTTGAATCTGAACGATGTTACTATACGTCCCACTCAGTGTCCAATAAAATCATTCTGTCTATTAGATCAATATCGGGGCCGAAAGTTCAAGGAAAACGGATCGGGTCGTCCGGTCGGCGCCGTTGATGGGTGGCCCTCTGGCAGGTGCGGGGACTTGGATCTTTCTTCGGTTTCGAAGGTTCAGTCTTGCGGTGGCGCCGTCGCCAGGGCAAGCCCGCGCTCCTGCAGGAGCTCCCGGAACTTCTCGGTGGCGCGTATTAGATCGAAATCCTTCTCGGTGGCGATCCTGCCGGGCTCCAACCCGGCTTCTAGCGCCTTGCGGAGATACTCGATAGCCCGATCGACATTGCCGTCGTGGGCGTAGAGTTTAGCGAAATAGAAATCCCGATCGACATCCGGGCCACGAGAGGCTTGCGACTCAACATTGATGCCGTTGCCGGCAGACAAGGCTTTGGGATCCAACTCAATGGCTTTCCGGTACGCCTGCATGCCCTTGTCAAATTGCTTGGCCTCAAAAAGAGTCGTCCCCAGGTTCTTGTAAAAAAAGGCGGTGTCGGGACGAAGCGCTATGGCCTTGCGAAACAATTTGGCGGCGCGCCCTAGATCGCCTCGCACCAAGTGCAGCGTGCCCTGCGTGTTGTAAGCGTAGGCGTACTTAGGATTTAGTTCGAGCGCCCTATCGACGGCCTTGGCGGCCTGCTCGTTCAGGTTTAGCTTGGTGTAGACGATGGCCGCCTTATTGAGGATCACTTCGTTGTTGGGATTTAGGCGAACGGCATCCAGGTACTTGAGCAACGCTGGATAGAATTCCTTGCGCACCAGCAACTCGTCGCCCTGGCGTGTCAAATTGTTGGACTGGCGAATATCCTCCGGCTGGACCGGCACTCGGACGACTCGCGCGGGCCCACAGGCTGTGGCCGAAACAAGACAAACTGTCAAGCATACGGCCGAAAACGCGGGTTTCATGATCCAACCTCGAAACGGATGAAGCATAACACAAGTCGCGAGTCGCGCGTCGCGAGTCGCGAGCGGAGGCAGGGGACATAACCGGCC
>JBPCNK010000088.1:0-22671 GCA_051001345.1 Acidobacteriota bacterium | reverse complement strand
GCAGTGGTCAGTGTCCAATAGCCAATTCAACCTGACCACTGACCACTGGCCACTGGCCACTGACTCTGCGTCTCTGCGGTGAATGAAATTTTGGCGGCAGTTATACTTTAACCTGTACCTGAAAATCCGGAGGCCAGGTGGAGTTTTCCTACACCGAAGAACAGCAGCTCCTACGAGATACGATGCGCCGGTTTGCAGAGAAGGAAATCCGTCCCAATGTCGGCGAATGGGACGAGGCCCAGAAGTTTCCTGCAGCCGTCGTCGATGGGCTGGGGAAAATGGGTATGCTCGGCATCATGGTCCCCGCCGAGTGGGGCGGAGCGGCCTTGCGGTATATCGATTACATCATCATCATGGAGGAGATCTCACGGGTAGACGCGTCGGTTGGGCTGATTCTGGCGGCGCACAACGGACTCTGCTGCACCCACATTCTGTTGGCCGGCAACGACGATCAAAAGAGCGCATATCTTGCACCCCTGGCCTCCGGACAAAAACTGGGCGCTTGGGCACTGACCGAACCCTCCTCGGGATCGGATGCCGCCAGCGCCCAGACCACTGCCCGTCTGGACGGCCAGCACTGGGTCCTCAACGGCACTAAGAGCTTTTGTACCAATGCCAATTACGCCGATGTCTTTGTCGTTGTCGCCGTCACGGATCCCGGCAAGGAAGCCAAGGGGCTGTCGGCTTTCATCATCGAGAAGGGAACCGGCGGCCTGACCATCGGAAAAAAGGAAAATAAACTGGGAATGCGCGCCAGCGATACGGCATCCCTGCTTCTGGACGATTGCCGTATTCCAGCCGCCAATCTGCTCGGGGAGCGCGGCCAGGGGTTCATCGGCGCGCTGCAGGTTCTTGAGCGCGGCCGCATCGCCATCGCAGCACTCTCGGTCGGCATTGCCCAGGGTGCTTTCGAAGCGGCCGCTCGCTACGCGGGCGAGCGTGTCCAGTTCGGCAAGCCGATCTCGGCCTTTCAAGGCATCCAATGGAAACTGGCGGATATGGCTACACGCATCGAAGCCGGCCGGCTGCTCACGTACCAGGCTGCTGTTCTCAGGGATCTGGGGCAACGTTGCACCCTGCAGTCCTCCATGGCGAAACTGTTCGCTTCGGAGGCCGCCGTGTGGGTCGCCGAAGAAGCCATCCAGATCCACGGCGGCTATGGCTTTATCAAGGACTATCCGGTCGAAAAATTCTGGCGGGATTCCAAACTGTGTACGATCGGCGAAGGAACCAGCGAAATCCAGCGCATGATTATCGCGCGTGAAATTCTCCAGCAATACCGTCGTCCGAATTGAGTCGTGCAGGCTCCGGGCTTCAGGCTTCAGGGAATTGCGGATTGTGGATTGTGGCTTGTGGGTTGCGGATTGATATTATCGTCCCGGCAACATCCAATTCGCAGTTGCCTGGAGCCTGAAGCCTGGAGCCTGAAGCCTGATTTCCGATAGAATTGCGCTGCTGTGAAGAAGACCGACGATTTGGACGAGCGCGTCGAGGCGTTGCGCCAGGGCAACATACGCGCGCTGGCTCGAACCATTACCGAAATCGAAAATGGCTCGCGACGGGCCGTAGACTTTCTCAAAGCGCTGTATCCGCAGACCGGCCGCAGCTGGATTGTGGGCGTAACCGGCTCACCCGGAGCGGGTAAAAGCACGCTGACCGACTGCCTGGCCGGAGCCTTTCGCCGACGCGGGCACAAAGTCGGCATCATCGCCGTCGACCCCACCAGTCCCTTCAGCGGCGGCGCCATTCTGGGCGATCGCATTCGGATGCAGGCGCATGGCGCCGACCCGGGTGTGTTTATTCGCAGCATGGCCACGCGCGGCAGATTGGGCGGACTGGCCGCGGCAACGCACGATGTAGCCTTGTTGCTGGACGCTGCTGGTTATGAGACGATCCTGGTCGAAACCGTCGGCGTTGGCCAGGACGAGGTCGATATTATCCGGATCGCCGATGTCGCTTTGCTGGTTCTGGTTCCGGGCATGGGCGATGATGTGCAGACGATCAAGGCTGGGCTGATGGAGATCGGCGACATTCTGGTTCTCAACAAGGCGGACCGTCCGGGCGCAGACAAAATGGAACAGGAACTACAGGCCATGTTGTCTCTGGGCGGCCGCGAGGATGGCTGGACGCCTCCGATCGTCCGGACCGTGGCGCTCGACGGTTTCGGCATCGACGAGTTGCTCAGGCAGATGGACCGGTTCCTGCTCTACCGGCGCGACAATTCAGAGGCGGGGCGCCGGCGCCAGGTCCAGGCCTGCAGTCAGAAGTTGCTCGACTTGCTCGGCGAACGGCTCTTGCAGAATGCGATGTCGCAGCAGCTCCAGAATGGACAACTGGCTCGGCTGGCCGAGCAAATTCTCGACCGCCAGATCGATCCCTACACCGTCGTCGAGGAGATCGTCGCCAGAACTATCAAGCAATAAACCGGGGGGAACATGATCAGGAAGATCAGTCACATTGCATTTGCCACGCGGTCGATCGCTGTTTTCTTGGACTTCTACAAGACGCTGGGCCTGGAGATGGAAAACATGGAGGTGGTCGAGGAGCAGGGGGTCAAGATCGCGATGTTGCGGGTCGGTGACGTTCACATCGAGCTGATTGAACCTTTGGGAAAGGACTCGCCCGTCGGCCGCTTTCTGGAGAAGCGCGGCGAGGGCTTTCACCACATCAGCTTCGAAGTCGACGATATCAAGAGCGAGATCAAGAGACTCAAGGAAAAGGATGTCCGCCTGCTCAGTGATAAACCCCAGCGCGGCATGCAGAAGAGCCGGATCACGTTTATCCACCCCGCTTCGACCGGCGGCGTCCTGATGGAGCTATGCCAGAAGGAAACCCAGGATTGATTCGTCTGGGCCAGTTCCAGTTGGATATTATTTCCGACGGTTCTTTTTGGTTGGACGGTGGCGCCATGTTCGGCGTCATTCCCCGGACTTTCTGGGAGAAGGTCAGTCCTCCCGACGAGCGAAACCGCATTCATCTAAAAATGAACAGCCTGTTGATCCGCTCGGGCGAATACACGATTCTTGTGGACACCGGCTGCGGCGACAAATTCGACGAGAAGTTTGCCCGGATTTATGGGATTCAACGTGAAGAACGGATCGAATCCGAACTGGAAAAGGTAGGCGTCCGGCCTTCGGACATCGACATCGTCATCAATACGCACCTTCATGTTGACCACTGCGGGGGCAACACCGTACGGCGCGACGGGCGCGACCACCCGGCCTTTCCAAAAGCTCGCTATGTTGTCCGGCGCGGCGAATACGACGACGCCAATGCTCCTAACGAACGCAACCGCGCCAGCTATCTGCCCGAGAACTGGCGTCCGTTGGAGCAAAGCGGACAGCTGGAGTGGATTGATTCGGACGGCCCGATCGTTCCGGGCGTCAGTGTCGTTGAAACCCCCGGACACACGCGTTGCCATCAATCGGTACGGATCGACAGCGATGGCAGTGTCGCTTTTTTTCTGGCCGACCTTGTCCCGACGATCCATCACCTCAAAGTTCCCTGGGTCATGGGTTACGACCTTTACCCGGTGACGACCATGGAAACCAAAAAGAAGGTACTTTCTCGCGCCCAGGCTGAACGGTGGCTGCTGATGTTCCAGCATGAGCCGGATCATCCGATTGGCTGGCTGCGTGGCGCAGACGGAAAATCGGAGTTCGTGCCCTGGGAGAAACAATGACAGACATTCGCATCGGCGTCATAGGTGGCAGCGGGCTGTATCAAATGAAAGAGCTGTCCGCCGTTGAGGAGGTCTTGATCGATACTCCGTTTGGAAGACCTTCGGATAACTATCTGGTTGGCACTCTGTCGGGCAAGCGCGTGGCCTTTCTGGCTCGGCACGGGCGCGGCCACAGAATCCTTCCGTCGGAGCTCAACTTCAGGGCCAACATTTACGGTTTCAAGAAGCTGGGTGTTGAGCGCCTGTTTTCCGCCAGCGCCGTGGGTTCGCTTCGCGAGGAACTTAAGCCGCTTGATATCGTCTTGCCCGATCAGTTCATCGACCGCACGCGCGGCCGCATCTCGACTTTTTTTGGCGAGGGGCTTGTGGCTCATGTCAGCTTTGCCGATCCGTTCTGCTCCGATTTGACCGGTCGGGTCGAGGCGGCAGCCCGCTCGGTTGGGTTTCCGATCAAGCGCGGCGGAACTTATGTCTGCATGGAAGGTCCGGCGTTCTCGACGCGCGCCGAATCCCACCTGTACCGCAGTTGGGGCGCCGACCTGATCGGGATGACCAACCTGCAGGAGGCGAAGCTGGCGCGTGAAGCCGAGATCTGCTACGTGACGTTGGCGCTGGTCACCGACTATGACTGCTGGCGCGAGGAGGAAGAGCCCGTGACAGTCGAGATGCTGATCGGCAACTTGACCAAAAACAGCGAAAACGCCCAGCGCGTTATTCGAACTGCCATCGAACAATTGTCCGAGCCTCCGGCTTGTCAGTGCCACAGCGCTCTGCGCAGCGCACTGATCACCGATCCAAAAGCCATCCCGGCTGAAACACGCCAGAAGCTCGATCTCATTGTGAGGAAGTACTACCCGGTATAGTCGCCGGTCGCCAGTCGCCAGTTGCTTCGTGCGCCGTTTATCTGGCGACGGGTGACCGGCGACTGGCGACTGGTCCGTGATAGGAGATTGAATGCCCATATTGGTCGTCGGTTCAGTCGCGTACGATTCGGTTGAAACGCCCTTTGGACGCCGCGAGGAAATCTTGGGCGGGTCGGCTACTTACTTCTCGATCGCGGCCAGCTTCTTTACACCGGTAAGCCTGGTCGCAGTCGTTGGAGAGGACTTCAAGGAAGAAGACCTGCAGCTGTTCCGGGACCGCAATATCGACATCAGCGGCCTGGAGCGAGCGGCGGGCCGTACATTTCGCTGGAAGGGAAAGTATGGCTTTGACTTGAACGAAGCGCAGACGCTCGACACGCAGCTCAACGTGTTCGCCGACTTCAAGCCGGTCATCCGAGACGATCAGAAGGAGTTCGAGTACGTCTTTCTCGGCAACATCGACCCCGAGCTGCAGCGCAGCGTGTTAGAGCAGATCCGCCGGCCAAAGATCGTCGCTTGCGACACGATGAACTACTGGATCAAGGGAGCACTCGAGCCGCTCAAACGCACGCTGCGAGGCGTCGATATTCTCATCATCAATGATAGCGAGACGCGCCAACTGGGAGGCAACTCCAACCTGGTCCGGGCAGCTCAGGTGATCCTTTCGTGGGGCCCGAAGGCTTTGATCGTCAAACGGGGAGAATATGGAGTCGTGATGTTTTCTCAGGAGGCGCACTTTGCCGCCCCGGCCTACCCGCTCGAAGATGTCTTCGATCCGACAGGGGCTGGCGACAGTTTTGCAGGAGGGTTTATGGGCTACCTGGCTTCGACCGGCCGATCCGACCAGGACAGCCTGCGCAAGGCGATCGTCTTCGGGTCGGTGATGGCGTCTTTCAACGTCGAAAAGTTTAGCCTGGAGCGGCTCAGGGAACTAACTCTCGAGGAAATCTACGCCCGCTACCGCGAACTCCGAAAGTTTACCCAGTTCGAAGATTTGTAACTGTCCGAGCCATGAGAGTAGCAACAATTACGATTTACGAGTTACGAATTACGAAATATGAAGGCCGTAACTCGTAACTCGTAATTGCTTACGCTCGTGGCTCAGAAGACCCCATCCATAACGAACTCGTTCCAATAAATAATTCTTATGAGCGATTTCGAACTGCGCCTTAGCGCGGATTAATCGGATTAACACGGATTAACACGGATGGATTGCTGATGAGTTCAACTCGTACCCAAGTCGCCTAATCCGCTTAATCCGTGTCAATCCGCGCTACATTGTTGTGGGCCATTCTCAAATTGCCCGAAGAACGATGATCAAAATTCAACGTTTTTGGCAATTGATGGCATGAAATACCAGATCGACGGCAAACGGCTTCTTGTCATAACGGGCTCCGGGATTTCGGCTGAGAGCGGTATTCCAACGTTTCGCGGCAACGAAGGATACTGGCGCAACCACGACCCGATGAAATTGGCAACTCCGGAGGGGTTTGCACAAGACCCTGCTCTGGTTTGGGAGTGGTACGCGCAGCGGCGCGCGATCATTCAGAGCAAGCAACCCAATCCAGCTCATCAGGTCGTTGCCGATCTGGCCGGGCGCGCCACCGGCTTCCTACTGGTCACACAAAATGTTGACGACCTGCATGAGCGAGCGGGTAGTTCAGCCGACCAGACCGTCCATATCCACGGCGACATTTTTGTGAACCGGTGCACACGCTGCCAACGCCACGATCACACCGAGGTGTCGACTGAAACGCTGCCTCTTTGTTCGGAGTGCGGCGGTTTGCTGCGCCCTGGTGTGGTCTGGTTTGGCGAAGCGCTCGGCGTGGCCGAAGTAGAGCGCGTCGAGAATTTTTTGGCTGGAGGCTGTTGCGATCTGGTGCTGGTTGTCGGAACCACCGCAGCGTTTGGGTACATTCTCGACTGGGCGGCGCGAGCCGCCGGCAGCAACGGGCTGCTCGTCGAAGTCAATCCGGAACCGACGGCTCTCAGCCGGCTTGCCACCAAAACGGTCCGCGCGCGGGCAGCCGAGGCTCTGCCGATGTTGTTCTAGCTTCCATGTCCGAGCCACGAGCGTAAGCGAGTGGGCAATCAGTGGCGGGATTTTGAATTCCAGTGCCCGTGATTACCCGCTCCATGACGCTCGCGGCTCTGAAAATGCTCCCACGGATTGCCCACTCGCTCACGCTCGTGGCTCGGACATGTATTGCTTTCCAAGCCCAATAAGACTAGTGTTATGGACAAGCTTTTAGACCCCCTGGGAGGAAGTTCATGAAACACTTGACGAAATCGTCCTGCGCCGGCTTTGCAGTGCTGGCCTTGTTAGTCCTTTTTTGTGTCCCGGCGCTGGGCCAGACGATCACCGCAACGGTGACGGGCGCTGTCAACGACGCCAGCGGCGCCGTTATTCCTGGCGTGACCGTCATTGCCGTCAACCAGGGAACTCAGGCTACGTATTCGGGCCGAGACCAATGACTCGGGCCTCTACACGATTCCTTTTCTCCCAGTCGGGACGTACGTTTTCTCCGCGGAGTTGCCTGGCTTCAAAAAACTACTGACCAATCCCGTCAAATTGGAAGTCGGCCAGATTGCACGCGTCGATTTGAAGCTCGAGGTGGGTGAGGTGTCCGAGCAGGTCAGCGTCCTGGGGATCTCGCCCATCTTGCAAACCGAGTCCACCGTTGTTGGAGAAGTCATCAGCGGCAGTACGACCGTTTCGCTGCCGCTCAACGGACGAAACTTCCAGCAACTGACCCTTCTGGTTCCCGGCGCGATCACCCCCAACCCCGGCTCCTTCACCACGCCCTCAAAGAACTTCGGCGGGGGCCGGCCCTTCGTCAACGGCAACCGTGAACAGGGCAACAATTTTCTGCTCGACGGTGTCGACACAAACGAAACCATCGATAACCTGATCGGCTACAGCCCCAACATCGATGCCATTCAGGAATTCAAGATTGAGACCAACAATTCGTCGGCCGAATTTGGCAACGTGACCGGTGCGATCGTCAACACGACGCTGAAGTCGGGCACCAACGAGTTCCATGGCAATCTCTTTGAGTTTCTCCGCAATGACGCGCTGGATGCCAACAGCTGGAGCAACAACCGCTCCGGCGCCCGCAAACAAAAACTCCGCCAGAACATTTTCGGGTTTACCTTCGGTGGTCCCGTCATCGAAAACAAGCTGTTCTTCTTCGGAGACTATCAAGGAACGCGAGTACGCACCGGCGGAGGCACGACAGCCTCGGTTGCGCCGGCGGAGTGGCGAATCGGGAATCTTTCCAGCATCGCTTCAGTAATTAAGGACCCTCTGACCGGCATTGAATTTCCTAATAAACAAATTCCCGCAAACAGAATTGTCAATCCGGTCGCGAAAGCGTTGTTCGCCGATACCAAGCTGTATCCGCTGCCGACCCGCACGACCGGTAGCGTGGTGGGAAACTTCGCCTCCACGTTTGCCAACGCTGTTCGCAACGATCAATTCGATGTCAAGGTCGATGCCAAGCTTTCCGAAAGGGATGATCTGTCAGCCAGGTTCTCGTTTGCCGAATACGAAGGCCTTGGCAGCCAGGCAGCGCTGCCGGTCTTTCTGACCGGCCTTCAGCAGGGCCCCACACGAAGCTTCGTGCTGAATTGGAACCGCACCATCAGTCCCACGGTCGTCAACGAAGCCCGCTTCGGTTTTACCCGTGTCGTCATCATCACGGCGACCAATGATTGGTCGGGCCTTGGAAGCGCCAACGCTCGCTTCGGCATTTCGGGCGGCCAGCCCATACCTGGCTTGAGCTCTGTCGAGTTGGGAAATGGGCTTAGCAGTGTGGGCAATACCGGCGGCGCCAGCAATACGTACGACAATTCCTTTCACTATTCCAACAATCTTTCGGTTGCCCGCGGAAGACACTCTCTGAAGATGGGCGGCCAATGGTTGCGCTATCAGCAGAACCGCTTCTACGCGGGCAACAACGGACTGTTGGGGCGGTTCAACTACTCCGGAATATTCAGCGGCTCAGCCTTCGCCGATTTCCTTCTGGATCAGCTGTCCGCCAAAGGCCGCGGCAGCCAGAGCGGCACCTGGGGTCATCGCCAGAACCGCATCGGGATCTTCTTCCAGGACGATTTCAAGGTGAAGAACAACCTGACGCTGAACCTCGGCATGCGCTGGGAATTCACGTCGCCGGTTGTAGAGGTCAACGATCTGCAATCCAACTTCGATCTGAAAACCGGAAAACAGTTGTTTGCAGGACGGGATGGAAACAGCCGTGCGCTGTACAATCCCTTCTACAAGGGATTTGAACCCCGTGTGGGCTTTGCCTGGTCGCCCGGAGCTTTCGACGGCAAACTGGTCGTGCGGGCCGGCTACGGGATCGTCCAGTACATGGAGGGCACGGGGGCCAACCTCCGCCTGCCGCTGAACCCCCCGTTCTTCTTTGAGTCCGACGTGACCTTCAACGCTACGAGCGGGCCGGGCAGCATTACCAGGGGATTCGCCGATGTTCTCCCCCAAGACCGTCCGTCGGGTCAGGTCCGGGCGTGGAATCCGAACTTGCGGCCCCAGTTTGCGCAGCAGTGGAATTTCACACTGCAGTACCAGTTAACTTCGACAACCTCGTTTTCGGCCGGTTACGTCGCGCACAGAGCAACTCATTTGGTGGCGCCCACCGAATTCAATCAACCTCTGGCTGGGACGGGACCCACGTCGACGTGGAAGCCATCGCAGGAGAGGCGACCTTTGTTTGCGTTCCAGCCGCTCATCACCAACATCAGCGGAACGGATTCATCGGCCACTAGCGATTATCATTCTTTGCAGGTCAGTGGTCGCAAGCGGCTGGCGGCGGGCTTCGAATTCATGGTCTCCTACACGCTCAGCAAGTCGATCACCGACAACCTGGGATACTACGGCAGTGCCGGAGTGGCGGGCCCGGGCGCCTACTGGGCTAATGCCTACAACCGGAGGGCCGACCGCGGCTTGGCCTTCTTCGATGCGACCCACAACCTGGTCTGGTCGGGGACCTATGATTTGCCCTTTGGGAAGGGCCGGCCGGTGGGAGACAACTGGAATGGCGCCGTCAACGCGATTTTGGGCGGCTGGAACGTCGCCAGCATCCTAAGCGCGCACACTGGATTTCCCATTACCGTCACGACGGCCGACCGGTCGCTGCAGGCAGTACGCGGCGCCCAGCGGCCGAATCGAATCGGAAGCGGCAAGGTCGACAACCCCACGTTGACGCGCTGGATCGATCGGAACGCTTTCGCGCTGGCTGACCTGGGGACCTTCGGCAATGCGGGCGTCAGCATCCTGCGGGCGCCGGGATATGCCAATTGGGATTTCAGCATTGGCAAGAAGTTCCGCCTTGACGAAACGAAGCATTTCGATTTTCGGGCCGAGTTTTTCAACTTCACCAATCATCCCAGCTTCGCGCCGCCGGGACGGCTATTCAGTGATCCAAATACGTTTGGTTTGATCACCGGCACGGTCAGCGCTCCGAGGATCGTGGAATTCGCTTTGAAATTTGCGTTCTAAAAACGAAGTACGAGGTACGAAGTACGAAGCAGCGCGATGTAACCTCGTACCTCGTACCTCGTACCTCGACCCTAACCCCTAACTCCCGCCTCCACGATCGAAATGTCAGCTCCCGTGTCGATCTCGCGCGTGAACGAAAAGCCGGCGCTGTCAAACAGCGCTTCGTATTGCTGGCGGGTGCGTTGCAGCCCTCCGACAAAGGCCAGCATATGTATGTCCAGGGCTTTAGACCAGTGCGGTCCCGGATCGTCGGGAATAATCGTTTCGATTACGAGAAGCTTGGCGTGGGGCGGCGCCGCTCGGCGAATTGCCTTGAGAATGGCGACAGCCTCCTGGTCTGCCCAGTCGTGAATGATTTCCATCACTGTATAAGCGTCGCAACGCGGGAGGGCATCCTTAAAAAAGTCGCCTGCCTGAAGTGCAAGGCGCTGCGAGGCCAGTCCTGCGGCTTCCTTGAGCACATGGGGTAAATCGAACAGCACGCCTTTAGCTTTCGGTGTGGCGTCGAGCACCGCACGCAACAGGTGGCCTCGCCCACCGCCGATATCTCCGATCAGATCGAAACCTGAGAAGTCGTAGCTTGCAAGGACCCCGGCGACCTGACCGTGCGCCTTGGCCGCCATCGCCCCATTGAAAATGCTGCTCGCTTGCGGATGCGCCGCAAGGTAAGCCCAGAATCCGCCCGGGAAAACCTTGTCCGCAGCCGGAACGCCGGTCCGGACGGCATGCTCGAGCGCCCCGTAGGCCTCCCAGGTGATCGGCAAGCCCAGCATACGAGCGAAAGCGCGCATGGACTGCGGGTGATCGGTGCGCAATAGCCGCGATGCTGGCGAGTGGCCAAACGTATCGCCTTGAGACTCAAACACGCCGTGCGCAGAAAGGAGGCGCAGGACGCGGCCGAGCGAACCGGGGTGGGCGCCGACTGCCTTGGCAAGGTCAGCGGCGGTTTGCGGTGTCTCTTCGTTCAGCACATCTGCGACGCCGAGGTCGGCGATCACGTGAAGGCACCGTGATAAACAGTAACCACCCGCAATTTGTTGCAACGTAGAAAATGGATTGGGCTTAGTCATGAGAATCCTCGTGGGGAGCAGTCACCGAATCAGGGTCTTTTCAATACGGCGGTCAGGGACAATTGCTCCAGTAGATGCCTAGAAAGACAAAACTAAGCAGATAGCTCAGAAACACCGGGACTAGTGGGCGCAACGCGGCCAAATCGGCTTCCCGCGGCGCCTCGAATTCAAGCACCATGATGGTGATGAGGATAGCATCACGCCGTCACTGAATGCTTCCATTCGTCCATTACTCAATTTGGACCTCCCTCGAGTAGGCCACCGAGTTGAGCGCCTGCTTCCTCGACTACAGTAGGCGGTCCCAGTGGGGCCGCCAGAAAGTAGGGGGTGAGCGCTCCGCGCGAACCTCCGGTCGGCGTCCCGTTCAAAAATTGCGCCCCGGCGGCCAGGGTCGCGCAGGCATCCTTCATGATTTGGAACGCCGCTGACAGTAAAAACCATTTTCGACTAACCGGGGTTGGCTTAGTCCGTCGACGCCCTTACCATCCAGAAGCGGGGTTGCGGGCCGCTCTCGGCAACTATCTCACCTCCGGGATCCGGGCGTACGCTTCGGCCATTCGGTCGTAGAAGACAGTTCGCTTCGCAACGATCTTTCCTTTGACGCCGTCCAATGCAGCGACCGTACAGTTCACGTTGTCGATGTGGGCGATCTGAAAAAACTCCGAACACGCATCGTGAAACTGGGCGAGCGCGTCGACCGCGGACGATTCGCCGAGTAGCAGGATCTTGCCCCTCGATGCGCTCAGCTCGGCAAACCCTTCGAACACCGTACGCTCGTTGGACTGGAGCTCTGTGCGCATTTTCGCGGTAACGGGGTCGCCCTTATCGCGCAAGAAAACCGCGTTCCTCGTATTCGCCCAATAGGTCGACACCGAGCCAGCAAAGTGCGATACCTCAATTTGCGCCTCCTGCAACAGGACCCGTCGGCGTTCAAGCTGCAGTTTGCTTTGTTCATGGCGCTGGCTTAAGCGTTGAGTCCAAATTGCAAAGAAGCCTCCGATCAATGCCCCAAACCCGATCTTCACGGCCGTGTCAACGACGCTTATCCAGTCCATCTCGGCCTCCAACATACTTTTGGTCTAGGCATCACCTGCATCGCCCGTCAAGCATCAAACACGGCGCACGGCAAGGTCGGCTGCCCGGCACCGATTCTCCTTCTGCCGCCAGCCTTCCGCGTTTTCCTGCCACTGGTCACCTGCCACTTTCAAGGGGCAAGTGATCAGTAACAAGAATGCAAGGAAAGGCTGAGGGGCAGGTTGAGGGGGCGGTTTCCCTTGTGTTCCTGCCACTGGCCACTTGAACGTGTTCCTCATTTGCTCGCTATCACCAGTTCATAGTCTTGCAAATGATTCTTATGGAGTTGGAAGGCCTGATGGAGTCTCTCGCGCCCGTAGCGGAATTCGGGTGTGTAGTGGAAACTCCAGGACTCGTTGTCGAGCAGCAGCCGGATGCGTGTACCGGGCGGCGCGTCCGGTGCAATGCGGATCCGGCTGGTGCGCTGCTTGGCGCCGGTCCATTCGCGCTGCTTCTCTTCCTGGATATCGGCGACTTCGGTCACCCACGGCGACTCGGTATAAACCTTGCAGCGGTACCAGTTGCTTTTGTCAAAAGGATCCATCCCCTGGGTCATCCGAACCCAGATGGTAATTTCTTCGCCAGGCTCGGCGCGGCCATTGCCGTTGCCGCGTCCCTCGGTGACCTCGCGCTTGACGGAGGCGCCGCCGCCTTGGTTTCCGGCCTGGCGGAACACCCCGAACGTCATACTGCGTCCGTCCAGGATCTCGACGGTGGCAGGCTCGGGTAAGGTTTCCGGGATGATCAATACATCAAACGGCTCAGACGTTTCGTGCCACCCATCGTAGGTCAGTTTCAGTTGCAGCCGCGCCGGCAGGAAGTATCCACCACCCGAAGTAAGGCGGACTCGAAAATGCTGTGAGACGTCCAGCCCGGCGCCGCTTTCAATTACAGGTATCTGTGTCGAGCCCGACAGCAACTCGACGGTGGGAGCGTCGCTGGACAGCTCCAGCCCTACGTCCTTCATCGGTTCGCCGCGGGGATTGTAAATGCGAATGGGAAGCGACAATTCGCGCCCGGGCGCCAGCCGCAGCGTATCCTTGGCAGTCAATGGCAGCAGCACCGGAGGCAACCCGCCGGTGCCGGGACCGACGAAGCTGACCTGGTGGCCGGCGCCATCAACCGTTATCGCCAGTCGCCCTTCGGCATCGGCGACTGCCTGAGTGCGGCTGGTCGTGCCATCGGCCATACGGTGGTCCAGCACTGTGTAGGCCTGGCCCGCGCTGTAGCGTGGAGCGGTCGTCACGCGCAGCTTGAGGTCGGCTGCAGCCGGCCCGTCGGGCGCCCAGGCTCGCGTGGCAATACGGAAGCCACCTTGCGTCACCGAACGCAGATACGTAAGTGCGGCGCGCTCGCCGGTGACTTCGACCCGATAGCCCCACACTTCGAACCGGCGATAGGGGTCGGCGTGATCGAAAGAAACCGGCACATTGCCGAGGGCCGGTTTTGCAAAGGCACTCTGATGAAAGCTGAACGTCTCGTCAATCGAAGTGGCCCAGTGCCGGTGGTACTCGTCCTGCCGATACTCGAAGTCGACCTGGTCGGCGCGGGCGTAGGCGGCACGGGTTTCCTCATGGTACTGGCTGATGTAGTCACCGCTGGCGCGCACCAGTCGGACCATCGTCTGCGAGTGATTGGAGACGTGATCTTTGGGGCGCCACAGTACGCGTCGACCCCTGTCACCAGCGTAAAACTCGGGTCCTGGATTGAAGGCCGAGGCGCTTCCCACCAGGTCCGGATAACGTGCGCTTAGGTACAGACTCATGAAAGCGCCCATGCTGAGGCCGGAGGTGGCGCGGTGGCGTCGGTCGCGCAGCGTGCGGTAGGTGGCGTCGATGTGCGCGACTAGTTCCTGAAAATAAATTCCAAAATCAGCAGCGCCTCCCTCCAGCCGCACATCCCAAGGTGACCCGCCATAAAAACCCGTGTAGTCGCCCGCTACGTAGCCGTCGACGGCCACCACGATGACGTCATTGCGAGAAACGAAGCCGGCTATCTTGGGGACCGTGTCGGTTCCGCCGTCGTAATGTTCCAGCGTGTAGCGATCACTGTGTCCATGGAAGTAGTAAATGACCGGGTACCATTTTCCACTGGCCTCGTACTCGCCCGGCAGAAAGATGCGATAGTTGCGCTGCTGGCCGAAGACTTTCGACGGATGCGTCCGATCGTAAAAAGGTTCGCGCGGCAAGATCCAGTTCAGATTCAGCAGAAGAGCAAGGCCGATTACGAGATGCATGTCTGTCCCGTATGCCGTATGCCGTATGCCGCAACCCCGGCATACGGCTCGCGGCATACGGTCCTTTCCTAGCGCTTGCGGGTTTCTTCTACCCGGAAGGCAATCTTTACGGTCGCTCTGTATTCGGTGATCTTGTCTTTCTGCACCTTCGCGGTCATGTCGCAGACCTCGACGCCGCTGATTCCTTTTACTGTCTCGGCAGCTTCAGAGACGGCGTTACGAACGGCGTCGTCCCAACCTTTCGTCGAGTTACCCACTACCTCGATTATCTTTGCAACAGCCATGGCGGCCTCCTTTACAGACTAATTTTATCAAGGTGGAGAAATGAGCGGCCGGCAAGCTGGCCAACCACGTCTGCCTGGTGAGCGATTGCTACGCCACTTTGTGGGAGTCCTGGTATTCGTAAAGCGTTTCTGGCGCGATGTCTGCTCCGTTGGGCCACGAGATCGTCCAGCCGTCGAGAAAGAACCTCGTGAAATACTCCAGATCTTTGAGCGGCTCAAACATTGGACCGCGCAACCAATCCTTGAAGTCGATGGTCTTTTCGGAATTGTCGTTAAACGTCACATGAATCCGATATTCACCACGATACTCCGCCTTTATCACGGCAGGGATGAAAGTCATGATGCCGCTCCTCAATGCAAGGGCTCAATAGTATCGAGCGATTTTCCAGCCTCCATCTTGTCCCAGTTGGCGCCGACTTCAGCCTGGTGCAATAGGGCCCATTCTCTGATGAGACGCAGTGCCGTCCGTGACTGAATATTGCCAACCGTCATGTCCCAGTTGAGATCAAACTTTCCTCGCTGGCCTGATACTCAGCATGAAAGTGGAGCGGTTCATGGTCATTGTAAAACATCCGTATCACGATACCGAAAAATATGGAGATGATGGGCATACCGCTACAGCTATTGTAGCCCAGGTGAAGGGATATCCTTGCGGCACTGAACCGCGCCTCTTGGCGGCAATGGCAGCTTCCTGGTATTCCTGCCACTGGCCACTTCTTATTTGCGGTCGGCCCTCCAGTTGTATAATCGGTCCATGCGTCGTGGGGTCATTGCAGCAGGGCTGTTGCTGGTTTTTTCGACAGGGTTGGTAGCAGCTCAGAAATCGCAAAAGCCGAAGCCTCCGTCCAAGCCTGCCGCCGTTCGTAGTGCCGAATCGGAAGCGATGGAGTGGTACGTCAAGGGGGACGCTTATGTCGGTACCCCTGAAGAAGGCAGCGCTGCTCAGTTGGAAGCCTACCGCAAAGCCGTCGAGCTGGATCCGTCCTTGTCGGTTGTGCGGATGAACCTTGCTCTGCTGCATGCGCGCAAGGGCGAGTATCAGACGGCGCTCGAGCAGCTCGAAGAAATTCTCAAACGCGGGCCGGAACAAGCCGATGCTCTGTATTTGTCCGGAGAATTCCTGTTGCAGTCGCGCCAACCGGAGCAGGCGCGCGAGCGCTTCGCGCGTGTCATAACCGGAGACCCCAAACATGCGGGCGCGTTGGCCGGTTTGGGAAAACTTTCGCTGGAGGCCAAACAGTATGCGGAGGCCTCCGGCTTTTATGCGCTAAGCGTACAGGTTAAACCAACGACGGAGTCCTACTACAATCTCGGGCTGGCCGAGCTACAGTTGGGCAGGCGCGATCAGGCTGTAGAGGCTTTGCAGAAGGCACTGGCGCTGGCCCCAGAAGACCCGGATGTTTTGGGGTTGCTGGGAATTGTCCAGTTGCAGCAAAGCAAGTTGCCGGACGCTGTCGCATCGCTACGCAAGGCGCTGGCGGGCAAGCCGGAGGCCCTCTGGTATTCGCATTTGGGCGTGGCGCTGGAGCAGTCAAAGGATTTTGCGGGAGCCGCCGCGGCGTTTCAGAAGGCGGTGGAGATCAATCCAGGTTCGGCCGACGATTGGGCGCAGTTAGGAATCGTGCGGGTGCGCCTCAAACAAAACGACGTGGCAATGGTGTCCTTGCAAAAGGCAATCGCGCTAGACGGCCGCCACTTTGCCGCGCTGGCGACGTTTGGGGATCTGTTGCTGGATCGGAGGGATTATGAGGCGGCTGTGCAGACCTACCGGCGGGCGTTGGAGGTCAATCCCAAGGACTTCTTTACCAGTTTCAACTTGGGTCTCGCGTTGAGCGAGGGCGGACGGTCTGAAGAAGCGCTTGTCGCTTTTCGAGCGACACTGGAGTTGGCGCCCGATTCAGGCGAGGTCCACCGGCATCTGGGGCTGCTGTATGACAAGGCCGGAAATGTGGAGTCCGCCATCGAATACTTTTGGAAGAGCCTGAACAATGCGCCGCGGGCGGGCAGCCATTTTCGGCTGGGGGTGTTGCTGGCCAGGATCGGTCAAGGAGATGCGGCTCTGGAACAGTTGGAAAAGGCCGTAGCGCTTGAGCCCAAGCTCAAACAGATGCTGCGGGATGAATTGCGGAATGTGCATTCGGATTTGGACAGCGTGCGGTACAAGCAGCGATTTGCGGAGATTATCAAGTAGGTGCCAGTGGCTGGTGGCCAGTGGCCGGTATCACAAAGGGGCAGCCGGCAACAGAGCCGCGACCGGATCCGTGTCACGGGGTGCGACCGGTGAAACTGTCAAATTGAAACGCGCCGAGGCGTGCAGTGAAAGGCGGCTTCACCACAGAGACACGGAGAACACAGAGAAAACACAGAGAAAAACTTCGCTCATACGACTGGCTGTCCGCAATTCGATATATGCAACTCGACGAGGTTACGGAGGCCGGCATCGGTGCTGCGATCGAAGTTCAAAAACTCGCGAGCCCGCATTTCTCTGTGTCCCTCTGTGTCCTCCGTGTCTCTGTGGTGAATGCCTTTTGTGAATGAGTCCTGCTTTTCCGTCGTGGCTTGTGAGTTCACCGTGCAAGCTGAATAGGCTGTTTGTTTCGGTTTTTCAGTACAGCAAATACTTCTGACGGATCTTGGCGAAACGATCCAGTTCGGACTTCCAACCTTCTACGATTCCGTCGATGTTGACGGCGTGATCGCGTAACTGGCGGCGCAGCGTGTCGGTGCCTGCCAGGCGATCAAAGCCGCTGTCGCGGTATTCGAACTGGCCGGGATACAGGCGCTCGGCGATTCTCAAAAAATGAAGAACGGTCCGGACCGGATCAAACCGGTTTCGGTCCACGACATGAACCTGAATGCCGCTACAAGCCAGATCCTTGTGTTTTGAAAACGTTGGTGTGAACCAGACGGGCCGGAAAAGCACTCCCGGCAGCCGCAGCGAATTCAACGCCTCGGCCAGCGACAGGCCATCGATCCAGGGAGCACCCACCAGTTCAAAGGGACGAGTCGTCCCGCGCCCCTCCGACAGGTTGGTTCCTTCAATCAGGCACCAGCCCGGATAGACCGTCGCCGATTCCAGCGTCGGGATGTTCGGAGAGGGGAAGATCCAGGGCAGGCCTGTTTCGTCGAACCACTGGTTGCGCTTCCAACCGGTCATTGGGACAACGGTCAAATCGGCCTTGAAGCCGAACTCGCCGTTGAAATAGCGGGCCAACTCGCCGGGCGTCATGCCGTAACGCATCGGGATGGGCGCGATGCCGACAAACGAAGTGAATTTCATGTCGAGAAGATTGCCGCCAACGTCGCGTCCATTGATGGGATTGGGGCGATCCAGCACGACAAAAGGTATCTGGGCCTCCGCGGCGGCCTGCATACAATGAAACAGCGTCGAGATAAACGTGTAGTAGCGGGCGCCGATATCCTGGATGTCGTAGACAAGTACATCGATGCCCGACAACATCTCCCGCGTCGGGCGAGTGGTTCCCCCGTATAGGCTGTAGACGCGCACTCCGGTCTTCGCATCGATGCCGTGTTCGATGCGGGCGCCTGCCTGGGCTTCACCCCGCGCCCCGTGTTCCGGTCCGAAGATAGCCACCAGGCGGCAAATCTTGCTGTCAAAGAGCAGGTCAATGGTTGGGCGCAGCCGGTTGTCGACGCCCGTTGCGTTGGTGATCAGGCCGACTCGTTTTCCTCGTATCAGCGCTGTGTGTTTGTCGAGGAGTTGATCGGCGCCGGTCAAAACCGCCGCGCCCGCCATGCCGGAGTGCAGCGAGGCAATCAGAATCAGGGAAAGAAAAAACAACGGGCATTGTTTCGTGTAGTGAATCAATCGTCCAGTATCCCTTCTAGGAAGGCTTCGGGCGGAAGGCCTTGTTTGAATTCCGAGCAACCCTTGGTCGAAGGAAGCAGTTTGCCGGGATTGCATAGGCCCTGCTGGTCAAACGCGAGTTTGATGTTTTTCATGACGGCCAGATCCTGCTCGGTGAAAAGCAGGCACATGAAATCGCGTTTTTCCAGGCCGATTCCATGCTCGCCGCTAAGCGTTCCACCGGCGTCCAGGCACAACCGGACGATTTCGTCGGAAGCCTGCAGGACACGGCGGATCTCTTCGGGATCCTTGCTGTCATAGACCATCAAAGGGTGAAGGTTGCCGTCGCCAGCGTGAAAAACGCTGGTGATAATCAGATTATGGCGCTGGGCGATTTCATAGATCCTGCCAATTACAAAGGACAACTTGGTGCGCGGCACGACCGTATCCTGAAGATAGATGTTAGTGCTGATGCGCCCCAGAGCGCCGAATGAACCTTTGCGTCCGGCCCACAGCTTTTTCCGCTCCTTCTCATCGCGCGCCACACGCACTTCGCGGCCCCCAAAGCGTCCAACGATCTCGACGACACGAGTCGCTTGGGTCTCGACTTCAACGGGCAATCCGTCCAGTTCGACCAGCAGTACGGCGGCGGCATCGGTGGGGTAGCCCGCCGCGTACATGGACGCTTCCACGGCACGGATGGTGAGCTGGTCCATGATTTCCAAAGCCGCCGGGAGGATGCCGTTGGCAATGATTTCCGACACCGCATCGGTTGCATCGGTCAGTTTTTCAAAGGGCACCAGCATGGTCTTGACGGCTTCCGGCAAAGGAGTCAGGCGGAGCCACGCCTTGGTAACCATACCCAGCGTTCCTTCCGAGCCGACAAACAGGCCCACGACGTCATAACCGCAAGGCGCGCCGTAGGGATCTCCGAGCGTGGCAATCGAGCCGTCGCACAGCACGACTTCCAGAGCCAGGACATGATTGCTCGTCACGCCATATTTCAAGCAATGCGGCCCTCCGGCGTTCTCGCTGATATTTCCGCCGATCGTGCAGGCCATCTGGCTGGAGGGATCGGGCGCGAAGTGCAATCCGAGGTGCGCCACTTTTTTTGAAAGTTCCAGGTTGACCAGGCCGGGTTCGACCACGGCGATGCGATGCAGCGGATCGACTTCAATCAGTCGGTTCATCCTCGAAAACTCCAGGACCATGCCGCCGCGCAGCGGCAGGCTCCCGCCACTTAGGCCCGTTCCGGCGCCGCGCCCCAGATAGGGAATGCGGTGCTGGTTGGCCAGTCGCACCAAGGCGGCCACCTGTTCGGTTGTCTGGACGAAAACGACCAGGTCGGGCGAACGTTTGTGGAAGGTCATCCCGTCGCTGTCGTAGACCATCAACTCGGAGGGATGGGTGATGACGGAATCGGCGCCGACGATTTGTTCCACGGCTTCTATGACGGCGTCGTTTAGCATTTGCTATTCACCGCAGAGACGCAGAGGCCGCAGAGGAGGCGCAGAGGGTTGTTTGAGTCTTTGCAAAACTGCCCTGAGCATATCGCGACTCAGCCGGTTGAGATAATTCAAAAGCCATCATTACTTTTGCCTGTCGCAAGAATTCTCTGCGCCCCCTCTGCGGCCTCTGCGTCTCTGCGGTGAATAATACTTTCCCTCTTATTCTACCCGTCAACTGCCCCTTCGTGGAAGGCGATCCGCACCGGGGTGATGTCAGGGCCGTTGCGCGTCGGATGTACCCGGTTGGTCAGGAGAATGGAAAACAGGTCGCGCTCCGGATCGATCCACATCGATGTCCCTGCATAACCGGTGTGTCCGTAGGCGCGTCGCGATACCTTTGAGCCGCTGCTGCTGCCAGCTGCCGGAGTGTCCCATCCGAGAGCACGGCTGCTCGGCTGGCTGGTGAAATCGATTCGCCGCGTGAATTCTTCGATTGTCGCGCGACGAAAGAGCGTCCCGCCTCCCTGAAGCAACACCTGAGCAAAGCGCGCCAGGTCGGTCACAGCGCCGAATAGCCCGGCATGACCTGCGACGCCTCCCAGCACGAATGCATTTTCATCATGGACTTCGCCGTGCACAACCCGGCCGCGCCAAGGGTCGTCCTCTGTCGGCGCGATCTGGTCGCGAAGCGATGCCGGGGGATTGAACCGGGTGTCGCGCATCCCGAGCGGACGCAGAATCCGGTCTCGCACGAAACGATCCAGAGACAAGCCCCCGGCGCGTTCGACCAGCACTCCGAGCGCGATGAATCCCAAATCGCTGTACACCGATTTTTCTCCAGGAGCCGTTTCGGCCGGAGTCGCCCACAAGGCCGCTAGCAACTCAGCGCGACTACGGGAATGCAAAAAAAATTGCTCATAAGCCGGCCAGCCCGACGCGTGCGCCAATAGTTGGCGGATCGTCACCGATTTCAAAGGAAACTCGGGGAGTTCGCTTTGCGCCGGAGCGTCCAGCGTCAGTCGGCCGCCTTCGACCAGCAGCATAATGGCGGCCGTGGTAGCGACAACTTTCGTCAACGAAGCCAAATCGTACAGGGTCGCAGGTTCGGCCTGCGTGTCTGAATCGTAGCGGAGGCGCCCGACGGCGCCCACGTGCTCGACCCGATCGGAGCGGCCGACGGCAAAAACGGCCCCCGGGAAAACACGCCGTTGGATAGCCTCGTTCAGGATGGATTCCAATCGCCCGTCTTTCGGCATCCGCGGTATTATACAGTCGCGAGTCGCGGGTTCAGTCGCCAGTCGCCAGTCGCCAGCGAAATTGGCGACACCTTTTTGCCGCTGGCCGGGAAATCAAGGAAGCGCAATGAGAAAGTTGTGTAGATACCGCGTCGCTTGTGCCGCTGTTTTGGCAGGCGTTGTCGTTGCCGCGTCGATTCTCGTCTCTGGGCAGGCTTTGCCCGGCGCTCAACCGCAAGAGGTTGGAGTTTCGGCTGAGCGGCTAGCGCGCTTAGATCTTGTGCTGAGCGAAGCGCTCGAAAACCGGGAGGCGCACGGCGCGGTTGCTTTGGTTGGCAGGCAAGGAAGAATTATTTACCGGAAGGCCTTCGGCCATCGGGCGCTCGTACCCCAGACCGAGTCCATGACCCTGGACACGGTTTTCGACATGGCCTCGCTGACCAAAGTGATGGCCACGGCAACTTCGATTCTTATTTTGACCGAGCAGGGCCGCCTATCTTTGGGCGACCGGGTATCGAAGTTTATTCCCGATTTCAAAGACGATGGCAAAGAGCAAATTACACTTCACCAGTTACTCGTGCATTACTCGGGGTTGCGTCCGGATGTGGATCTTGAGCCTGTTTGGAAGGGTTATGAGACCGCCATCGATCTGGCCAAACGTGAAAAACTGCGCAGCAAGCCAGGCACGGAATTTATCTACTCGGACATTAATTATTTTCTGCTGGGCGAGGTCGTCCGCGTTGTTACCAGGCAGACAATCGATCAATTTTCGCTGGAAAACATTTACGTGCCGCTCGGAATGCGCGATACCGGATTCAATCCATCTCCGGACGTGCAGCCGCATATTGCTCCGACTGAAATGCGCGACGGTGCGATGATCCGCGGCGCCGTTCATGACCCGACCAGTTTCCGGATGGGCGGAATCGCGGGTCATGCTGGTTTGTTTTCTACGGCCGATGACGTGGCTCTCTTTGCCCAGATGATTCTCAACGGCGGAGTCCTCGGAGACGCGAGGGTTTTGAGTCCCTATGGAGTATTGGCTATGACGACACCGCAGTCTCCGCCGGGCGCGGACAACTGGCGCGGTTTTGGGTGGGACATCCGGACGCGGTTTTCAGGCAACCGCGGCGAGCTTTTCCCCGTCGGGTCGTTTGGCCACACCGGATTTACCGGAACGTCGCTTTGGATCGATCCGCATTCGAAGACTTTCGTTGTGCTTTTGACTAGCCGTCTGCATCCGGATGGAAAAGGAGACGTGGCGCAGCTAAGGCGCCGTGTGGCCAACGTTGTTGCGGCATCTTTGATCGATCTCCTTGGCGCCGAGGGGCGGCGGTAATTAGTATAGTAGTGTAATGAATCCGGGCGATTCACCACCCCGGATGATAAGGACCAGCCTTGGACGGTGCCGCCGATGGCAGTGCCGTACCCGGAAGGGTACGGGTAATCAATCACG
>JBPCNK010000087.1:0-7360 GCA_051001345.1 Acidobacteriota bacterium | reverse complement strand
ACACTTCACAATCAACGAAGTTTTCGCCATACGCTCCATCCCTGCGCCCGTCAAGCGGGCCGAATCATCCCCGCTTGGTAAATGGCATTCCCAGTAAACCCAACAACTCCTTGCCTTCCTCGTCGCTCTTGGCGGTCGTCACGATCGTGACGTTCATTCCCCGGCTCTTTTCCGCTTTCGTGATGTCGATTTCAGGGAAGATCAACTGATCGCGCAGCCCGACGGTGTAATTGCCGCGGCCGTCAAACGAGCCGGGCGAAACTCCCTTGAAGTCCCGCACCCGAGGCAGCGCGATGTTGACGAGCCGATCGAGAAACTCGTACATCCGTGGGCCGCGCAGCGTGACCATCGCGCCAATCGGCATTCCCTTGCGGAGCTTAAAGGACGCGATCGCCTTCTTGGCCCGCGTGATGACCGGCTTCTGCCCGGTAATCTGGGCAAGCTCCTCGGCTGCAGAATCGAGAACCTTGGAATTCTGGATGGCTTCGCCCAAGCCCATGTTCACGATGACCTTTTCCAGCCTCGGAACCGCCATGATGTTCTTGTAATCGAACGTCTTGGTCAGCGCGGGAACAACTTCCTTCTGATATTTTTCCCTTAATCTGGTCATAACCTTCCGTTGGTCAAATTGGTTGCCCGCTCCCTACCCGGATGACTCACAAAAAGCTCACCACCGGGGACAGAGGCTTCAGGGGTCAGGCTTCAGGGAATTGCGGATTGGCTGTGAATTCGTGGTCATCTACCCACATAACACATACCTTTCAATTCACAATTCCCTGAACCCTGACCCCTGAATCCTGAATCCTGACCCCTGAATCCTGACCCCTGCTACTTATCCATCGTGCCGTTGCATTTCTTACAAATCCTGACTTTTCTGCCGTCCTGCAGCGTCGAGTACCCGACGCGCGCATGCGCCCCGCATTCGCGACAAACCAACATCACGTTGGACAGGTCGATGGGACGCTCCTTTTCGACCATGCCTCCCTTCACGTTCTTGGAAGGGTTCGGGCGCGTGGCGCGCTTGACGAAATTGACATTCTCGATGATGACCTTGCCCTCGTGGGGCAGAACCCGCAGGACGCGACCGGTCTTGCCGCGGTCTTTGCCTCCGAGCACCATCACCTGGTCGTCTCTCTTGACATGCAGCCTGGACATACGTTCCTCGCCTACAAAACTTCCGGCGCCAGCGACACAATCTTCATGAACTGGCGCTCGCGCAGCTCGCGCGCCACCGGCCCGAACACGCGTGTGCCCACCGGCTCGCGTGCCTCGTTGATCAGCACTGCGGCATTCTCGTCAAACTTGATATACGTTCCGTCCCGCCGTCGCGTCTCTTTGCAACAGCGCACGATGACGGCTTTGACGACAGCGCCCTTCTTGACGGTGCCTTCCGGACTGGCTTCCTTGACCGACGCCGTAATGATGTCTCCCAAGTGCGCGATTCTGCCGGAGGAGCCCCCCAGAGGCAGGATGCACGCAATTTTCCGCGCGCCGGAGTTGTCGGCGACCTGCAGGATCGTTCTCATCTGAATCATGACTGCACTCCGTTTATTCCAAGCCTGTGAAATCTTGACAATCCAGCTATCTCGCCTGTTCTATTTCGCGACAATTCTCGATTACGCCTTCGATCAGCCGGCCCGCTCCCTTATGGTCGCGGCTCTGTTGGCGCCCCGTCGCCGGCCCGGCGCTGCCTACTGCTGGCTGCCGACTTTGGTTGCGCCTCAGGCGCTCTTGGCCAGGACCTTCAACACCATCCAGCACTTGCGGCGGCTCAGCGGCCGGCATTCCTCAATCTGGACCTTATCGCCGACATTGCACTGGTTCTTCTCGTCGTGCGCCATAAACTTGGACGTACGTCGCAGCGTTTTTGCGTAAAGCCCGTGCCGGACCAGCCGATCGACAGCCACCATGACCGACTTGTCCATCGAATTGCCGACTACAATTCCTATTTTGGTGTTCTTGCGTCCGGTCCTTTTCGTCTCTTCGGTCATGAGGGCGTCTTTCCTTCGTTTTGCTTTTCCGTTTGAACCGTCTTGATACGCGCCAAGTCGCGGCGAACGCCTCGGATCTTGTTGACGTTGTCCTGTTGCCCCATCGCTTTTTGCAGCCGCAGGCGCAGCAATTGATCGGACAGATTGCGTCCCTCGTTTCCCAACTCTTCCAGATTCATTTCTCGAATTTTCGCCGGCTTCATGGATTCGTGCTTTCTCCTGTTAACGCGCTAGCCTCTGATTGCCCGCTCGCTTACGCGCGCGGCTCTGTGTGGCTCCCCGTCTGCAATCTATTCGCTCATACCGAAGCGTTTGACAAACTTGGTCGCGATGGGCAGCTTGTTGGCCGCCAGTCGCAGCGCTTTTTCGGCCAGCTCTTCAGTGATGCCTTCCATCTCAAACATTACGCGTCCGGGCCGCACCACTGCAACCCAGCCTTCCGGTGCGCCCTTGCCCTTGCCCATGCGCGTTTCGGCCGGCTTCTTGGTAATCGGCTTGTCCGGAAAAATCCGGATCCAGATCTTTCCGCCGCGCTTGATGTGGCGTGTCATGGCCACGCGCGCCGCTTCGATCTGCTTGTTGGAAATCCATCCGGGCTCCAACGCCTTTAACCCATAGTCCCCGAACGCCACGGTATTGCCGCGCGTGGCAACACCCTTCATCCGGCCTTTCTGCTGCTTGCGATACTTAACTTTCTTGGGCAACCACATAGCTGGTCCTTGTCGTTAATTCCGCGGTCCCGGGCGCCGATCACCACGCTCACCACGATCACCCCGTTCGCCCCGTTCACCGCGGTGACCGGCGCGCTCGGGTCGATCGGGCCGCTCTCGTGTAGTGACTTCGGGTGCAAACAACTCGCCTTTGTAGATCCAGGCCTTGACCCCGATGACGCCGTAGGTCGTATACGCCTGGGCAAATCCATAATCGATGTCGGCCCGCAACGTGTGCAGCGGCAGTTGGCCGTGCAGGTACCACTCCGAGCGGGCGATTTCGGCGCCGTTGAGACGCCCGGAAACCCGCACCTTGATCCCTTTTGCGCCGAAACGCAGGCTGGTATCAACGGCCCGCCGCATGGCCCGGCGAAAGGCAATGCGTTTCTCCAACTGCTGGGCGATGGCTTCGCTGACCAGTTGCGCGTCCAGCTCCGGCTTGTTGACTTCAAGAATATTGATGAACACTTCGCGTCCGGTTTGCTTCTGCAGATCCGCCTTCAGCTTGTCAATCTCGGAGCCTTTGCGACCGATGATGATTCCCGGCCGCGACGTGTGGATATTGACGGTCAGCCGGTTGGCGGCCCGTTCGATTTCAATTTTGGAAACGCCCGCGTGCGCGAAGCGCTTCTTGAGCGAAACCCGGATGCCCAGATCCTCATGCAGCCGCTTGGCATACTCCTTCTTTCCGGCAAACCAACGCGACTTCCAGGTCTTGTTGAAGCCCAGCCGAAATCCGTATGGATGTACTTTCTGACCCACGCTATGCCTCCTGCTTCCGGTCGCTGACGTGAATGGTGATGTGGCTGCTGCGCCGGGCCTGCCGATACGCCCGGCCCATGGGAGCCGGCCGCAGCCGGCGGCGCTGCTTGGTGGGACCTGAATCGACGAAGGCTCGCGTGACGACCAGATCCTAGACATGGATCGTCGGCGACTTCTGCTCGGCGTTGGCGATGGCCGAACGCAGTGCCTTGGAAATCGGACCGCACGCCCGCTTGCGCGTGAACTTCAAGATGGCCAGAGCATCCTCTACGCGTTTGCCGCGAATCAGGTCGATGACCAGCCGCGACTTCTGCGGGGAGCCCTTCACGTATTTTGAGATCGCTTTTGCTTCCATAATCCTTCCGGTTGCTCTTTTGCCGCAGCCCTTAGGCCGAAGCCGGCGGCGGGGCCGCAGACTTTACCTGCGCGGCTTTCTCCGCCTTGGTTGTATGCCCCCTGAACATCCGGGTAGGTGAAAATTCGCCTAGCTTGTGGCCCACCATGTTCTCGGTTATGTACACGGGAATGAATTTTTTCCCGTTGTGAACCGCCAGGGTATGCCCAACCATCTCGGGCACGACCATCGACCGGCGCGACCACGTCTTGATCACGGTCTTCTCGTTGCGTTCGTTCATCGAGCGCACCTTCTTGTATAGATACGCGTCTACAAACGGTCCCTTTTTCAGCGAGCGAGGCATCGCTTCTCCCTTTCCCTACTTGGTTCGCCGTCGCACAATGAAGCGATCGGTGCGTTTGCTGTTTCTCGTCTTAAAACCCTTGGTCGGTTTCCCCCAGGGCGTCACCGGATGGCGCCCGCCGGAGGTCTTGCCCTCACCGCCGCCATGCGGGTGATCGACCGGATTCATGGCCACGCCGCGGACATGAGGCCGACGTCCCAGCCAGCGCATGCGGCCGGCCTTGCCGATGGCCACGTTCTCGTGCTCGATGTTGCCAACCTGGCCGATGGTCGCCTTGCAGTTGATGTGCACCTGGCGAACTTCGCCCGACGGCAACCGCAACTGGGCATACGTGCCTTCCTTGGCGACCAGCTGCACGGCGGCTCCGGCCGAGCGAGCCATCTGCCCACCTTTACCCAAACGCAGCTCCACGTTATGCACCGTCGTGCCAAGCGGAATATTGAGAAGCGGCAGACAGTTGCCCACGATAATGTCGGCTTCCGCTCCGGAGACCACCGTGTCGCCCTCCTTCAGTCCAAGCGGCGCCAGGATGTAACGCTTCTCGCCATCGCTGTAATGCAGCCGGGCGATGCGTGCCGAGCGATTGGGATCGTACTCGAGCGCCACAACTTTGGCCTGGATGCCGTCCTTATCCCGCTTGAAATCGACAATGCGATACTTGCGCTTGTGGCCGCCCCCGCGAAAGCGGATGGTCATACGCCCCTTGTTGTTTCGGCCGCCGATGCGCGTTTTCGAGGCCGTCAGCTTTTTCAACGGAGCGATCGGCGTCAGGTCTTCGGACGTCTGTGTCGTCCGAAACCGGATGCCCGGCGATGTCGGCTTGTATTCCTTTATGCCCATATCTTTCCCATGGAAGACAGCAGCGCAGCTTCCAGCCCGCGGCTTTTCTCAAAACAGGCTGGAAGCCCGTACCACTATCTCGTCTCGAAAATCTCAGGCATCTGTTCGCCCTCTTTGAGCGTGACATACGCCTTTTTCCAGTCGGGCCGCCGGCCTGAGTGGCGTCCCTGTCGCTTCTTTTTGCCATGCGTGACGGCGGTACGCACTGCGGACACTTTGACCTTGAACAGCGTCTCGACGGCTTTCTTGATGTCGATCTTGTTGGCCCGCGTCGACACCCGAAAGGTCAGCACCCGCAAGGCCTCCTTCAACAGCGTCGTCTTTTCGGTCACATGAGGTTCGCGGATGATCTCGAATTTAGACATCGCTTTTCAGCGCCTCCTGCACCATCAGAATCGCGTCTTTCGAAAATACGACTTTCTCGTGGTAGAGCAAGTCGTAGACGTTCAGAGCGTCGGAAGCCACCAGCTTGACGCCGCGCAAGTTGCGAGCGCTCAGCTCCAGATTGCGGTTGCCGCCGGTCTCGACGATCAAACATTTCTTCTCGGAAAACTGGTCGAGAGCCTTGCGGAAATCCCGCGTGGCGGGCTTTTCCAGTTCGAATTTGTCCAGCACGATCAGCAACTGGTCTTTCAAATTGGAGCTCAGCACGGCGCGAATGGCCCCGCGCCGCTTTTTCTTCGGAAACGCATAATCATAGTCGCGCGGTTTCGGTCCAAAGACAGTCCCGCCGCCGCGCCAGACGGGGTTACGCGAGCTGCCGACGCGGGCACGGCCGGTGCCCTTCTGCCGCCACGGCTTCTTGCCGCCGCCGCTGACCTGCGAACGGACCTTTGTAGAGACGGTGCCGGCGCGGCGAGCCGCCTGAAAGTGTCGCACGGCTTCCCAGATCAATGTCTCATTGACGTCTGCAGCAAACACGTCGTCGGCTAGTTCGAGGTCTCCGACCTTCTCGTTCTTCAGGTTCTTGATTTCGATGCTCGCCATCTTAGCCTCACCAACAGGCTCCAGGCTTCAGGCCCCAGGCTCCAGGGAATTGCGAATTGGTTCTAGAAATCCGCAAGCGCAATTCCCTGAAGCCTGGAGCCTGGAGCCTGAAGCCGGAACTAACTCTTCGAAACAATCACATACGCGCCGTTGTGTCCAGGCACCGACCCGCGCACCAGCAGCAAGTGGTTCTCTTCGTCGACACCCACCACCCGCAGGTTCTTGGTTTTGATGCGCTCGTTGCCCATCTGTCCGGCGCCGCGCATTCCCTTCATCACGCGTGAGGGCCAGGCTGACGCGCCGATCGAACCGGGCGCGCGGTGGAACATCGAACCGTGGGTGGCGGCGCCGCCCCGAAAATGATGCCGCTTGATGACGCCCGCAAATCCCTTGCCCTTGCTGGTCCCGACGATGTTGACGGTGTCATTGATCTTGAACACGTCTTTAACCAGAACCTGATCGCCGACTTTGACTTCGCCCTCGGAGACCACGGGGAACTCGCGCAGCACCCGCGTGGGCGGAACGCCGGCCGCCACGAAATGGCCCGTCCTGGCCTTGCCGGCCTTGTACTTGCGGCCTTCGACCAGACCGATCTGGATGGCGTCGTATCCTTCCTTCAGCCGCGTTTTGCGCTGCACGACGACGCACGGGCCCGCCTTGATGACCGTCGCGGGCTGAACGCGCCCTTCCTGGTCGAACAACTGTGTCATTCCCACTTTGATGCCGATCAAACCTTCCACCATGCTCCCGCTCCTCTACTTGTGCTCGTTGCCAAAGGCTTTGATCTCAACATCGATGGCCGCCGGCAGATCCAGCTTCATCAGAGCATCGACGGTCTGCGGAGTCGGCTCCAGAATGTCGACCAGCCGCTTATGAGTCCGAATCTCAAACTGCTCGCGGGATTTTTTATCGACGTGGGGCGAACGCAGCACCGTATAGCGATTCTTGACGGTCGGCAGCGGAATGGGCCCGGAAACACGGGCGCCAGTGCGCTTGGCGATATTGACGATTTCGGCCGTGGACTGGTCCAGGACACGATAATCGTAAGCTTTCAGTCGAATGCGGATCTTCTCGTTTTGCATGGCATCCTTAGTACTGACTATTAATACTCACTGAATCCAGCTACGCCTCGATGACGCCTTCGTTCTGCCGGCCCGCTCCCTTACGGTCGCGTGTCGCTCCGTGGCTGCCTGGCGGCTGCCCACTGCCGACTGCCGACTTTGGTTGCGGCTTGTCCCTCCGTGTTGCCTCTACTGCAGGATGTCGGCGACCGTACCGGCGCCGACGGTGCGTCCGCCCTCGCGAATGGCAAAGCGCAGTCCCTTTTCCATGGCGATCGGCGAAATCAGCTCGATCTCCAGATTCGTGTTGT
>JBPCNK010000086.1:0-3762 GCA_051001345.1 Acidobacteriota bacterium | reverse complement strand
TCATCGATTACTCGTACCCTTCCGGGTACGGCACTGACATCGGCGGCACCTCCTAAGGCTGCGTCCTTTTCATCCGGGGTGGTGAATCCCCCGGATTTATGAACGCTTTCATGAAAAAAGCACACCGGCCTGGTCGCCACTCCCCTGACCCCTGATCCTGATCCCTGATCCCTGACCCCTGACCCCTGACCCCTGCATTGTGTTATCGTAGCTATCCCGCGACGACACAAAGCCGCGACAATTTTTCGATAATGACCGCATGAAAGAAGTCGTTTTGTTGAGTGCCGCGCGAACGCCCGTCGGGAAGTTCCTGGGCGCTTTGAAGTCCCTTTCCGCCACGCAACTCGGCTCGATCGCGGTGCGCGCTGCCGTCGAGCGTTCGGGCCTGGCGCCCGACCAAATCGAGGAAGTCATTCTGGGCAACGTCGTATCGGCCGGCCTCGGCCAGAACCCGGCCCGTCAGGCGGCGCTGGGCGCCGGCTTGCCGGTGACGGTTCCGGCCCTGACCATCAACAAGGTTTGTGGCTCCGGGCTGAAGGCCGTCATGCTGGCCGCCCAGGCAATCCAGACCGCCCAGTCCGAGTTCGTCGTGGCCGGGGGCACTGAGAGCATGAGCAACGCTCCCTACCTTTTGCCCCGCATGCGCGGAGGCCTGCGGCTGGGCGATGGACGGATGCTCGACGCCATGATCTCCGACGGACTCTGGGACGCCTACGAAGACTTTCACATGGGCTGCACCGGGGAGATCGTTGCGCGCCAATACGAGATTTCGCGGGATGAACAAGATCGCTATGCCTTCGAAAGCCACCGCAAGGCAGTCGCTGCCATTCGGCAGGGCCTGTTCAAGCGCGAAATTGTGGCAGTCTCAGTGCAGAAACAGGGAGCCTCGCTGGTGGTTGACACCGATGAGTCACCGCGCGAGGACACGTCGCTGGAAGCATTGGCCCGGCTCAAACCTGCCTTTGAACCGGAAGGTACGGTTACCGCAGGCAATGCGCCGGGCGTCAATGACGGGGCCGCCGCCCTGGTCCTGGCATCGACCGAAGCGGCTTGGCGCCTCGGGAAGACTCCGCGAGCCCGCATCGTGGCCTATGCATCCAGCGGAATTGAGCCGCGGCTGGTGATGCTGGCGCCTATCGAAGCTGTGCGCCGCGTCTGGCAAAAAACGGGATGGTCGGCAGGAGACGTCGATCTGTATGAGCTCAACGAGGCCTTTTCCGTCCAGTCGATTGCGTTGATCCGAGAGCTGGGACTGGACCCAACGCGGGTCAACGTCCGTGGTGGCGCCGTAGCGATCGGGCATCCCATCGGCGCTAGCGGCGCGCGTGTTCTCGTGACACTGCTGCATGCCCTTGAAGACGGCGGAGGACGGCGCGGCATTGCGGCACTGTGCCTGGGCGGCGGCAATGCCGTGGCGCTGGCGATCGAACGCAGGCCGTGAACAGCCAACCTCAAGATCCGTTTCGTACACCTGGGGCCGTCGCCGTTTAATAGTAGGAACCATGTCGATCCAAACCATCGGAGTCATCGGAGCCGGCACCATGGGCAGCGGGATTGCCCAGGTGGCAGCCTCGTCGGGCTATCGAGTCATTCTGCGCGATGTGGACGATGCGGCGCTGCAACGGGGCGCCGCGGCGATTCGTTCCAGTTTGACGCGGGTGTTGCAGAAAACAGTCGCCGACGAGGCCAGCCGCAAGGAGCGGCTTGATCGAACCTTGGAAAGAATTGCTCCGACCAGCGACTGGCAGAAGCTGGAACAGGCCGACTTGGTCGTCGAGGCAGTCTTTGAAAGTTTCGAAGCCAAGCGGGACGTTTTTGCGCGGCTGGACCAGATTTGCCGGCCGGAAGCAATCTTGGCGTCCAATACATCCAGCCTTTCGATTACCCGGCTGGCGGCCGTTACCGGCCGGGCGGATCGTTTCATCGGCATGCACTTTCTGAATCCGGTGCCGGTCATGAATCTGGTGGAAATTATTCGCGGCATCGCTACGTCGGACGCAACCTACGAGGCGACTCGGCAACTGGCTGACGCAATGGGCAAGACGCCCGTCGAGGTACAAGACTTCCCGGGATTTGTCTCCAACCGCGTGCTAATGCCGATGATCAACGAAGCGGTCTTCGTGCTGATGGAAGGAGTTGGAAGCGCCGAGTCAATCGACACGGTCATGCAGTTGGGGATGAACCATCCGATGGGGCCGCTGCGTCTGGCCGACTTGATCGGTCTGGATGTCTGTTTGGCCATCATGGAGGTCCTGTTTGAAGGGTTTCGCGACTCGAAGTACCGGCCCTGTCCATTGCTTCGCAAGATGGTCGACGCCGGCTATCTGGGCAAAAAATCAGGCCGCGGCTTTTATGTGTACGCACAATGACAATCGAAGCACCAACCGTGCCGCTCTACGAATCGAAGCGCCAACAGTGCGGCACGTCAGAGCCGCGCGCGTAAGCAAGCGGGCAATCAGAGTTGCCAATTGTGAATTGGAGTCTACGAATCGGAGCACAAACAGTGCCGCACCCGGAAGGGTGCGGCCCGTTAGCAACGACCACCAGATGCATAGTTGCCGAACACAAAACATTTTTTGAGAACTCATTAAGAAAGGAATTGCAACATGGCTGACGAACGGACCAACCGCAACCGCGCCATCGAAACGGCGCTGACACAAATCGAGCGACAGTTCGGCAAAGGCTCGATCATGAAGCTGGGAGACCGCGCAGTCGTGGAGGTACCGGTCATATCAACCGGCTCGCTGTCGATAGATCTGGCGCTGGGAATCGGCGGATTGCCGCGCGGCCGCATCATCGAGATCTTCGGACCGGAGTCCAGCGGCAAGACCACGCTGGCGCTGCACGTTGTAGCCGAAGCGCAGCGTGTCGGCGGCACGGCGACCTTCATTGACGCCGAGCACGCGCTCGATGCCGATTATGCCCGCAAGCTGGGCGTCAACGTCGACGAACTGCTGATTTCACAGCCGGACAGCGGCGAACAGGCGCTCGATATTGTCGAAGTCCTGGTTCGCAGCGGCGCTGTCGACATCATGGTGATCGATTCGGTGGCGGCCCTCATTCCTAGAGCTGAATTGGAGGGAGAAATGGGCGATTCCCACATGGGGTTGCAGGCCCGTCTGATGTCGCAAGCCATGCGCAAGTTGACCGGCATCGTTTCCAAATCCAACACGTGCATTATCTTCATCAATCAGATTCGCGAGAAGATCGGCGTGATGTTTGGAAACCCCGAGACGACTCCGGGCGGGCGGGCGCTGAAGTTCTATTCCTCGATTCGTCTCGATATTCGACGCATCGCCGCGATCAAGGAAGGCGACCAGTTCATCGGCAACCGCACGCGCGTCAAAGTGGTGAAGAACAAGCTGGCGCCGCCGTTCCGTGAAGCCGAGTTCGACATCCTTTACGGAGAGGGAATTTCTCTGGAAGGGGACCTGATCGATCTGGGCGTCGAAAAGAAGGTGGTCGAGAAAAGCGGGGCCTGGTTTTCGTTTGCTGGGGAACGCCTGGGGCAGGGCCGCGAAAATGCCCGCCAGTTCCTCAAACAAAATCGCGATGTGTCCCAGAAGATCAACGCCGGCATTCGCCAGATAGCCACAGTGAAGGTTGCCGAAGTGAAGAAATAGCGAGGTGGCACCGGCCGCCCGGCCGGTGCACTCTTCTTAGGCCCCAGGCTTCGGGCCCCACGCAATTGCGGATTGCGCCTGGATCAGAGGGTTACCGATTGCCCCTGACCCCTGACCCCTGAAGCCTGACCCCTATTTC
>JBPCNK010000085.1:0-8939 GCA_051001345.1 Acidobacteriota bacterium | reverse complement strand
GAGCACGGTGGTGGCGCCCGAAAGCCCGGAAGCCGTCTCGAGGGAGCATTCGAACACGACGACGCTATCGCCGCCGGGATCGAGCGCGCTGTGCGCGGGTACCGGGACGGCGGAGGTGCCCGGGACGAAGTCGAGCGAGGCGAAGAAGGCGGCATCGGAAACGGCGCTGTTGCCGGCATCGGCGCTGGTGGCTTCGCGGGCGAGGGTGACGGGGCGGCCGAGGTAGGCGTAGTGGCGGGCGATGGCGGCGGCGACGCCAGTCTTGCCTTCCCCAGGCGATTGCGATGTGACGGCGATGAGCGGCACGGGCGAGCGTCCCCGGGCGCAGGGCGCGCCCCGCCCGATTGTGACGAAGGCCACGAGTTGCGGCAACTGAATGGTCCGAGCCGACGGCGTACGATGCGGGCATGAGCATCACACGGCGGGTCTCGGTGGAGCGCAACCGGCTGCGCTTCGCGGCCGCGCACATGGCGACCTTTCACGGGGGCTGCGAGCCGCTGCACGGGCACAACTACGACGTGTCCGTCGAACTGGAGGGAGACCTGACGGAGGATTCGTGGGTGTGGGACTTCGGCGACCTGAAGCGCGAAACGAAGGCGATCATCGACGAGCTCGACCACCGCTTCCTGCTACAGACGAAGAGCGCGGTGCTTGCGATTCGCGAGGCGGGCGACTGCTGGGAGGTCAGCTTCGAGGAGCGCCGTTACGTCTTTCCGAAGTGTGATGTGGCGGCGCTCGATATCGACAATTCGACGGCTGAGCGGCTGGCGGAGTGGGTGGCGGGAAGGCTGGTGGCGGTGCTTCGCGAAAAGAGCGCGGAAACCCTGAAGAAGCTGACCGTGGCGATAGAGGAGATGCCCGGGCAAGCGGGCTGGTATACTGTGGAGCTGTAGGCCGCGCCCGCGGCTTGCAGGGGCCCACGGGACCAGGAGGGGTCATGCAGCTGGATTGGGACAAGGCGATCAACGAAATCCTCGCCGAGAAGATGTCGTGCCAGGCGTGCGCGGCCCTCGGCGAAGAGATGGTCGTCGGGTACACGCGCAGCGCCGAAGCGGCGGAATTCGCCCTTCGCTGCCACGACTGCACGGACAAATCCGACTGCGACGCACGCAAGCTGGTTATCGTCTGCGAACCGTGCGCCCGCACCTACCGGGTGAACGGCGAACGGATGGACGAGGTGGGCATGATGGGCATCATGCTCGATGAATGCCGGCACAACCTTGAGGAGTCGGTCGATTACCTGGCGGGTTACTGGAAAGAGGAAGCGGAAATCGAATACGAGGACATGGAGCGGCGGCTCGATGAGGTGGACCCAGAGCTCTTCCGCGAAGAGGACAGCTGGCGCATGCGGCTGGAAGAGGAGTACATGCAACTGCACCGCTGGTTCCGGGAGCACCATCAATCGGTGCCGGACCCGGGCTGGCGCAGCCAGTACGTCGAGGACGTGGTGGCGCTGGGATATACGACGCTGCTCGGGGACTGACGGGCCCTGGAGTCCCGAAGGTGAAGTTGGAGCGGAAGACGAGGGTCGAACTCGCGACCTCCTCCTTGGCAAGGAGGCGCTCTACCACTGAGCTACTTCCGCATGCCTGACAAGGGTACAGCACCGCCCGCCCGCCGGCCAAGATTGTGACGGCCGGTGGTGTTGGTGCGAGGCGAGAGCTGTGCTGGTGCCGAAGGTGGGATTCGAACCCACACGAGCGTGAGCTCAACGGTTTTTGAGACCGCCGCGTCTGCCATTCCGCCACTTCGGCCCGCGGATTCATTCTAGGAGAAAGTGGCGTAAGCGCCCGGGCTCTCGACGCGCTGGAAGCCGCCGCCTTACGCTTGTCGACGAGCGTACAGCCGCGCGCTGGCGCCCGGCGCCATCCTGCCGAGTGGTGTAACGGTAGCACACGGGTCTTTGGAGCCTTTGGTCGGGGTTCGAATCCCTGCTCGGCAACCATGAATTTGGACGTTCCATAATGGGTGGGTGAGCCGACCATGGGACTGGGCGGTGACCATGGGACTGGCCGCGAACGCGATGACTGACCAACAAGTCCCTTAAGTTTGACCTGCACGCATTGCGCAGTGGCCCGTGCCGCTGCGCCGCCGGTGGCGGCCCTCGAAGCCGGCGCGCCGTGGCGCGGCTGATCGGCGTGTGGACAGGCGGTTTTAGGATGGGTTACCGAGCGACAAGGTCTCGCTTGTCAACGCAAAACAAACCATCGTTGATCGAGTATCATGGAGAGGACCACACGAGCCGTAGCCAGTCGTATGAGGTGTAACGATGAATAACGACCTTCTGCCCGAAGGCCAGGCATTGGACTTGGTATACAACTACATGACGAGCGAAGGAAACGTCAGCACAACACAGGAAATCCTGGATTCGGGAATTATTCCTGCATTGAAGGGATTTACTGTGCGGCCGGGAAAAGTCTCTGACTCCATCTACGGCGGAAAAGTCGAATTCACAAATAAAGACGGCACCCTTGTCGAAGCCGAAAACCCTCGACTTGAGACACGGGACGGGAGGCCGCTGCGGCTCATGGTCAGGACACAGCGGATCTCGACACACGACATCAACAGGGGGGAGATCCCGTTCAAGGACCAGATTCTTGCGGCGAACCACAACTACATGAGACGGTTGGTCGAGCCTGCAATCGGAACATCGCAATTTGAGGTACCTGGCCTTGAGGATAACGACGTCGTCATCGCTGCCGAGAACCTGCAGCTCATCCCTGTCGAAAACATATTCAGGGCATACATGGCGAAGAGTTCAACTTCAACATCGATGTATCAGGCATGGAAACGCGGAGACAGGATGTTTGCAGGACATATTATGCCTGAAGGTCTGGTTGCAAATGGCCCGCTTCCATACGTCATGGACACTCCTTCGACGAAGTCAGAAGACCACGACTTGACATCGTCCCCCGACGAGATGATACAGCAAGGCCACATTACGCATACGCAGTATACGGCACTACGAAATAGTGGACTGGTCGCATTCGGAATGGCTGCGCAGTTTCTTCGCAGCAAAGGCATCATCGTTGTCGATACAAAATTCGAACACGGCATCAACAAAGACGGAATGATTGTGAGTCAGGACGAGATCCTGACGATGGATTCGTCCAGGTTCTGGTTGGCATCAGACTATGATGCGCAGACGGAGCGATTCAATTGGGGAGAGCTCGAAGAACTGAATCCGAAATCATACTCCAAGGAATTCGCGCGCGGGTTCTCTGAGGGAGAAAAAGGATATACTGACGAGCAGCGGATAGTCATCGCTGCGCGATACGTCATCGGCATACAGGAACTGCTCGGTAAGCGATTTGAGCCAGACATGAGGCCTCGTGATGAACGGGTCGTGAGCGGATTGCAGAAGATAGTGGAGAATCTAGCCGCGATAACAATGACAACATAACTCCGTTCGCGAGCGCTCGACCATGAGATTGTCGCCAGCCTCGTGGAGTATCCCCACTGATCCGGCCGCAGAAGCGAGCCTCGGCGCCAGCAGTGCCGCACCGGCGGAAACGCACATGTGATGCCGGGGAGTCCCGCCCAAAGCTTGTACTCGGCCGTCGGTTGAGAGTCAGATGCCAATCGCAGTGGCCACAGCATCCCCCACAAATAGGCCGCGCCCGCAACGAAGAGCGTCAGGGTAATCGAGACTTCGGGATTCTTCAGCCAGCTGACGATGTCAGGGCGGTCGCTTCACGCCAAACGCCAGGTTCCCTGGGACCGGGCGGGGAATGCACCGGTTCCGCAGCCGCGACCTCTCGCAACGGGCTCCGGGGAGAGTAACAGACGCTTGCGGAAACGGGCCGTGTACCGAACGACGAGGGAAGGGCCCGATTGAGTGCGAGAGCGTTCTCGGCGCCGAGGGCCGCCACTGCCGCTCGGTAGACGCCTTGGTCGAGGGCGTCGGCCCACGCGCTCAGGCGGCCTTCGGTTCGAAGTCTGCGACCACGGTCGTTTCCACGACAAGCTAGCGTCGACGAATGGCGTCGCTGACGTCAGCTCGCAGCGCGTCTGGCAGCGGCAGGCAGCGGTGGGCCTGGAGGGACCTCACGGCGTTGTCGTGGAACTTCCTCGCCAGCTCAGGCTTCGCCATGAGTCACCAAGGGCCCGGCTCGCGCGGCCGTCGGTGCTCGCGATGGCGTTCAAGCTCATCGAATCCGCACAGACCCCGGTGGCGGGCCGTCAACGCCTCCCACCTCGTCGCGCTGGACCGTGCCGGCGCGGTATTCAAGCAAGCTCATCGAACGACCCGACGAATCAGAGAGTGGTGATCAGCAATTCGCGTGACACCGATAGGCAGGTCTTGACTATTCCTCTTGTCCAGCAGGCAGGTGCTCTGGGAGCTACCGCGTCGACGCTTCGAATTGCAGCGCCGTTCGGGCGCGAGTGAACCGCCATGATTCGCCGATGATATAGTCCCATGGTTGCGCCAAAAAAAGGCGACAACAGGACTCGTCACCAACGTCGCAATCGCGACTTGCCGGGCCGAATTGACCGCGGCAACCGAGGCCTCTGAATCCAGAACGGGGCCTTTGGAGCGTTTGGTCGGGGTTCGAATCCCTGCTCGGCAGCCATCCAGATTCAGATCAGCTGAAATCGCCCGATTCCACGGTGGTCAGCCGTCCATAGGCCACCTTCGCGGCAGAAGCCTCGTCCAGGTCATGATCCACGGCGAACTCGGCAGCATCGCGATGGGCAGGTCCCCCGGCGAGCCACTGGTCATCACGGTGCAGGAAGGCGATGGCTCGAAGCAGCTCGTCCCGGAAATCCTGCCGGCGAGCCCGGTGGGCGATCCGTACGCGCACTTTGTCCGTTCGATTCGCGACGGCGTCGAACCGCTCGTGACCGGCGATGATGGCCGTGAGAGCCTCGCCATCGCACTCGCCAGCTACGAATCGGCGCGCGCCGGGAAGGTCATCCGATTGCGGTGACGCGTCGCGGTGCTCACTTGCGCCGGAACGCTACACCTGTTCGACCGCCTCAGACCCGAGGCTGCGATGGATGGCCACCAGGATCTTCGTCGCCTCGAAGCCATCTTCGAAGCTCACGCGTGCCGCCCCGCTGCCATCCATCGCACGCAAGAACGCGCTCCATCGGACCGGCGCCCAGGCCAGCGTGCCTGGGTAGGTGTGCTTCTTTCCGGACACGGCGATGTTCTGGAACGTTGTATCGACATCGATTGCGCCACTCGCTCCGAGCACGCGGAAGTTGAACTCGACCCCGCCAGGCCAGGATTCGGGCAGGATCCACGCAGCTTCGAACACGCCATCCCCGCCGCCTTCGTAGCGCACGACCGCGTGAATCCAGTCCCATGTGTCGATGCCCATGCTGGCGAGCACGCCCTTCGCACCACTGGCGTAGACGGTCTGCGCCTTCCTGCCGCTCAGCCAGTGCGCGAGGTCGAGGCAGTGCGACATCAGGAACCAGGCCGAACTTGTCTGCCCGCTCCAGGACAGGCGGTCGCGCGGGGAGGAGATTGGGTTGTTGAGGCGCACGTTGATGGAGCGAACGTCCCCGATTTCACCCGCCGCGATCTGCCGCTGCGCTTCGATGTAGGGCGGGTTCCAGCGGTTCGAATAGTTCACCTCTGCATAAACGCCGCTCTTCTTCACGGCTGCGACCATCGCCTGTGCGTCTTCGTTCGTCGTCGCCAGCGGCTTCTCGACGAGCATCGCGATACCGGCCGCAGCCAGCATCTCGACCGGACCGCGATGCGCACCATCGGGCGTTGCCACGTAGGCGATGTCGGGCTTCACTACTGCGATCGCTGTCTCGAGCGAATCGAAGAACGGCACATCAACCGCCGCCGCGGCTGGCTGCCCTTTGCCTGCGTCGAGGTCCGCAATCCCGGCAACCATCGCGCCCGGTACGCGTTCCGCCTTGAGCAGCCGGGAGATTCCCCCGCCCATCGTCCCCGCACCCACAATCAGTACCCGCTTCGCATCTGTCATGGTTAGCGATTGTACGTTGCCTGCGGACTGCGCGAAGTGGGAGGGCTCCGCACAGGCTTCGAGGCTGCCAACAGCTAATGCGAGTACTCTGGTGTTCGATTGGCTCCCCGACGCTCGTCTCGGTCCAACCGCTGGCAGGACGATTCGACGTGCCCGGCAAGCTTACAGCGGCCTGAGACGGGCGGACGGACTGAGGCAGCACACGGCCTTTCGACCCTTTAATCGGGGTTCGAATCCCTGCTCGGCGGCCATCCAGATTCAAAGGCGGCTCGAACCCCCCGTTTCCGCCACGTTCAGCCCACTGCCGGACGAGATACCGTTGATCTCCGGCCGGCGGACTTCGTCCCAGATCGTGAGGTGCGCGAGTCCGTCTTTCACGGACTAGCCAGCGAGGCGTCGAGCATCTGTCCTTCCGTCAGCCCGACAAGCGTCTCGTTGAGGACGGCGGGCAGCGAGAGGCGGTGCTGTCACAAGGGCCGAGCTACTTCAAGGCAAGTACACGTCTTGAGGGTCGTATGGAGGAGCGCTAATCGCGATTAGTTCTAGTTCTTCGCCATCACCACAAGCCAGGTCATGAACCTCTCCCGGCATCATGAGTATCGCCTGACCAAGGCCCCAGTAAAAACCGTTCACCGTCGACTGTCATGAGCGCCGTTCCGCGAATTATGTAATACGTTTCTTCAGCGAGTTTGTGATAATGTGCCGGAAAGGACTGTCCTGCGGGAATGACGACGTGAGCGACCCACTGGTGAGTCGTACCCCCCAAGTCCGTGGCGGGACCGATTAGCGGGCAAAATGCCTTGCCTCCGAAGTTGAAGACTGGCTCTGTAATTCTCTCCGTGATCCTCATGTCCGTGCCTTTCGTTTCTCTGTCGCAGCGATGCTTGAACAGGAATAGAACCGACCGACTCTCCGGGCCTGCCATCTCCCTCAATCCGCAGTATCGGAACCTCCGTGACGAACCAGTGGTACGAGTGCTGACAATACGGCATACGTGTTGGTTTTGCGACTCACCGGTTCCTGCCATGTTACACTGCGCGCCGTGCAAATAAGTCGCCGTGGTGGGACATGGGGGCTGCATCGCTAGCCACGCCGGCCTTGCGCCACTCGATCCTCAACAGGGGAGCTCCCATACGCGTCTTGGACCTGGGTTCGCGGCTCCGGCCACGCACTAAGTTGCACGCATGAAAGATCACGGAGCGGGCGCTTGACTTTGCAGTCACTGCAAAGTGTACGGTTGAGCCGTGAACGTTTCGGAGCTTGCTCGCAGGACTGGTCTGTCGCCGTCTGGAGTGCGTTGGTACGAAGCCGTGGGCGTGTTGCCTGCAGCGCCTCGAAAGGAGAATGGCTATCGCGAGTATTCTGAAGGCGATTTGCGCCTCCTCCAGCTCGTCACAACGCTACGCCGGGTAGTGCGACCAGGTGATGCTCCGCCTGCGGCCGTTCATCGAACTGGCTGCCCACACCGCCCACCTCACACACGCCACCCCGTTCCCAACAACTGAAGGAGTTTTCTCTTGGATAACACCGTCTACGTCCGCTACATGGTCCCGGATGTGTCTGCGTCCGTCGCGTTTTACACATCGCATCTCGGTTTCTCGGTCGAAGCCGACTACCCGCCGGCGTTCGCATCGGTGCGGCGCGGGAACCTGGTGTTACATCTCAGCGGCGAGAAGAGCTCGGCTGGGCGCCCGATGCCCGATGGCCGCCAGCCCGAGCCCGGCGGCTGGAACCGTATCCACCTCATCGTAGATGACGTGGAGGCCGAGGCTGCGAAGCTCCGCGCGGCCGGTGTCCGCTTCCGGAACGACATCGTGCGCGGCCCCGGCGGTGCGCAGACGCTGCTCGATGACCCTTCGGGCAACCCGATCGAGCTTTTCCAGCCGGCGGCGAATCCTCCGTGCTAGGTTTCGGGCTATTCACGCCTATGGGCGGCGGTACGGCGCTCGCGGAGATGGCCAGTTCCGGTCGTGATCAGCCCGTCGGTGCATAGTCACGGTCAGGTTCATGACTTCCGGCGAGGTGACAGACCGGGTGCCGCCGTTGTCCTTGCGATAGCCTTGTTTGCGCACGCTGACCCGGGAGCGTACTGTCGCTCGTTGCGCACCGCAAAAGACACCACCGCGGTTCGTGAGGGTTGGTCCGACGGTTCCCCTCAACAGCTCAGCCGCTCCCATCGGGCGGCAGCTCCTCAACTGTCCAGACTCTGGGTCTTCGGCTTGGGAGCGGGCTCCCCGACACCCAACGAGAAGGGACACGAAGGAGAAACATGGAACGCTTTTCGGCGAACGGCGCTGAGCTCGAGTACGAAACGGTCGGCACAGGCGAGCCACTCATTCTGATCCACGGTGTGCTCATCGGCGATTCGTTCGCGCCGCTGCTCTCAGAACCGGCCCTCACGAGCCGCTACCAGGTCACCAACTACCACCGGCGAGGGTACCTGGCCAGCTCACCTCATAGCGGCCCGTTTAGCATCGCTCAGCAAGCCGCCGACGCCCTTGCGGTCATTCGGCGCGTGGCCGGGGGCCGCGCGCACGTAGCCGGCCATTCCTACGGCGGTCTCATCGCGCTGCAACTCAGCCTGGACACGCCGGGGGCCGTGCATTCTCTTTCCCTCCTCGAAGGGGGGCGGGGCTAGCCCGGGGGCCATGGCGCCGATCTACGCCCTCCACGATTCCGGAGACTACGCCGGCACGGTCGATGCGTTCCTCACCATGGCGATCGGTCCGGGCTATCGCCCGAGCCTTGACGAGACACTCTCGCCAGATTGGTTTGCGCAGTCCGTCGCGGACCTGGACACGCTCTTCCTGGTGGAAGGCCCGGCGTACCGCGAGTGGCAGTTCACCGAGGAACTCGCGCGGTCCATTTCTCAACCGGCGTTCGTAGTGGTCGGCGCGGAGTCCCCTCAAGTACGTGTCGAAGACCACGCGTTGCTACAGACGTGGCTGCCCCAGGCCGACGCATTCGTCCTCCAGGGCGCGTCACACG
>JBPCNK010000084.1:0-3512 GCA_051001345.1 Acidobacteriota bacterium | reverse complement strand
TCTCAGGCGACCGGCAACAGTCAGGCTGAGCGCTCCGCCCTCAGCGCCAGCGCACGATGCGTCGATCGTTGCGGGAAGCCGGCTGCGCGTCTGGGCACAACTGCGCCTGCCACAGGAATATCAAAACCCCGGATCCAGTCGGCGGCAGACCTGGTTGATCGCTGGCGGCGTACACGCGCTTGGCCGGGTCAAAAGCCACGCGCTTTGGACGCCGGAGAAATCGCCCCCGCCAAGGGCGATGCGCCGGTGGTTGCAGGGGGCGCGTCAGTTTCTGTCGGCGCGACTGCGCCGTCACTTGGATCCGACCCGCGATTCGAGGGCGGCTGTTCTGGAAGCCTTCCTGCTCGGAGACCTGTCGTGGGTTCCCGAAGATGTTCTGGGCGCGTTTCGTCGCACCGGCACCTATCACGTGCTGGTCTTGTCGGGTTTGCACCTGTCCTTGCTGGCGCTGGTTGTCGCGCGGGGGCTCCGCCTGGTCGGGGCCGCCGAAACGCCCCGTCTGATTGTGGCCCCGGCCGTAGTGTTTTTGTTCGCCGCCGTCGTTGGCGCGCGGCCCCCTGTGCTGCGTGCCGCCTGCATGGTGGCCTGGGTAGCCCTCGGCGTGCGGCTCGGCCGGCGCGTGGAACTGGTCAACGCTGTAGGCGTCGTCGGGGCCCTGATGCTGGCCGTGCAGCCGCGCCTCGTTTTGAACTCCGGATTCTGGCTGACGCTTTCCTGTCTGTGTGCGATGAGCCTGCTCGGACAGCCGCTGTTTGAGCGCGTGCTAGCGCCGGAGTGGCGCGGCCTAGCCTCCGTGTACAGCTCCGGCGCCCAGACCGCGCGCACCGGGCAGGCGCGCCGTGCGCGCCGCATTCGCTTCGCGCTGGAATACCGGCTGGAACGCATCTGGCCGGCGGCTCGTCGCAGCCAGTTTCTGCGCTGCCTGGCCGCAACAGCCGGATGGACCGGATTGCAGGCCATGATTCTTGCCTCCACGTCGTTTGCGGTGCAGTGTCTGACGCTTCCGGTTGTCGCCCGCCAGTTCAACCAGGTCGCCATCCTTGCTTTCCTCTGCAATCTCATCGTCGTACCGATTTCGACCTGGCTGATCGCCTGGTCGGTCCTGCTGGCGGCTGTGCCCGACGTCGCCTCCGGCGTGCTGAGTCAGGCGGCGCTGTGGCAGGTCGGCTTGCTGCTTGGACTGGTCGAAAGACTGGCACGGCTTCCGCACTCGGTCCACGCCGTGGCTCAACCTCCCGCTGTCATTCTGGCAACCGCCTTTGTCGCCGTAACGGCGCTGGTATTTGTGCGAGGACGAAGCCGCCGTATTACGGTCGTAGCGGCGCTCCTGTTGGTTCCACTACTGACGCTCGGCATCTATGGCTGTCCAAAGCGCGGAACCCTTCGCGTGTCCTTTTTGGATGTCGGCCAGGGTGACGCAATCGTGGTCCACCTGCCCGACGGACGAACCCTTGTTATGGACGGCGGCGGCGAGGGTAGCAGCCGAGCCGCGGGTGACTCCTCGGGATTTCAGATCGGTCGCGAAGTGGTGGCCCGGTACCTGTGGGCGCATTCGATCCGGTCAGTCGACACTGTGGCCGTCACGCATCCGCATCGAGATCACGCCCAGGGAATTGAACAGCTCTGCGGTTTGATGCCTTGTTGGAAACGCTGGTCGCCGATGCGTGGCGATGTCCTGGACATGGCCGGAGTCCGCATCGAAGCGCTGCACCCCTGCGGGAGGCCCCATCAATCTATCAACAACCGCTCTTTGGTGGCGCGTATCCGGTACGGCCGATGCACAGTGCTGTTGACTGGCGACATTGAACGCGAAGTGGAAGAAGAGCTGCTGAGGGAGACGCCCAATCTGAAGGCGGATCTCCTCAAGGTAGCCCACCACGGCAGCCACTCTTCCTCAACGCCGCGTTTTCTAGACGCCGTCCAGCCCCGCTTTGCGGTTGTGTCAGTTGGGCAAGACAATTTCTTTGGCCACCCGGCTCCTCGCGTCCTGGCTCAATTGGCGCAGCGCGGCATCCGGGTTTACCGCACTGACCTCGATGGAATGGTCCGGTTTGAAACCGATGGATTGGAATGGAAGGTCGAAACTTGGGGTGCGCCTCCCGTTTCGGTTCGAACGGGAATTCGAAGTGGAAAGCAGGGAAGCGACCCCTCAGATAGAACGCAGCGGCAGGACTGAAAGTTCACCAAAAGTCGCCAGTCGCCAGTCGCCAGATGAACCAGTGCTTCCCCGTCGGACCCGTACCCAGAAGGGTACGGGGTACTCGATAACGGCCACGAGCACGTGCACGTGCGGCGGCAACAACATAAGTCCACCGGCCAGGCGGCCGGTGCCACTGCCCCACCCTGACGCCTGACCTCTATTTTCATGCCGAATCTTCTATAATTGAATCATGCTTCGCTCGACGGTAGACCGTGCGCTTGTCGCGGCGCTTTCTGCGGCGATTCTTGCGCTCGGTTTTGTCGCTTTTTCCGGCGGGCAGCAGCCCCCCTTTTCGATTTCCGTTCAGGCCGAATACATCAAGGTTCCGCTGACCGTCCTCGATGCGCAGGGCAAGATCATCGCCGACGTTCGCAGACAGGACCTGGAGGTTTTCGAAAACGGCATCCGCCAGGAAATCGCCAATTTCGTGGTCGACAAGGATCCGATTGATGTCATTTTGTTGGTCGACATATCGAGCAGTTTGCGTCGCGAAATCAAGGACCTGAAGAAAGTCGCCGGCAAGTTTGCCGAAGCCTTCGACGACGAGGACCGCCTGTGTGTAATCGGTTTCAGTGCCGACTCCGAACTGGTCCTGGACTGGACCAGCAAAAAAGGAAGAGTCAAAAAAGCGGTCAACTCGCTCGAGCTCGGGCACCGCACGGCGATGTACGATGCGCTGTTTGTCAGTTGTCGTGAGCAGTTCCAGCCGTCCAAGCGCAAGCGGGCCATCATTTTGCTCACCGACGGCTTGGACAACGAGAGTCGCCTCGGCTTCGAGGACGCACTGACTGCCGTCGTCGAGGCCAATGCTGCCACGTATGTTGTCAGCAAGACGCGCATCGCTCAGCAGGGCATTGAACGCAGCCACCGGATCGCGTTTCTAACCGGGGTCATCCGAAGCCAGACCGGCGAAGAGGCGGACTTCGTCAAAGAGCTTTTCGACAAGAAGGAATCTGAATTGGAAAAGCTTGCCAATAGCACGGGCGGTCGCGTCTTTTACCCGTTGCAGTCTTCGGATCTAAAAGGCGCCTACGAGCAAGTTGCCTTTGAGTTGCAGAATCAGTTCCTCCTGACCTATCGTCCGACATCGGCTGAACCGGGTTTCCGCGCCATTCAAGTCCGTTACAAGGGCAGCCCTGGGCGAGTGGTCCATCGTAAAGGCTACTACTCGGGCCCTTCGCCAATTGGTACTCTCAGACGGCCAGCCGTTAGGCTTAAGAAGTAAATAGACGCCTTGGGAAAAATTGGGGATTGGGGATTTGGGATTGGGGATTGAATCTCGGATTGCGGATTGGGGATTGCGGAGTTGATT
>JBPCNK010000083.1:0-21967 GCA_051001345.1 Acidobacteriota bacterium | reverse complement strand
TTTCCCATCTTCCCCGTGCTCCCCGTGGTTTTGTTTCTGCTCAAACCGAGCCGTCAGAACAGAACCTTGAGCGCAAACTGCATCTGGCGCGGACTGTTGGCCTGCGACGTGATCTGGCCGAATCCGCGTCCGAGGTTGCCGAAGTTCTGTTCGGGCAATTGGAACTGTACGCGATTGAGCAGATTGAAGGCTTCCGCCCGAAACTGCACATTCAAACCTTCAAGGATGCGGAAGTTCTTGAACACGGAGAAGTCCCAGTTATGGGTGCCAGGGCCGCGCACGTCGGGCAGCGTGCGAGGAGCATTGCCGAAGGTGTAGAGCGGCGCCGCCGAAAAGACCGAGGTGTTGAAGTATGGGGCGGTATTGTTCACTGCGGCATACACATCTCCGCTCCCTTTGGCGCTGCCGTTGATGTTGGGTCGCTGCCCATTACTGAAACAGTTGCAGGTATTCGGCGCGCTGATCGTCAGGGGCACGCCGGTCTGCAACGTGGCGATGCCATTGACTTGCCAGCCGCCCGCCAGCACATCGGCCACCCGATTCCAATCCTTGCCGAGAAGCCTGCCGCGCCCGAACGGCAGTTCGTAAACAAAGCCGATGACCAGCCGCTGCGAGATGTCGTTGGGGGAGATGGACCGATCCGCGCGGCGGTCATACGTATTCTGACGCACTCCGTCGCGTCCGTAATTGCCGTTGCTCTGCGAAGAGTCGTCAATCAGCTTGGCGTTGGTATAGGCCAGCAGAAAACTCAGCCCGTTGGAGAGACGCTTTTCCGCTTTCAACTGGAAGGAGTGATAGATCGAAGACGATCCCGTCGAATATTGCGGAGTGAGAGAGCTGAACTGCGGGTAGGGCAACAACAGATTCCGCCGCTGGATCGTCGGTCGTCCCAACGCGCCGACAGAGGCGGGGATCAGTCCGAAGAACGGATTGGGTACCTGTTCCAGCAGTTTCGCACCGAGCGCCAGATGCTTCGGCTCCAACTGATTCAGGACGAGAAAATTATCACTCAGATGGACACCGCGGCTGCCCACATAAGACGCATCAATCAGCAGCGAGCCGGGCAGTTCCCTTTGAATTCCGAAGTTCCAGTTTTGCGTGTAGGGCGTGACCGAGTCGCGCAACGGGCCTGAGGGACCCAGACCGACAAACGTCATCAGACCAAGCGAGCTGCCGGTGAGGGGCGCAAACCCATTGGGGTAAGGATTGCTCAGGTAATGGTTGGGTGTCACTCCGTCCAGCGTGCCCAGCAGAGAGTTGTCACTGCGGAAGCCGTTGAGGCCGATAGTCCCGGCGGCGGAACTCACCGGCACCGAGTAAAAGATGCCATAAGCGCCGCGCACCACGGTCTCCTTCGTCGCCTGATAAGCAAACCCGAAGCGCGGGGAGAAATTGTTCCGATCGGTTTCGAACTGTTTGCGTCCCGTGCCGCTTGCCCCGACATAGACCAGTCCCCCTTTCAGGTTCGCGCAGGCGGGACACTCCGAGAAACCAGGGCGGTTCTTGAGCTGTTCTCCCAACGGATGAGTTACGAAGGGATCGATATAGTTGGTTCGGTCATATCGTTCCGTGCGCGGGTCGTTCAGCTCGTAACGCAGTCCCAGATTGAACGTCAAGCGGGAGGTGACCTTCCAGTCATCATTCAGATAGACGCCATAATAGAAGCTCTGAGTCGAGACAATCTTAAAGTTCTTGGTAAAGCTGCCGCCGCCCAAACCCAGCAGGAACGAAGCGAAGCCGTCACCCGCCGTGGGCGAGTTCGCGTTTGTCACCGGATTGGGCCCCACGGTAAAATTCCTGCCAAAATTGAAATTCCCGGTGTTGCCGTACTGCGACACGTTGTTCCGCATCATCCGCATCTCGGCTCCGAACTTCAGCAGGTGGCGGCTCAGGACTTTGGTGTTGCCTAGTTGCCAGGTATGGACTTCCAGCCCGGTGCGTCCGATCCCCAGCGCATAGCCGTGCCCCAGCCGGTAATAGCCCGCCGGCGCAATGGCGGGGAAATTCAGGTTATCGAGGTTGTTGCGATAGTAGGCCGGAAATCCCAGCTCCGTTGGATCGAAGCCGTCGCTGCGCGTGCTTTGCCTCCACAGGTTGCGCGCAAAGCCATAACGGACATTGACCACATGGGTCGGGCTGGCGGTGAGCGTGTAATCGAAGCCGACGTTGTGCGCCGTTTCCGGAAAAGCTCTGCCGTCCTCGGCGACGCGAATCTCTGCGGGAAAGAAAGTGGGGAACCCGGAAACAAGCTCGCGCCGCGACACCCGCACCGCGAGGCGCTGCCGGTCCGACAAGTTCTGATCCATCTTCACATCCCACTGATCGATGTCGAAGGGCGTTGACCCCGAAGTGACGAAGTTGTTGAAGCCGGTATTCGCATCCCCGGGCCGATTCGGCAGGGGCCAGTAACGCGTGGTGTTGCGCGCCACCGCATCGAAGCGATCCGCCGGAATGATGTTGCCGGGAAAGGCCTGGCGGACAACATTTTGACCGGAGCCGGCGGTCGTCACCGGGTCGTAGATCACGATCCGCTGTCCCGTCGCATTCTTGAGTTGCGAGAAATCACCCCGGCGCATCGCCTCGGTCGGCACGGTGGTGATCAGGTTGGCCGCCGCGCGTTGACGCAATCCTTCATAGCTGAAGAAGAAGAAGGTCTTGTTGTGACCGTCATACCCGAACGGCCCAAAGAGCTTTTTGGGTAAGACCACCGGGCCTCCGACACTGCCGCCGAACTGGTTTCGCTTGAAGCTCGTCAGGGGAAGGCCGTTTCTATTGGCGAAGAAATCGTTGGCGTCGAAGACGGAATTGCGCAGGAACTCGTAGAGGCTCCCGTGCAACTCGTTGGTACCCGATTTGTAGATCAGGTTGATGATACCGCCGCCGCTCAGCCCGAATTCGGACGAGTAGTTACTGGTCTGCACCCTGAACTCCTGCACCGCGTCAACCGATGGGAAAACAGTAAAGCTATTGGCCCCGTCGTGCGGCGGGGCGGAAGGAATGCCGTCCAGGAGAATCTCATTCGAGGACATCCGCCCGCCGTTGATTGAAAACCTCCCACTGCTGAAAGTGGTGCCCACGCCCCCGGTAACTCCCGGTACCAGCAGCACCAGGGAGAAGGGGTTGCGCTGGTTCAACGGCAGGTCTACGATCTTCCGATTATCCACAACTTGGCCCACCGAGGAGGTAGTCGATTCCAGCAGTGGCGAGTCGCCGGTCACCGTCACCTGGTCGTGGACTTCTCCGACCTCCATGGTGAAGTCAATCCGAGCCACCTGCTCGACCCGGAGCGTGATGCCGGACCGGGTGACGGGCTTAAACCCCGCCATTTGCACGGTCATCCGGTAAGCGCCTGGTTCCAGCGCGGGAACCGTGTAGTAACCCTCCTCATTGGAGTAAGTCTCTCGATCAACCCCCTTTCCGATATGAGTCATGGTTACCGCGGCGCCCTGAATGAGTCCGCCGGTGGGGTCGGCAATCCTGCCTGTGACCTGAGCGGTCTGCGCCAGAGCAAGCTGGGCGCCGGCAAACAACAGGATCACAAGCCAGAGAACACGAAACAGGTATTGAGGCTTCATGGGGTTCTCTCCTTGAATCATGGGTGGCGTGACCACCCTGGGTTTAGGAATTCTACGGATGGCTACCACTGCCTTATGGTTGCAGTGCTTCATGGGTGTCTCGATGAGAACTGAGGAGAACTGCCGGAGAGCTGCCTGGAGATCTCGGTTTCAAGGGTTCGAAACTGGCCTGCCCATTGCGACAGCGCCAACAGCAGCCGGCGGGCAGCCTCTTCCGGTTCGATACTCAGCTCTTCATTGGCGAAGAGGCCATGCACCCAACCGCGAACCTCCTCCGCCCTGGCAAATAATTCAAGACAGGCATCGTTCCACGCCATTGGCCCGGTGAACGGAGCGGGAGACTGCTCCATTGCCGCCTCTTTTGCAGTGCCCGCAGGCAACACTGCTTGCGATACGACGGACGACAGGACAGGCTCGAGTAACTGCCGAACCCTTGCGATCTGCAGTGTCAACGCGCTCAGATGGTCTTGCACCATATTTTGCAGTAGCAGCCTGGAGTGGGGCGGCAGGTCGGTCGTCTTGTCCCTGGAGTATTTCTCGGCCAAGCGGCGCAAAGCCCAAGCCTCTGCCATGAGAGGCTTGGAGAGGGTGATGGCCGAATTCAACAGCTCCGCAATTTTCAAGGCGGCAGAATCCTTTTCCGATTTTTCCGAGACACGCGAAGAACGGCCGTTGACGGAAAAATACCGCTCGAGTTGATCCTGAAGCGGGAGCCGGCTAGCCTGAACCTCCAGGTCTTGTTCCAGCGGCTGCAAGAGATCGGCGGCCTCTTCCGATTCGCGGTCGAAGGAAGATTTTGGGGCTGAGAATTGTGCGGCTTCCTCAATCGTTTGAATCTTCACCGCTGCCGAGGGCACGGCTCGCAGAGCTGCCGTGAGCGCCTCTCGCTCCTCTGGGGTGTCCACAAGCCCGCTGACTTGCACCTGTCCGGCTGGATCGCGGCTCACTTCGAGCGGCTTCCCCAAGCAAGCCTTGAGCTGATGAAGCGCGTAGTGCGCTTGCATCTCCACAGCCGTAGACTCCGCCGCAACTGGAAAGCGCGGTGCCGGCGCCGGCGCCACGGACTTGGGAGGCGGAGGAATTGAAGGGGGCGGTGGAAACAAATGATCGACCACCGATGAGGGAAGCGCTGTCAGTGTCACCACCTCGAAAGCGTTCTCGGCCAGTTCATATTCAAGGACCCCGTCTTTGCCCTGGACCTGGAGCCGCTGCTCGGCCGCATGCCAGTCTTGGGCCCGGACTACCAGCTCCGCTTTCATAATTCCATTGGTGTAGTGAGGGCCAGCGGCCGTTGTTTTCAAAGCCAAGGCCTTGTCACCATTCGGCAGCCTGGCTTCGACAACTTCTTCCCCCTCCCTTTGTATGGCGCCGCGCCATCGCTCGTAGGCCGTCGCTGACAGCGGGCATCTCTCGTCCAGACCGTTGGCGCGAAAAATTGTCTGAAGCTCAACCAGCAAAGGAGGAAGAGGCGGCAGTTGGCCACCCGAACTGCTGTTTGACAGGACCACACCATCGGCATTCGCCACCCGCTGCGCGAAGCGGTTGCTTTCTGGGTCATTCCAGCTTTCCCAGGTGACGGTCTCCTGGCGTGCCGGCGCGGCCGCCTTGCGCGCAATCCGCAGCTTCTGATACACCACAGGCTTATTTACCTGGCGAATCTTTCCAATCTCGGCCTCTTTCGTGCGTTGCAACATCTCATGGGCCGAGACCGGAGAGAGATGAGTCAGCCCAATCGCAGAATACAAAAGAAAGCCAGCCGCCAGCAGGCAAGCCGCGAATCTGAAGAAAAGCCGCATGAGCCGGGTTCTGCTGGCCAGTTGGTGGAAGAGGGGATGAAAGCCAGGCGCTGAGTCTGCTTCAGATGCAAGCCTCTTCAACTCCGATTGAAACCGCCTGCCAAGGTCGGCATCCGTCTCTGGGCCGCACGGCCAGAGGGAGTTCAGGACTTGCTCCCGATCTTTAATGAAGCTGTAGATCGATTGTTCTAGCTCCTCTTGCCTGGCTCTGCACGACCAACATCGCGCCAAGTGCTTCTGAACCTTTTTGGACGCCTTGGCTCTGAGTTCCCCGTCGATATAGAAGAGCAAGTCCTCGTCGGAGGGGTGGTAGAACTGAACAAGCCACCGCGTGTAAGAATTGTTAGTCATGGGTTGCCTTCTTAATCTTTGTGATGCCACGCGCCAGGAAGTTCCCCACACTCGAAGAACGAATGCCCAGCACTGACGCTATCTCGCCGTAACTCAGTCCCTCTGCCCGGAGGTTCATGCAACGGCGTTCTTGAGGAGACAAGCGAGACATGGCTGAGAGCAGCCTGTCGTTCTGCTCCCGCTCCAACAATCTCCGTTCCGGATCTAGACCCGGATCTACGCTCCTGTCCAGGGCTAGGGCCAGTCCGCTTGCTTCCATCAGCTCTACCTTGCCTTTCACTCTAAGCATGTCCATGGCCAGGCGATAGGCGACATGGAAGACCCAAGACCGGCAGTTGCTGATCGTCTCTCCTTTGCGAACCGAGGAGTACAGACGCAGAAAGACCTCTTGCGTCACATCTTGGGCGCCCTGGCTGTCGCCTAGCATGCCAACGACGTAACGGAATACAGGCCGCCGCAGAAGCTTGAAGATTTCCGCGATCCTTTCCTCCAGTTCCGAGGTTCGTTTCGCGTCGCCTGCGAGCTCCTGGCCGAGTGGGAATTGAACCAATGCGATAGGTTCCGAATCCACAATTTGCCTTCAATCCCGCGGAAGGATTTCGCCGTGCGATCACTCTTCCGGAGGAATTATTTTTCGCCCTTTGTAATAGCAGAGCGAGTAATGTGGAATTTAACGACAACAAGCCGAAAAAAGTGTGTCGCGATTTCATCGAGCTCAGAGTCAGTGTGAGGCTGATTGTTGCTTTGGCGCTTTTTGAAGCTTATTACGATCGGACAAAAACGCCGAGTTGAATTTAGTCTGACACCTGAGCGCCTGGGCTTTAATATTGCAAGCTACGCTTTGTCGTAGAGGCAGGACCGTCAAGGTTACGGTTGGGACGAGTTCGGTGGACAGGCTCGATGCGCACGAGATCATGGGTTCTGTGTTTGCTGACCGTTGTCGTCGCTGCCTGGGCGGTTGCCCAGCCAAACCCTGCACCTGCGCCCTCTGAAATTACCAGCCCGATGCTGACGCCTCTCTTACCCGGCCAAATCATCGTCGATCCCGATCATCCGCATTGGCTCAAGCGGCACGGCGGCAAGCATGTCTTCATTTGCGGTCCTGGCGACCCCGAGGATTTTCTGTATGTCGGCAGGCGCAACCCAGACGGCACCCGGTCCGGCGACCAAGTGGATCGGATTAACAAGCTCGTCGCGCACGGCGGCAACTGCATCTACATGCAGAGCGTGCGCACGCACGGCGGCGACGCCAAAGCGGACAAGACCCAGAACCCGTTCTTCGCCACTCGCGGCTGACAGTTCACCGAACTCCAGCAGCTACTCGAGCTGATAGAGTATCGAAAGGGGTCTATCAGTCATAGTAATCCTCTTAAGACCCGGCCAGGACAGTGTTGGATCGATAAGATCTCGAAGCTCTGGCCGCAGAGAATACTCCATAGCCCCGAAATAGAGGTACCCGACCTTTAGCTCCTTCAATCGTACGGTCAATTCCTCGACAGAATTCGCGAAAGGCAACGGCAGGTACTCCAGGCCCATGTAATAGGCGATGTGAGGTTTACGAGCGGCGACGATTTTGCCGCGCATTTCCGGAGAGGCGTTCGCCTTGAACCAGTCTGCGATGATGACTACGTCTTTGGGCCCTAGACCGATTTCCCGCCGATTGATATCGTATGAATTATCGAACGTGTAGACCACCAACGCTACAAACAATAAGACAGATGCAACGCGCAGGCGTCTTCCACTATCCAGGTTCCAAAGCGACAACCCACAGACCGCCAGAGTGAGAAGCCCAGCAAGCATGAAAAGCGGATAGCGGATTTCCAAGTGGACAGGCAACAACAACAGGAAAAAGGCGACATTCAGGAGCAGATAACTTGCCTGTCGAGAGGACATTTTTCGCACCAGCAGTAGCGCCAAGCCAGCCAATGAAAGAGCCGCCAGGGGCCAACCCAGCAAGGTCTTGGCAGTCTCGGCGCCATATTTCCAAAAATTCCGGCCGAGCGTGCCGAAAAACAAGAGCGGATTGTGCCGGACCAGCGCGCCGATGGACATGCTTTGGAAGGGATTACCTTTCCCAAAGAACGCCTCACGGCTCATAAGGTTTTTCCCGTAGATCTCCCAGGCAACGTTCTGCGAGTTCTGGCTGTAAAAAAAGTTTCCCTTCTCCTTTAAGAGATACAAACCCCACGGTGCGATGCATGCTGCGAACATCACGGTGAACAGACCGGCTGCAAGGAGGCGGCGCCTCCAATCCAGGTTCAACGGATTCGCAAGCAGAATCAGCGGAGGAACAGCGAGAATGAAAATGCCGTTATAACGTGTAAGGTAGGCTACACCGCCCAGCACTGCCGATACCGACAATCGAGCCCAATTCATCTCAGTGCCCGCAAGAAGGTAATACAGGCAGGCGGTGACGAGCGCGCAGAAAAGCATGTCGGTGCCCACTTGGTACGTGTACATGAAAAAGTAGGTGTTCGCCGTCATCAGCAACGCAACCGCGACAGCAACCTCGCCACTGAAAAGTCTGCGAATCAGGCTGAATGAAAAGGCTAACGCCACAGCGGCCGATAGAAGGCTGAGAAGCAGTCCAGACTTGAAATAGTCACCTACTATGGCGTTTGCCGTCGCTAACATCATGGGGTAGACCGGCCCACGATAAGCGCCGATGGGCATGTGGCCCTCAGTGATTTGTCTGGCAAGGGGGACATAGTCAAACAAGAAGTCTGATTCCATCCCGTAGTCCAGGATCTGGTGGTGCCGAAAGCTGATCAGGCTTGCGATGAAGAAATAGGATATGCCCAGAATGACTGGAGTGAAATGGTGTCCGCTGATCTTGCTGAGAAGTCCTGAGAAGGAGTCCGTCCTAACTGGACGTTTTGTTTTCGGCTTTGGGCTTCTTGATGGTTGGCGCTGTTTGTTACGCTTCGCCATGGTCTGAGTCCTGGGCGCAGTCCGAGATGGAGTCAGCGCCGAATGTATCTGTGCGGATCATCTGGCAGTGCATAACAATGACGGTTAACGGCCTGATCGCCTGAGCGACCGGCCAGCGGTCCCTACAAAAGACATGGTCAGCCCGTGCCGTGTCTGCGTAGCGTCGATGGCGCCTGAGTTTGTGGATTGTGCTCCAACGCGATCAACCTCTCCTTCAATCGATTTCGTCTGTTCGATCAGCGTGAATTCTATAGGCGGGTGAGTTCCTTTACCATCCCATCTTCCTCGTGTTTCAAAACAGTAGCATTTATGTGCTACGGTGAACGACGGGCGCCGTTTATGTTTTCCAAACGCTTAATTTACACTCTCCGCCTTCCCGGCCGGAACTTGGAACTTGGTCGCCGCACCCTGCTGTTTGCAGTCATCAACGTCACGCCCGATTCTTTCTATGACGGCGGCCGTTATGATTCTCCCGGTGCAGGCGTCGAGCACGCCTTGCGGTTGGTCGAACAGGGCGCCGACGTCCTGGACATCGGAGGAGAGTCCAGCCGGCCGGGCGCCCAATCGGTTTCCGCCCAAGTCGAAATCGATCGCGTTCTGCCTGTCGTCGAGGGCATCCGCCGCCACAGCGATATCCCGCTTTCCATCGACACGACCAAGCTTGAAGTTGCGCGTGCCTGCTTGGCCGCCGGCGCCGATCTGATCAACGACATCAGCGCGTTTCGATTCGAGCCGGAACTGGCTGTCGAAATCGCCACAACCGGCGCCGCAGTCATCCTGATGCACTCGCGCGGCACGCCGCACACGATGCAGCAATTGCCGCCTAGCCCCGACATCCTCTCCGACGTTACCAGGACACTGGCCGCCGCCGTGGCGCAGGCTTTCCAGTCGGGCATTTCACGTGATAGAATCCTGATTGATCCCGGCGTCGGTTTTGGCAAAACGGCTCAGGACAATTTGAAAATCCTCCAGCGGCTGTCCCTTTTGAGCCGCTTTGAGTTGCCCGTCCTGGTCGGCACGTCGCGCAAATCTTTCATCGGGAAAATCCTCGATCTGCCTCTGGAAGAACGGCTGTGGGGCACCGCGGCAACCGTCGCGGCGGCTGTCCTCGGTGGAGCCCATGCGGTGCGGGTTCACGATGTGGTCGAAAACAGGCAGGTCTGCAGGATCGTCGATGCCATTCTGGAACAGGACGAATAATGTGGGTTTTCGAAGAACTCCGCCAGCTATTGACGACGATCAGCTTGCGCGGCCTGATCGACATTGCCGTGGTCAGCATTCTGTTCTACCGTATTTTGATCCTCATCAAGGGCACGCGCGGCTGGCAGATGACGCTTGGCCTGTTTTTCCTGGTCGTCATCTACTATGGCTCTCAACTGCTTGGGCTCAAGATGGTGCAGTGGATCCTGCAGACGTTTCTGACCTACCTGGTGTTTGCGCTGATTGTTCTCTACCAGTCTGAAATCCGCAACGGCCTGGCCCGGCTGGGTCGAAGCCGTTTTTTCCGCCGTTTTTCAACGAACGTCAAAAAGGAAAGCTATGAGGAGATCGTCCTGGCGGCTACGACTCTCGCCAGCCAGCGCATCGGGGGCCTGATTGTCCTGGAGGGAGAGATCGGGCTGAAGAACTACATTGAAAGCGGAATTCAACTGGACGCCGTGCTGACCTACGACCTGCTGGTGACAATTTTCAATCCGCGAACGCCACTGCACGACGGTGCGGTCATCATCCAGCAGAACCGTGCAGCCGCCGCAGCCTGTTTCCTGCCGCTGACGCTCGATCCTTATCTCAGCAAGGAACTCGGAACGCGCCATCGGGCCGCCATCGGCATCACGGAGGAAACCGACGCAATCGCCGTGGTCATTTCAGAGGAAACCGGCAAGATTTCGTCGGTGGTAGGAGGAAAGATCACTCGAAATCTCGACGGTCCGGGATTAATGCGCTTTCTTCAGGATTCGATGGAAGCGCGGCACAGCGCCGTTGTCGAGACGGCGCGCGGGCAGGAAGTTCTTTAGACTCCCATGGACAGGCTCCGAGATCTGCTGTTGAACAACCTGGGACTGAAGATCATGGCGTTGTTGTTCGCCTTCCTGCTGTGGGTTAATGTCGCCTCGCCCAAGATTATTGTCAAGACCGTCTCCGTCCCAGTGGAGTTCGTCAATGTGCCCGAAAAATTGGAAATATCCAATGATTACACCCGCCGCGTCGATGTGCATCTCAGCGCGGACCGCGGAGCGGGGAGCGTCAGCGGAGAAACCCTGTCGGTGGAAATCAACCTGCTGGGAGAGCGGGAGGGCGAGCGCATCATGCCGCTGACCAAGGATAACGTGCAAAGACCTCTGGGAGTCGAGATCCTCAGCGTCACCCCTTCGCGCATCACGATCGTGCTGGAAAAGAGAGTCGAAAAGGTCGTGCCCGTCGTCGCCGAAATCGTCGGCACTCCGGCGGCGGGATACCAGTTGCTCACCTACAGGGCCGATCCTCCGAATGTGACAGTAGTCGGCCCCGCTTCGGGTATCGCGCGGGTGACCCGTGCAGTCACCGAACCGATCCGGATCGATGGCCGGCGCGGTTCCTTTGTCGTGGTCGCCAACGTGGATGTGGCCGACAAGAAACTTCGCATTGACGAATCCGGCCCGGTGCGCGTCACGCTCGATATTGAGGAGGAGCGCCGAGAGCTGACCGTACGCGTCCCTGTCCAGCTGAACGGCGCTGCTGGGCGATTGATGGATCCATTTGTGGACGTTCGAGTTGCAGTGCCAAAATCCTTCCGTGGTACTCTAAGCCCTTCGGCTCTGCGCGTCACGGCGGAAGCCGGGACGTTGCAGCCGCGTTTGGCGCCCTACGCGCTTGAGCCGAGAATCGAAATCGATCCGGCGCACCGTGAGTTCGTCAAAGTAATCGATGTGAGGCCCGGGAGCATCCGCTTGCGGGTGTTGAGAAGATAAGGCTGGGGTTGGGATGGGGCGTCTCTTTGGAACGGATGGGATTCGTGGCGTCGCCGGAGAATATCCGCTCGATTATCCTACCGTTTACTCGCTCGGCCGCCAGCTGACGCGGTTGTTGAAGACCCGCACGGCAGCTCCCCGGATCCTCATCGGCCGGGACACACGCGCATCCGGGGTCTGGCTGGAAAAGATCCTGGCTCGTTCGATTTCCGACGAGGGCGGACAGCCGCTTTGTGCGGGTATCATGACGACCCCGGCGATTTCACTCCTGACTCGGCGCAACCAACATGACGCCGGCATTGTCATTTCCGCTTCGCACAATCCTTATCGCGACAACGGCATCAAACTATTCGCCGCCAACGGTATGAAGCTGACCGACGCCGAGGAGACGCTGCTCGAGACCAGCCTGGCCGACGGAGCGCCACCGCCGGACCGCGATGAGCCGAGTCCGGACGTGGCCGAATTGATTCGTCACGACAATGATTTCTTTGAACAGTACTGTACGTTTCTTAGTGGCATTCTCGACGGGCGCCGGATGGAGGGTCTTCGGATTGTCGTCGATTGCGGCCACGGTGCGGCCTTTCAGGCCGCTCCGGAAGTTTTGAGCCGGCTGGGCGCCGACGTCGTGGCGCTGAACAATCAGCCCGACGGCTACAACATCAACCGCGATTGCGGTTCGCTCCACCCCGAAGAGATGGCCGCAACGGCCGTTCGGGAGAAAGCCGATCTGGGCGTCGCCTTTGACGGCGACGCTGACCGCTCGATTCTCTGCGACGGGCGGGGACGCCTGGTTGATGGGGACCACATTCTGTATCTGCTGGGAAAACATCGCAACCTCCAGGGCCGCTTAAATCGCAGCCGCGTGGTTTCTACATTGATGGCGAATCTGGGCCTGGAAGTGGCGCTCGAGCGCGAAGGCATCTCGCTGGCGCGCACGAAAGTCGGAGACCGCTATGTTCTGGAAGAAATGCTCAGCAGCGGTTGTAACCTCGGTGGCGAGCAGAGCGGGCACATTATCCTGCTGGATGATTCGGTCACCGGAGACGGCATTTTGACTGTCCTGCAGATTCTTGATCTGATGAAAACCTCGGGCAAGAGCCTGGCCGACTTGTACGTGGGCTTCGAGAAGTTTCCACAGGTTCTGCTGAATATTTCTGTGCGCAATAGGATTCCCTTGGAGGAAATTCCACAGGTGCGCGACGAGATCGGGCGAGTTACCGGAGAGTTGGGGCGCAGCGGCCGGGTTGTCGTTCGCTATTCGGGAACCGAACCGATTGTCCGCATCATGGTGGAAGGCGACAGCGACGAACGGATCAGGGACTATGCCCACCAGATAGCCAGCACAATCCAGACCTCAATTGGGTAAAGCAGGCTTCAGCCTCCAGGCTTCAGGGGTCAGGGAGTTGTAGATTGAAAGACTCGTTCAATTTCTGTTTCGTAACAATTCGCAATCCGCAATTCCCTGAAGCCTGAAGCCTGGAGGAAGCCTGGAGTCTGGATCGTGAGCCAATCTAAACTGGTGAAGTGGGACGAGCTTCAACGCCAGGTCCGTGCCGCGCAACGTTCCGGCCAGAAAGTTGTTTTCACCAATGGCTGCTTTGATCTGCTGCATCCCGGACACATCCGCATGCTTCGCGCTGCGCGGCAATTGGGGGATCGGCTCGTCATCGGTGTCAACGCCGATGAGTCCGTTCGGGCCAACAAGGGCGCCAACCGCCCGATTCAGCTTGAACTCGAACGGGCCGAAGTCCTGGCGGCCTTGGAGGCCGTCGACTGGGTGACAATCTTCGGGCAGGAGACTCCGCTGGAACTCATTGTTTGCGTCCAGCCGGATGTGCTCGTCAAGGGCGCCGACTGGGCGCTGGACGAAATTGTAGGCCGGCAAGAGGTGGAGCAGCGCGGAGGAATGGTCGTTCCGCTCGCGTTTGAATCGGGCTTTTCTACATCGCTGCTGATCGAAAGAGTTCAGAAACTGTTTTGTTGAATCGACTGCTGGACCGCTTCCGCGGTCAGGTTCCGTTTCAAAGATTGAAACAGGATCTGGCCGGCGGACGCCGGGAGATTCCGATCTTTGGCCTTACCGGGAGCGGCCCCGCCCTGGCGCTCTCGCTGCTGCTGGCCGAAGTACGCCCGCTGGTGGTAGTCGCCGAAAACAACCGCGAAGCTGAAAACCTGGCTGCCGACCTTCAGTTCTATGCCCGCTGCGGTGGGCAGCCTGCGCGACTGGCTCTGCTGCCTGCATCCGAAACCGATCCCTATCGCGGGATTTCTCCACACCCTGAAATCTCCGAACAGCGATCTCTGGCTCTGTGGAATATTCTTCACGGGCAAGTCGATGTCGTCGTTACGACTGGCCGCGCCGTCATGCAGCGCATGATCGATCCGGAGCGCTTCCGCCAGAACGCCTGGAATCTCGAGGTCGGTCACGAGATACCGATAGACAAACTACTCGATCACCTGAAGCTGCTCGGCTACGTGCGCGAAGACCCGGTTACCGATGTGGGGGAGTTCTCCCACCGCGGCGGGATCGTAGATATCTACTCTTCGTCGGCTGCACGGCCCGTGCGCATGGAGTTCTTCGGCGATCAGATCGAATCGCTGCGCCAGTACGATCCTGCCTCTCAGCGGTCCCTCGAGTTCGTCAATTCCATTGCGATCGTCCCGATGAAGGAGCTCTGGATGATTTCCCGGGAATGGGAGCAATGGGGCGAGCAGGCAGCACGTGTTTGGGCCGACCAGCGCTTTGCGGAAATGCTCGAGGATCGCTGGACCGCCACCCGCGCCTTTCATGAGTTCGGAGGCTTCGAGTATCTGGCGCCGCTGGTGCTGCCGATCCGGTCGAAATTGAGCGACTTCATCCCCGGCGCCGTCTGGGCGCTGCTTGAACCAACCCAATTGGAAACGTGGTGGGAAGGGGAGTGGCAGCGCTTGCTGGAACTCTACCAGGACTCGCTCGCCGACGGCGAACTGGCCCTGCCTCCCGAATCGAACTTCCTTTCGCTCGAGGAGTTTCAAAAGGACGTCGCGGGCCATCGCCGTGTCGTCTTTCAGGAACTTCCCGTGGAGGATTCCGATCTGCAGGGTAGTTGGGCGGTTGACTTTCATTCCGCTCCGGCCGACCACTTCCAGGGCCGCATTCGCGATTTGGTCAATCGCGCCGAGCAAGCAGGACGAGAGCGTGAAGGCTGGCTGTTAGTCATGCACTCACAGGGCATGGCCGACCGGTTGCACGACATCCTCAACGAGTACGGACTGGTCTCCTCGCGACTGCAACCGGAAACGACCGACGCGCAGGCTTCGGCCAACACGGACTTGTCTTCCTGGCCGCACGGATTTTTCATCGCGGTGGGCGACTTGAGCTGCGGTTTCGAACTTCCCGAAGGCGGGCTGCATGTGTTTTCGCAGGAGGAAATTTTCGGCGAACCCGAATCGCGAGTCCAGCCCAGAGCCCGGCGCGAGAAAAGCGGAGTTTTCATTTCCGACTTTCGGGACCTGAAGCCGGGAGACTTTGTCGTCCACATCGAGCACGGAGTCGGGCAGTTCCAAGGACTCCGGAAGATTGGCGTCGGCCAGACGGAGCGCGAATTTGTCCTCCTGCACTACCGCGACGAGGCCAAGCTGTACGTGCCTGCCGAACGGCTCGATTTGATCCAGAAGTACAACACCGCGGGGGACAAAGGTCCGGCTCTGGAGCGTCTGGGAGGCGGACACTGGGAGAAGACCAAACGTAGCATCAAGAAATCGATGCGCGACATGGCCGAGGAGCTCCTGGAGTTATACGCGCGCCGAAAGATGGTCAAAGGGTATGCGTTTCGTCCCGACGATGAATTGCAGCGCGAGTTCGAACAGTCCTTCGAGTTTACGGAAACACCCGACCAGAACGCGGCCATTCTCGATGTCAAAAGGGACATGGAGGCGGAAACGCCGATGGACCGCCTGATCTGCGGTGACGTGGGCTACGGCAAGACGGAAGTCGCCATGCGCGCCGCCTTTAAGGCGGTCACCGACGGCAAACAGGTGGCGGTGCTGGCGCCGACGACGCTGCTGGCCTTCCAGCACCTCAATACGTTTCGCGCCCGTATGCAGGCGTTTCCGGTCCGTGTCGAGATGGTCAGCCGTCTGCGCACGCAACGGGAGCAAACCGAGGTGATCAAGGCGGTAGAGGCCGGCAAAGTCGACATCCTGATCGGAACGCACCGGTTGTTGTCGCGGGACGTGCAGTTTCTGGATCTGGGCCTGGTCGTCGTCGACGAAGAACAGCGCTTCGGGGTGGCGCAGAAAGAGCGTCTCAAGAAAATGCGCACCCAGACGGACGTACTGACACTTTCGGCGACGCCGATTCCCCGCACGCTGAACATGTCCATGATCGGGTTGCGTGATTTGTCCATCATCGAGACGCCGCCCAAGGATCGACTGTCCATTCAGACGGTCGTGGCGCGCTTCAGCCGGCACGTCATCAAGTCGGCCATCGACCTCGAGTTAGCGCGCCAGGGACAGGTTTTCGTCGTCCACAACCGGGTGGAATCGATTTACTCCATCGCTGAAATGATCCAGCAGATCTGCCCGGACAGTCGAGTCGCCGTTGGCCACGGCCAGATGGACGAGCGCAAGCTCGAAGAAGTGATGATGCGGTTTGTCCACCACGAGTTCGACGTGCTGGTAGCCACGACCATTATCGAAAACGGACTGGATATCCCGCGCGCCAATACGCTGATTGTCGATCGTGCAGATCGCTACGGGCTGGCGCAGTTGTACCAGTTGCGCGGCCGTGTGGGCCGCTCCAATCGCCGCGCCTACGCCTACCTGCTGGTTCCATCCGAGCGCATTCTGACCCCGGTGGCGCGCAAACGCCTGGCTACCATTCGGGAGTTTTCCGACCTGGGCGCCGGATTCAAGATCGCCGCCATGGACATGGAAATTCGAGGCGCCGGCAATTTGCTCGGCGGCGAGCAGCACGGGCACATTCAGGCGATCGGATTTGAATTCTACATGCAGCTTCTCGAACGAACCATGCGCGAGTTGAAAGGAGAGGATGTTGCGGAGGACACTCCGACCTCCATCGACTTGAAACTCGATATCCGGATTCCGGAACACTATATCGAGGATGCCAACCAGCGCCTGCGGGTCTACAAGCGGATTTCACAGGCCCGGGATGAGGCGCAACTGGAGGAGATCCGGTTGGAGATCAGCGACCAGTACGGCCGCCATCCCAAGACCTTGATGAATCTTTTTGAATATGCGCGCCTCCGCATGGCTGCCCAGCGGGTGCGAGCCATTTCGATCGACCGCCGGCCGGGCGAAGTTCTGATCAAGTTCAGCGACGCGGCGCCTGTGTCTCCCGAGCGGTTGCTCGAACTGGTGGCGGGCCGGCCAGGATCCTCTTTTTCTCCAGGCGGCGTCCTGCGCCTGCCTATCGATTCAGAACGACCCTCTGACCTGTTTGAACTTCTGCACGGGTCGCTTTTGAATGTGGCTGGATGAACCCGGGCGCCCTGAGAAAATTGGGGATTGGGGATTGAATTTTGGATTGTGGATTTGGGATTGCGGAGTTGATTGGCGATTGCGGATGGGGAGATTTTGGATTGTATTGCGGATTTCGTTTGGATGAAGGACGCTCGATAAGAGCAGCGAGACCCAGGCCCTAGCCCCAATCGGCAATGCCATCCTCAATTGTCCAATCCACAATCATCAATCAACTCCGCAATCGGCAGTCCCCAATCCAAAATTCAATCCCCATTCCCCAATCCCCAATCCCCAATTCTCGAAATGAGCCGCCATTTTGGACTTACGTGTATTCTTGCCACCTGTCACTTACCCCTTGAATGCTACAATAGCCCGTTGTGCGTGCCTTCTGGATCACTCTGGGTCTGGCGATGTTGGCGGCAGCCTGCTCGTCTCCGGCCGATTCACCGCCGAACCGGGTGGTTGTGGAAATAGGCGACGAGCGCTTTTACGCCGATGCTTTCAGCCAGTATGTTCGGCGCCGGCTGAGCGATCTGGGGGACCAGGCGTTCGACAGCCAGTTGCGTGAACAGTTTCTTCGCGATTTCACCGACGAGCAGCTTCTGATGCTGGAAGCTCGCCGCAGCGGAATCGCCGTTGACAGCCGCGAACTCGAAGAATCGATACGCCGTCTCGGGCCGCCGGACCTCGCAGAGGCCGACGCCGCCGAATTGAAACGCAACCTGGAGCAGAGTTTGATCGTACAGAAGTTTATCCACGAGCGCATTCGCCCGCGGATTCAGGTCAGCCTGGAGGAAGCCAGAGCCTATTTCAACACGCATGTCTCCGAGTTTGCCCGGCCGGAAACTCTGCTGGTGCGCGAGATCTTGGTCGAAGGCGCCTCGGAGGCGCACAGGCTGCAGCGGCTAGTCCGTTCCAGCCCAGTCAGTTTTGCCGCTCTGGCGCGCAGTTTTTCGCGTGGAGCGTCGGCCACGCAGGGCGGGCAACTCGGAGAGGTCCGGCGCGGCCAGTTGCCGGCCGAGTTTGAACGGGTCGTTTTCAATTTGCGGCCCGGCCGAGTCAGCGAGGTAGTCACTTCGTCCTTTGGGTTTCACATTTTTCTGGTGGAGGAACGGCGCCCAGCGCGCAGGCCCGGCTTCGACGAAGTGCATGAACAGATTTTGCAGCGGCTGATTGTGGAAAGAGAAAGGTCCGCGGTGCAGGAAGAAATCGACAGGATGCGCAGAGTGACTGCCATTCGAATGTTTCCGGAAAATGTGGCAGTCGGCGGCACTGGCGCTGCGGCCGCCGGCCGCCAAACGAAAGGACGATCTTCATGAAGAAGTGTTTCGCTTTAGCAGGCCTCAGCCTCTGGGTGACCGTTAGTGCGCTGGCTCAGCAGCCGGCGGCGCCCGTCGCCGACAAGCCGGCCCCAGTCGTTGTCGAAGAGATCGTCGCAAAGGTGAACAACGACATCATCACCCTGACGGATCTGAATACAGAACTCAATTTACTGCGGGCGCAGTTGCGCGAGGTCGTCAAGGATCCGGCCCAGATCGACGCTCAGTTTGAAAAGATTTCGCGGCGCGCGCTGGGCAACATTATCGAGAACAAGTTGATCCTGCAGAAGGCCGAAGAGAGCGGAATGACGGGGAACATCGATCTGGATGTGACCGCAGCGATCGAGTCAATTCGCAAACAGAACAACATCCCCGATATGAAAACCTTCGAGCAACTGCTGCAAAAGCAAAACGGCATGACCCTCGGCGAATTCAAGGAGAGTTTTCGACGCGATTTTCTGCAGCGTCGCGTCATCAATCGGTTCGTCCAGTCCAAAGTCACGATCCTGTCCCCGGAATTGGAAAAGTTCTACAAGGAAAACCAGGAGAAATTCACCCTTCCAGCGGAGATCCGTTTAAGCGAGATCCTTCTGAAGACCGAAGGGAAGGACAAAGAGGAGGTGCGCAAGCGCGCCGATGCGGCGCTGGCGCGGCTGAAGGCCGGCGAGGATTTTGCGGCCGTAGCCACTGCACTGTCCGAAGGCGCTACGGCAACCAAGGGAGGCGACATCGGCAACTTCAAGAAAGGCACCATGGAACCGGCCTTGGACCAGCCAGCCTTCACTCTCAAGCAGGGCGAGATCACCGACGTGCTGGATACGCAATTTGGCCTGGTAATTTTGAAGGTGACAGAGAGGAAGGATCCCACCGTCGTTCCGTTCGATCAGGTCAAAAAGGAAATCTACGATTTCCTCTTCAATACCAAGGCTCAGCCTGAATTGAAGAAGTTCATCCAGCAGCTCAAACGTGAGAGCTACATCGAGGTATTCGAAAAGTACAAGAAGTATTACCAGCTTGACGATGACGATGAAAAGTCGCCAGTCGCCGGTCGCCAGTCGCCAGCAGGCTCCAGGCTTCAGGCTTCAGGCTTCAGGGAATTGCGAATTGCGGACGGCGAATTGATTGCGGATTGACCGAACACTGCGGTGGCTTTCCAATTCATTGCACTGGAGCCTGGAGCCTGAAGCCTGGAGCCTGGAGCCTGAAGCCTACTGGCGACTGGCGACCGGCGACTGGCGACTTTACAGAGGGCTGTGTGTCTGTGGTGATTTCTTGAAGAATCCAACATCGAAGAAAGCCTGAAGCGTGGCCGAAAAACAATTCATTGCCACTCTGAAGCCCGACCAGACCATTACCGATGTGTTCTGGGTGCGGAGCAAGGAACTCCGCAACAACCGGAACGGCAAGCCCTACCTGTACCTCCAGGTGTGCGACCGGACCGGCCAGATGAGCGCGTTTATGTGGAACAACTTCAACGAGGTTGCCGCCGCGTTCCAACGCGATGACTTCGTCGAGATCAAAGGGACCATCCAGCAGTTCCAGAATCAGCTGCAGCTCAATATCCACAAGCTCAGCAAGACCGACGCCTCGGCTGTTCAGATGTCGGACTATCTTCCGGTCAGCGTTCGCGACCCCGAGGAAATGTTTCGGGCCGTATGCGGCCACATCGAACGAACCGGCAATCCGGCCTTGAAGGGTTTGCTCGAATCGATTTTCCTGGATGAGCAAATCGCCAGCGCCTTCAAACGGGCTCCGGCCGCCAAGAACCTGCATCATGCCTTTCTGGGCGGGCTGATCGAGCACACTCTGTCCTTGGTGGAGTTGTGCCGTCATGTCGCCGCGCAGTATGGCGGCGTCAACGTCGATTTGCTCGTATCGGGGGCCCTGCTGCACGACCTTGGAAAGATCGTTGAGCTCGATTTCAAAGGGCCTTTCGTTTACACCAATGAAGGCAATCTGCTGGGGCATATTGCCATCGGCCTGAATATGGTGGCCGATCGGATTGGTCGCGTGCCGGGATTTCCCGAGGAAACGCGGCTGCAGCTGTTACACCTCCTTGCCAGCCACCACGGCAAAGTCGAGCATGGTTCTCCACGTCCTCCGGCGACGCTGGAGGCCGTGCTGCTTCACCATCTGGATATGCTCGACTCTCGCGCGGCGGCATTCCAGCAGGCTTCAGCCCATTGCACCGGGGAGTGGACGGCCTACTCGGCGCTGTTTGAGCGAGCGCTGTATGTCAAGAAGCTTGAGTGATGAAGAAGAAAAACGATCTGACCCCCACGGAATTCGAAATCATGCGGCAGGTATGGGGGCGCGGTCGAGTGTCGGTGCGGGAGGTGCACGCCGCTTTGCGCGCGCGTCGACCGGTGGCGTATACGACGGTGATGACATTGATGGATAAACTGCACCGAAAAGGTGCTTTGCACCGCGAGCCGAACGGGAAAGCCTTTCGGTACTGGCCGGCCGTGGGACAGACCGAGGTTTTGACCGAGGCCGTGCAGTCCCTCTGCGATTCGTTCTTTGACGGATCTCGCTCCGAGTTGCGGCGTTATCTGGGAGGAGGCGCCAGCTCCAAGGCCGACGTCCCGGAACCGGAGCCGACGGCGCAAGCTACTATCGACGTGGAATTGCTCTAGCAGGGGTTAGGAGCTAGGGGCTAGGGGCTAGAAAATTACGAGTTACGAGTTACGAATTACGAGGATATTGAACCAATCCGCAATCAATCCGCAATCCGCAATTCCCTAACCCCTAACCCCTAACCCCTAACCCCTATTCCCTAACCCCTGCTCTTCTGGCCCGCCGGCTCTTGAAGACCCAGGCGACCCCGATACTGATAACGTAAAGAATCAGCATCGGCGCCGCAAAAATGAACTGGCTCATTAGATCGGTTCCCGGCGAAATTACGGCTGCCAGAATCGCGATAACCAGGACCGCGTAGCGGAGGTTTTTGATCATGAAGCGCGGCGTGACCAGTCCGAACATCGATAGAAAGCCCACCAGGACCGGAATCTGAAAAACCCCGCCCATACCCAGGATGATCAGTGCGGCAAACCCGAAATAGTCCTTGGCTGTGAACAACTGGTTGAAGTTTTTGGAAAACTCCACCAGGAAGGTAAGAGACTTTGGAAGAGCGACAAAGTATCCGAAGGCGCCTCCCGTAACAAACAGCAAGGTGGACGAAAGCAGGAAGGGCACGACGTACTTCTTCTCTTTCCGGTACAGGCCGGGCGAAATGAAAAGCCAGACCTGATGCAGGATCAGCGGCGAGGCCACGAAAACGCCGAGCAGGGCCGACATTTTCAAGTAAATCCCGATCGCTTCGGTCAGCCCCGTGACGGCCAGCCGGCTGCCCGTGGCGAGGTGGATCGGCCTGGCGATCAACTCATAGATTTTTTCGTAAAAGAACAGACAGGCCAGGAAAGCGACAAACAAATAGATGACGCTGCGGACAAGGCGCTTGCGCAGCTCATCCAGATGGTCGAGGAACGCCATCCGCGCGCCGTCTTCATGCTCCTCGGCAGTGGGGTCTTGTCCGGAGTGCGGCGGTTCTTTCTCGAGCAGCAAATCAGTCATGCGGACTAGTC
>JBPCNK010000082.1:0-8919 GCA_051001345.1 Acidobacteriota bacterium | reverse complement strand
CTATTGGACACTGACCACTGCCCACTGGCCACTGAACCATTTAACGACGCACCTTTAGCGGTAGACCCTTAAAGAAATATCGGAAGGCAGACAACACCTTCGGAATGTCTTTTCGGCCAAAGTCGTTGTGGGTCACCAGGCGGATCTCGCGAGGGCTGATGGCGCCCATCAGGACGCCTCGTTGGCGCAGACCATCGGCTACCTGCTGGGCGGAAATGTCCTGGCGGCGCAGTTCGACGATCAGGATATTGGTCGGCACTTCTGGTGCGACAGCAATGTCGGGAAACTCCTGCAGCCCGCCCGCCAGGGCGCGTGCGTTGGCGTGGTCTTCCGCCAAACGGGCCGGCATCTCCAGCAACGCAATCCGGGCGGCGGCGGCCAAAACGCCTACCTGACCCATGCCGCCTCCCATGCGCTTTCGCAGGACGCGGCCTTCTTCAATATGAGCCCGGCTGCCCAAAAGCAGGCTGCCCACAGGTGCGCAAAGCCCCTTTGACAGCGTTACCATTACCGTATCCACGCCTGTGCTCAGATTCCGAACGCTTGTCTCTAAGGCTACGGCAGCGTTAAACAGGCGTGCTCCATCCAAGTGCACCGGCAACCTGCGCCGGCGCGCAGCCTTGCAGATCCGGCGCGTGTGCTCCAGCGTGTAGAGAGTGCCCCCGGCCATGTTGTGAGTGTTTTCAAGACAGATAACGCCCGTCTGCGATCGATAGTACTGTGGCGGTTGGATGGCCGACTCAATCTGGTCCCACGAAAGAATTCCCTTTTGGCCTCGAACCGGACGCGGCAGCACAGCTGAAAAGACAGCCATCGCTGCCAACTCATAATTGTAGATGTGGCACTTCTCTTCCAAAATTGCTTCCTGTCCGGCCGTGGTGTGAAGCTTCAGCGCGATCTGATTGCCCATTGTTCCTGTGGGGACAAACAGCGCCGCCTCCTTGCCGAACAAGTCGGCGGCTTCTTCCTGTAATCGATTCGCGGTGGGATCCTCGCCGTAGACATCGTCGCCCACTTCCGCCTGGGCCATGGCGCGGCGCATCGCTGCCGTCGGCTGTGTGACGGTATCGCTGCGAAGATCGATCCAGGGCGCAGTCGCCTGCCGGGAGCCCGATCGAGCGGTGCGTTTGGAAACCAAGTCCTCCTCCGTATTTTTAGCTTGTATTCACCGCAGAGACGCAGCGTCAGTGGCCAGTAGCCAACTTGAATTGCCTATCGAACACTGACCACTGGCCACTGACCCTGCGTCTCTGCGGTGAATACGATTTAAAGCCTGAAGCCTGTGTACCAGTCACGAGAGGAACTCCTGGAAAATCTCATTGGAAAGCAAAAAACCGCGCTCGGTCAATCGCAGTCGTTGTGGATTCCAGTCGAGCAACCCGGCCCCTCGATATTTTTCCAATCGCACGGCATACTGCTCCAGGATGTTCAATCCGAAGCGCCTTTGAAAATCCTCCACCGCGATCCCGCCGGTGCGGCGCAGTCCGAGGAACAGCGCTTCTTCGACATGTTCCCGCTCGCCCAGCTCACGGACCTCGGCGCGTGCATGGCCCTCGCTCCAAATGCCGCGTTCGTAGTCAGCCAGTTTGCGGACATTGGAAAATCGATAGGGGTGCAGATAGGAATGGGCCGACATTCCGAATCCAAGATAGGGCTGGTCACTCCAGTATTTCAAATTGTGCCGCGACTCGCGCCCGGGACGCGCGAAGTTGGAAATCTCATACTGACGGTAGCCGAACTGCTCCAGCTGGGCAATCATCTCCAGATAGCCTTCTTCGATCATTTCCTCACCGGGCAGGTTGGCCCGCCGTGCAGCCAGCTCTTGATAGAGCGCCGTCGAGTGGTGAACTTCGAGAATGTAGATGGATATGTGCTCCGGCTCGAGCGTCGCGGCCCATTGCAAGCTGCGGCGCCAGCGTTCCAGGGTCTGCCCGGGCAGCCCAAGGATCAAATCCAGACTGATGTTGTCAAACCCAACCTGGCGCAGCAACCGCAGCGCTTCGACGGCTTCGCGCGCTCGGTGGGCCCGGCCGATTGCCGCCAGCTCGTCGTCCGAAAAGGACTGAAACCCCAGGCTGATCCGGTTGACGCCGGCTGCCAGATAACCCGCCGCCCGCCCGGCGTCGGCCGACGATGGATTCATCTCTAGTGTCACCTCGGCCCCGAATTGCCACCTGAACTTCTCGCGCAACAGCGCCAGCAGAGACGCAATCCCGGAAGCCGGCGCCAGCGAGGGCGTTCCACCGCCGAAAAAAACGGTATCGATGACCGTCGGCCTGTCGCTGTACGGCTGTTCGGGCCAGCGCCGGATTTCCTGCTCCAATGTCGTCAGGTATCGTTCCTGCGCTTGGGCATCATACGGTACGGTAGAAAAATCGCAGTAGGTGCAGCGCGAGACGCAGAAGGGGAGGTGGAGGTAGATTCCGGTTAACATAGTCGCGAGTCGCGAGTCGCGAGTCGCGAGAAAGAGCCGACCCCCAACCCGGTGGACGTAGACGTCCTCGTGGCCGTGCTCGTCGACGCGCGCGTGCCCGTGCACGTTCTCGTGAACGCAGTCGTGGACGTCGTCGGCTTTTTCATTTCAAAGCGCCGTCGGACCCGGGTAGCACAGGCTGGAAGCCTGTCCCACTTCAAATTCAAATTACAACCCCGTCGGACAATCAATCCAATGCACTCCCACGCCAAATTGTTTTTTGAGGTGCTTTGCCAGTTCCTTCAAGCCCAGCGTTTCGGTCGCGTAATGACCTGCGAAAATAGCGTTCTGACCCGCATCCCTGGCCGGATGATAGTAGGTGTGCGAGCTTTCTCCGGTGATGAACAAGTCGAGTCCTTCACCGATCGCCTCGGGAATCAGGTTGGCAGCGGCGCCCGAGACAATACCGACTGTTCGAACAGAGTCCTTTCCAAAATCAAATACCGAACAACGCGTCTCCAGCCGCTTGTCCAGCGTTTCCACGATCCGGCTAAACCGCTGGGCGCGCTTGAACTCTCCCCGGCAGCCAATCGCCGTCTGGCGGTACCGGCCAAAAGGCCGGACCTTCTGCAGTCCAAGCAGCCGCGCCAACGCAGCGTTGTTACCGACCACCGGATGCGCGTCCAGCGGCAAGTGGGCCGCATACAGCCCGACGCGGGCTTCCAGCAACATTCGGACCCACCGCAGTTGTGCGCCGCCCAGCGGCGCCGCCGGGCCCCACAGCCATCCGTGGTGAACGACCAGCCATTGGGATCCGGCCCGAGCTGCTGCTTCGGCCGTCTGGCCGCAAAAGTCGACGGCAAAGGAAATCTTGCTGACCTTGTCGGGGCCTTCAATCTGCAGGCCGTTGAGCGAGCGATCGTCGAAACGCTCGACCTGCAAGTACTGGTTGAGGTGCTTGACCAGATCAACCTGCTTCAACGCGGTCAACGCTGCCTGCGTTTTCTATGGATGTCCAGCACGGGTGCGGAGGGCGCCTGCACAATACGCCCCATCAGCGTGAAAACCTGGTCCAGGTACGGCAGTCCACCGCGGGCGCCGCGGGCCGTGCAGTTGATGGCGGCTACCGCGTTGGCGAAATCAAAACAATCTTCCAGCTTCCAGTCCTGAAGCAGCGCGTAACAGAAACCGCCGTGAAATGCGTCGCCGGCGCCGGTTGTGTCAACGGCATTGATGCGGTAACCGGGAAACCGGACCAGCTTTGCGTCGAGCACCACCAGGCATCCTTCGTCACCCACCGAACACCCCACCAGGCCGGGATAGCGCCGGTCCATTTCGAACAATGCCTTTTCTCGATCGGCGATGCGCGTCAGGTCGGTCGGGACGTTCGATGAGCAGAGGATGTAATCAATGTGATGCAACAGTTCGTCGACACCGGGCGTGACTTTGTCAATATCGATCGACACGGGCACATCCCGTTCATGGGCCCAGCGCGCAGCCTGGGTGAAAGCGGCCGCATCGTTTCCCTCCGTGTGCAGCATTCTTCCGGCGGTGACCTGTTCGGCAGTGACGTCCCCTGGTTTGAAATGCAGCGGCTGATCACGTTGCCACAGGATCGTGCGTTCGCCCGACCGTTCGTCGACCACGATGACGGCAAACTGGCTGACGGCGCCCTCGATGATTTTCGTTTCAGAAATATCGACGCCGTACGACGAAATATCTTTGAGTGAAAAAGCGCCGTTGTCGTCGTTGCCGACTTTCCCGATGTATTTTCCCCGCAGGCCCAGCCGGGCGCACGCACATACGGCCGAAGCGGTCGGCCCGCCTCCCTTGAGCAGGAATTCCTTAATCTCAACCTTGGTATTGAAGGGCGGGTAGTGCGGCACCAGGGCCAGCCAGTCGACGGCGTTCTGCCCGAGGCCCACGATGTCAAACGGCGTTGCACCGGAAACGGGCGGCGGGCGCCGATAGTGCTTTTTCACCATGAGTCCAACCCAAAGCAGGCCTGCGAGTCGCCGAGAAGGCCGCGATCTGCCAGGCTGACATAGGAATCGAGGCCAATAATAACATGGTCGAGAACGCGGATGCCCACGATCCGGCCCGTTTCGACCAGCCGCCGGGTGATCTCCAGGTCCTCGCGACTGGGCGCGGGATCGCCGCTCGGGTGATTGTGAACGAAGACGAGCGCCGCCGCGGAATTCCGGATGGCAGGAACAAATACCTCGCGCGGATGCACCAGCGACGAGGTCAGCGAGCCTTCTGAGATCATTACGCGATCAAGCAGACGGTTCTTTCCGTCCAGCAGAATGTTCCAGAATTGCTCTTTCTTCAGATCGCGAAAAAGCGGCGCGAAGTGGCGGAACAGATCGGCACTGGAACGGAATGGCTGCCCGGTTCTCAACGGGACGATTGCAAAGCGCCGCGCCAGCTCGGCCACAGCCAGCCACTGGGCGGCAACCGGCGGCGGCACTCCGAGGGCGGTCAGCTCCCGGCGTGTAAAGCGCAACAAGCCGCTGACGCCCCCGCAGGACTGAGCAAGGTGTTCGGCGGTTTCCGGAGCCCATTGCGGGCAGCACCCTACTTGCCACAGCAGCTCAGCGTCGGTGCAGTCGGCCGGAGCGCGGCGGCTGCCTCGTGATCGACATTGCATGCCCCAATAGTACGGAGACGAGGCGAATAGTGCGTTTGAAAATTGGGCGTTGGGGAAACGTACAGGGCCGCGACCGTAAGGGAGCGGGCAATCTCAGGCAACAATTACGAATTACGAGTTACGAGTTACAGAATATTACGTCTGCGCGTAACTCCTAATTCGTAACTCGTACCGCTGATTGCCCACTCGCTTACGCTCGTGGCGAGACACGGGTTGATGAGCACGCTCACGACCCGACCCCTGACCCCTGAAGCCTGACCCCTGCTCTTCAGGTCACTTCACCCGGGAGAGGTTAAACACACCGGTGTGGTGAGCGCTGGTGTAGAACCCGATAAATTCCTTGTCGGCCCGGCCGATCCAATCGTAAACCCCGCCGTCTCTTTCCCCGAGATCGGTCGTCCCCTTAAACAGAACGACCTTTCCGATCTGACGGCCTTCCATCTTGATGGTGTATTTGTATGGCCGGCCGCAGTCCCCTTCAAATACTGCCTGCCAGACTCCGTCGTTGTTGACGATCCTGCAGTCGAGACGCTTGCACAATTCCTTCGGCTGGGCGGTGGCCTGCGCCGGATTGTAGGAGCTCCAAACGCCCGTCCACTCACCCGCTATGTCGGGGACCTGCTCCTTGGTCGGCGAGCCTGGGGTTTGAGCTAGTCCCGCGCCCACAATGGCGAACACAAAACCGATGCAGACCCAACGGTGGCGATTCAGCATGGCCTTCTCCTCTAAAAGAAACACCAGACTTTCCTTCGTACGTCATGGCACAAACCCGTAATAGTGTGGCATGAGAAACCAAAAACACGGCGATGTTTCAACTTGTGCCGCTCGCCCATCGCGCGCGTGCTTTCCCTTTTTGAGCGATTGCGGTATAAACAAACCCGATGCTCTCAATAGCGTCACCGCTTAGACATAACGACGTCAGCGATCTGGCGGCGTTTGTCCCCAATGAAGTCGGAACGATTGTCAATCATCAAACTGACATTCCAAGAATCGCCAAAGACCCTCAGCTGACGCGACTCATAGAGGCAAGTCTTGGCCGAGTTCCAACGACTCACGACCTGTACTTGGGCGACTCACGGGAAATTCCGCTGCTCCAGCCCGAAAGCGTGCACTTGGTGCTTACATCTCCTCCATACTGGACACTCAAGCGGTATCGCGAGTCAACGGACCAATTGGGGCATATCGCCGATTACAACGATTTCCTCGACGAACTGGATAAAGTCTGGCAGAAATCCTTCGCGGCGCTGGCGCCAGGAGGGAGACTCATCTGCGTGGTGGGAGACGTATGCCTCTCCCGACGGAAAAATGCCGGGCGGCACATGGTGATGCCCCTCCACGCATCAATTCAGGAGCGCTGTCGCGCAATCGGCTATGACAATTTGGCGCCCATCATCTGGTACAAAATCGCGAACGCCTCCTACGAGGTTGAAAACGGATCTTCTTTCTTGGGCAAACCGTACGAACCAAACGCAGTAATCAAGAACGACATTGAATTCATCCTGATGCAACGCAAGCCTGGGGGGTATCGAAAGCCGGACCTTGCAAAACGAATTCTTAGTATCATTCCAACCGCCAAATACCAACAGTGGTTCCAACAGATCTGGTCCGATATCCCTGGCGCCTCAACTGCAAACCACCCTGCCCCTTTTCCACGGCAACTGGCCGAGCGTCTCATCCGAATGTTCAGTTTTGTTGGAGACACCGTGTTGGATCCGTTCATGGGGACAGGAACAACCAACATCGCCGCGGCTCTCACCGGGCGGAACAGTATAGGAATCGAAGTCACTGACGACTATTTCGCCTACGCCGCAACCAATCTTAGCGTAGAGACGCAGTCGCTTTTCAGCACAGCCGCCCAAATCCACCTTCACAAAAAATAATGGCACTGAGCGCAGGGCTTGAGGCAAAGCTACGCGATGCTATCAAGCGCTTCTGGGGAACACGCGAGACGCAGGCGCAGAGGCAGGGCGCCGCCACCGGACTGAAGGACGCCGGGGCCCGGTCGGCCGTCACCGGAGGCGCCCAAATGAACGGGTTCATCAACCTCGTTCGTGATCTTTTGTACGACAGCGGCCTTCAAAGAACCCAGGTCTATTGCGACAAGTTTGTCGAGTTGCCCGGCTGGTACCGACCGGAGAAGAAATGGGACTTACTTATCGTCGCCGACAGCCAGCTGATGGCGGCGATCGAATTCAAATCGCAAGTCGGATCGTTCGGCAACAATTACAACAACCGCACCGAGGAAGCGATCGGTAACGCCACCGACCTCTGGGCAGCGTATCGTGAGGGCGCGTTCAAGCCGTCCGAACGTCCCTGGCTCGGATACCTAATGCTCTTGGAACACGCTCCGAACTCCTGCCGTCCCGTGAAACTATCGGAGCCACATTTCAAGGTTTTCCCGGAATTCGAGAATGCCTCCTATGCACGCCGCTACGAGATCCTCCTTACGAAGCTCGTCATAGACCGCCTGTACGACGCGGCTTGTTTTCTTATGTCGGATGCACAGGACGGGCCACAGGGCATTTACTACGAGCCCAGCGAGGAATTGACGTTTGAAAAGTTTGCTACTTCGCTGATGGCAAGAGCTATTGCGCGAGCAAAGACCCAGGAGTAGAGCCGCGACCGTTAAGGGAGCGGGCAATCAGAGGCGATCGCTTTCAGAACGCAGCCACCGATTGCCCACTCGCTTACGCTCGTGGCCCGGACTTTGGCCCCGACATTGGCTCGGACAGCTCTGCAATTAGGGCGTCGCCGACTTGCTCGGTCGTTGCGTTTCCGCCAAGATCGGGCGTTGTCACACGCCGGGCCACACAACGACTGACGGCGCTCTCGACAGCGGCGGCCTCGCTGGTCCAGCCCAGATGGTCGAGCAGCAGCGCTACGGTCAGAACCGCGCCGAAGGGATTGGCAATTCCCTTCCCAGCAATGTTGGGCGCAGAACCGTGCACGGGCTCAAACAAGCCGATACGGCCCGAACCCAGGCTGGCCGAGGCGGCCAGCCCGATGCCTCCACCGAGGGCCGCTCCCAGATCGGTCAGGATGTCTCCGAACAGATTGTTGGTAACCACGACATCGAGCGCCCCCGGATTCTGAACCATGACCATGGCCAACGTGTCGACAAAGTAGTGATCGGTCTCCAGGTCCGGATAACGCGATGCCACTTCGCGAAAGACCCGCTGCCACAACTCGTGGCCATAGCGCAACACGTTGCTCTTGTCGCACAGCGTCACACGCCGCCGCTTTTGCCGCCGGGCCAGCTCAAAGGCGAATTTGGTTACACGTTCAACTCCCCGACAGGTCGTGATTTCCTCCTGGATGGCGACTTCGTCGGGCGTTCCTCGGTGCACGACGCCGCCGGCGTTGACATACAGCCCTTCGGTGTTTTCGCGGACGACGACAAAGTCGATGTCGGCGGCCGAGCGCCCTTTGAGCGGTGTCAGTTCTGCGTCCAACAACCGGACGGGGCGAACATTGGCGAACAGATCCAGTTCAAAACGCAGCGCCAACAAAATATCGCGCGCATGTTCGTTGCCCGGAATACGGGGGTCTCCGACGGCGCCGAGCAGTATCGCGTCAAACTCGGATCTAAATTGTTCGATGGCGCCGGCCGGCAGCGCCACGTTATCGCGCAAGTAGCGTTCCGCGCCGTAGTCGAAATGCTCCAGCTCGACTTTGCGGTCAAACCGCCGGCAGACCGTGTCGACGACGCGCACGGCCTGGCCGATGACTTCCGGCCCGATCCCGTCGCCGGCAATGACCGCGATTCGAGGAGTCCTCTGGGCCATGAAACTACTTTCCTGGGAGCGCGGGCGTCCCGCCCGCAAAATCTAGCACCTGGTTAGATGCGCGCGAGACG
>JBPCNK010000081.1:0-33636 GCA_051001345.1 Acidobacteriota bacterium | reverse complement strand
CAGGCCGGCGACGGAGAACCAACAGAGCCGCGACCGGAAGGGAGCGGGCCGGCAGACAGGAGGCGGGATCGAAAATCTTGCTGAAATAACAAGATTTCGCCAATAGGCAATACAGAGGACACAGAGGGACACAGAGAAAAGCGTGCCTGCAAGTCTTACGAAACTTCGATCGCAGCGCCGATGACGGCCTCCGTCGGTTCGTTGACATGAGAATTACGGACTCGGTCTTTGTACGAAGTTTTTCTGTGTTTTCTCTGTGCCCTCTGAGTCTCTGTGGTGAAGACCGCTTTTCACTGCACCGCAGAGCGTCACTGACTGCTAGGGCAACCGTCGGGGCGGCTATGGATAAGCTGGCAGCCCGGATCATTCACAAAAGGCGTGCTGGGAGTGCCGCGACAGGAAGGCCGCGGGCAATCAGTGGCAATGATGTGGTGCGCGGATTAACATTGTCAGGGAGCGGGCAGGCACAGCAATCATGTTCGACAGGCTGCCACTGATTGCCCACTCGCTTACGCTCGTGGCTCGGACATGCGGCTACCAGTCAACGACCGAGCCGTCGTCGACATCGTATTCCTCGCGATTGCGCCAGTCGTGGCCGATCTTGTCGGCCATGGCCACTTCATCCAGCTCGATGCCCAGGCCCGGGCCCGTCGGCAAATCGACATACCCGTCTTTGACCTGAAACGGATTCTTGATGTATCCCTCTCCCAGACTCACCTGCTCCTGGCAAAGAAAATTCGGAATGGAAGCCGCAATCTGCAAACCGGCAGCCAGAGAAATCGGCCCGAGCGGGTTGTGCGGCGCAATTGCGGCGTAGTAGGCCTCGGCCATTCCTGCGATCAACCGCACTTCAGTAATCCCGCCGGCATGGCACAAATCCGGCTGCAGGATCGTGGCAGCGCCCTTCTCCAGAATCTCACGAAAACCCCACTTGGTGAAAATGCGCTCGCCGGTAGCGATCGGCAGATGCGTTCCGCGCGCGATGTCAGCCATGGCCTCCACGTTCTGACAGTTGACAGGCTCCTCGATAAACATCGGCTGGTAGGGCTCCAGCACTTTGATCAGTAGCTTGGCCGTCTGCGGAGAAATCGCACCATGAAAATCGATGCCGATATCCGCTTCCGGCCCGACCGCGTCGCGTAGCGCGGCAAACTGTTGGGCGACATTATCGACGAATGCTTTGTTCTCGACCATGCGTGCAGGACGTTTTTTGGCGGGCCCGGTTTTGAAGGCAGTAAATCCCTGAGCGCGCCGCTGTTTCATCTCGTCGGGAGTTCTGGCGTGGGCGTAGACGCGAATCCGCGTACGGGTTGGCCCGCCCAACAATTCATAGACGGGAACCCCGAGGGCCTTGCCCTTGATGTCCCACAGCGCCTGGTCGATACCGCTCAGCGCACTGGTCAGGATTGGACCGCCCCGATAAAAGGCGTGCCGGTAAATCGCTTGCCAGTGGTGCGCCACGGCGCGCGGATCCTTGCCGATAAGATACGGCTCGACTTCCTTGACTGCCTGCGCGCAGGTCAGGGCTCGGCCCTCCGTGATGGGCTCGCCCAAACCGGTGATGCCGGCGTTGGTGTGAATCTTTAAGAACAGCCAGCGCGGCTTGACCAGAAACGTTTCCATTTTGGTGATCTTGATGATTTCACGCGCCACCGGGCGCCTTTCGGGAGCCGGCGGGTCCGGGACCTGCGGAGCAGCCTGGTAGGGCGCCGCCAGGGGTTCACTCAATAAAGGAGTTGCTCCCAGACCGACAAGGCCGGCTGTGCTTTGGAGCATCTCTCTGCGTTTCATGCCTTGGGTTTCCTTTTTCATTCGAGTCTCCTTAAAGCAGGCTTCAGGCTCCAGGCTTCAGGCTTCAGGGAATTGCGGATTGACAAGCGGCCACCTGATTTCTATCCGCGATGAATTTTCAATCCGCGATTCTCTGAACCCTGACCCCTGAATCCTGACCCCTGCTTTATTCGCGATACAGCCAAGCTCCCGCAACGGATGCCACGGTAAGTTCGACTAAACCCCACGCCAGTGTCATCACGATCAACTTCCGTGTGAACATCCCCAGTACGAATTGGCTCAGCCCGGGGAACGCCCAGGCGAATACCCAGACGAACATGGCGGCACAAATCGCCGTCTTGACACCGGCGCCGTAGCGCGGGCGAATGGCAGCGTATAGCCAGACCATTGCAATTCCCACCGCGAACCCAAGGGTGACGAAAATCGCAATTGTGTACGGCCCCGGCGATGGCAGGTTCATCGCTTGAAGCGATGCGTCCTGTTGTTGCTTGACGACAATCTCACGGAACAAGAATTCGCCGACATTGAGAACGAGGCCCGCCAGCAATCCTCCGAGAATCACACGACCCGTGTTGATGGTCCCCATGGGCAACCCTCCGAAATGTGGTTGGGCAAGAAAAATTTGGGCTCATCCTAACACAGAAACGCAGTGGCCAGTGGCCAGCAGTCGTCAGTCGCACCCGACTACTGGCGGATGGCGACTTTCTTGGTCGAGGGCGGCGCGCGCGCGGGCTACCAGAGCGGCGTCGACGGCCGCATACTCCAGTTCGGACAGTGGCAGGGACGCTCCGAAATACACGGCGGGATTGGAGTGTGCGGATATATCCGGCGCCGGCGCCATCAAAGCCAGATGAACCTGCCGGACACCGGTTGCAGCCACGACGTCACGCACGTTGTCGATCGTGATACCGCCGCCCGGCAATACCTCGATGCGGCCGGCGGCTTGCTCGATTGTCCTGACAATTTGATCCAGTCCCCGGGTGACCGTCGCTGCGCGGCCGGACGTCAGAACGCGCGTGAATCCCAACTCGATCAGTTGTTCCAGGGCGCGCTCAGGATCGGCCACCACATCAAAGGCGCGATGAAACACAGACTGGCGGCCCCGCGGCAGAAGCTTCAGCACACGACGGCAACGCGCAACATCGACCTGGCCCTGGTGTGTCAGGAAGCCGAATACGATTCCATCGGCGCCGGCCTGCAGCGCCAATTCGGCATCTCGCTCCATGACACGCGTTTCATTTTCGGTGTAGGCCATCCCTCCTTCTCGCGGCCGGACCATGTACATGACCGGCTGCGAGAGTTCCTCTTTGATCGCGGCCAGTGTCCCCAGACTCGCCGTCAATCCGCCCAGCGCCAGGGCGCTGCACAACTCGAAGCGATCGGCGCCGCCGGCAGAGGCCGCGCGCGCGTCATCGAGCGAGGCCACGATGACTTCCAGCAGAATATTCACCTCGTTTCCGACAGTCCGGCGTGGGTTGTCTGGCCGTCGACCAGCCTCCAGATGCCGCGCTCATTGACGTCTCGCAGTTCGGCGGGCAGCGCCACTTGCGGAAAATTCTGAAAGCAGACGGGCCGGGCGAAACGTCCTATAGCGGCCGTTCCCACCGAGGTCCAGTGGCTGTCGGTTGTGGCCGGATACGGTCCGCCATGATGCATGGCCGGGCAAACCTCGACGCCGGTGGGGAAACCGTTGAAGATCAGCCGTCCCACTTTTTGCGTCAGAATCGAAACCAGCCACGCATACTGCTGGAGGTCCTCGGCAGTACCGTGTAGAGTCGCCGTCAAGTGCCCATCCAGGCCGCGCGCCAAGGCCTCCAGATCCCGGTCGGAGCGTCCCGTCACAACCAGTGTAGATGGGCCGAACACTTCCGCACCGAGTTCCGGATGTTTCAGGTACGTCTCGACGCTGGCCTGCAGGGCGATGGCGGTGACGCTGCAGCCGCTGACCGTGTCTGGAGATTCTCCAAGAACTTCGACGCCGTTCAAGCGCCGGACTGCCGCGATGGTCTCCTGATAAGCTTTCTGGATTGCCGGATAGAGCATCGTCCCGGATGGAGCTTGCCCGAAGAGCTGGCCTAGCTTTTTGGCCAGCCCGGCGAAGTGCTCGTCTTCCAATCCTACGATCAGTCCCGGGTTTGTGCAAAACTGGCCCACGCCCAGCGTGACGGACTGGCGCAGACCTTCGGCCAGAGCCTCGGCGCGCTCGCGGGCCGCGCCAGGAAGCACAAAAACCGGGTTGATGCTTCCCATCTCGGCATAAACCGGAATCGGTGACCGGCGCGCCGCCGCCGCGTCAAAGAGCGCCCGCCCGGCGCGCAACGAGCCGGTAAATCCCACCGCGCAGGCCAGCGGATGCCGCACCAGACGCAGTCCCACCTCATGCGACCGGCCGTGCAACAGCGAAAAGACGCCGCGATGCAAGCCGCACGATTCAATGGCGGCGGTCACGGCGCGACCTGCCAGCTCCGATGTTCCCGGATGGGCTGGATGCGCCTTGACCACAACGGGGTTGCCCGCCGCCAGCGCCGCGGCCGTGTCGCCGCCGGCCACGGAAAAAGCCAGCGGGAAGTTGCTGGCCGCAAAAACGACGACCGGACCGATCGGGACCAGCATGCGCCGGATATCGGGACGCGCGATCGGTTTGCGGTCAGGCTGGGCCGGATCGATGCGGGCGTCAACCCAGGATCCCTCCCGGGCGACAGCCGCAAACAGTCGCAACTGTCCGAGCGTTCGCGCCCGTTCGCCCTTTAGCCGCTCCTCGGGCAAGGCAGTCTCGGCGGCGGCCCGCTCGATCCAGGGGTCGCCAAGCTGCTCCAATTCTGTAGCGATTCGCTCGAGAAACTGTGCACGGGCCTCCGGACCAACTTCCCGGTATTTCTCGAAGGCCTCCTGTGACAATTCGATGGCGCGGTCGATATCGGCTGCGCCGGCCTCGCAAAACTCGGGAGCCAACTCACTTCCCGTTACCGGATCAATGGCGCGGAACGCGGATTCGAAATCCCCAGATGGAACGCCGGCGATGAGATTTTTTCCGTGGAGTTTCATAATCAGGGGTCAGGATTCAGGGGTCAGGGGTCAGGGGTCAGGGAATTGCGAATTGTGAATTGCGGATTGAAATAGGTCGCCCGATTCCAATCCGCAATCCGCAATTCCCTGGCCACTGGCCACTGGCCACTACTCAACTGTATTCCAAAGTGTGCCGATCGGTTCAATTGTAATCGACACTCGATCGCCCGACTGCAATGTAAACGATTTTTCAGGAACGATGCCCGTTCCGGTCATCAAAAAACAGCCGCGGGGAAAACTACTTTCCCGGTACAGATACTCAACGAGCGTCTCGGGCGTGCGCTTCAGAGCCGTCAGCTGTGTCGATCCGGCAAATACGTCGCGGCCTGCGCGCAGAACTTCGATCGCGATGGTTGTTTGCCGCGGCAAAGGTTGATTGCTGACGAAGATCGCCGGCCCCAGCGCGCAGCTGCCGTCATAAACTTTGGCCTGCGGCAGGTACAGCGGGTTTTCTCCTTCGATATCGCGCGAGCTAACATCGTTACCAATTGTGTAGCCCGTGATTTTGCCGGCAGGATTGATCAGCAGCGTCAACTCGGGCTCTGGAACATTCCACTGCGAATCGCCCCGGATACGGATGGGCTCTCCGGTTCCCACGACGCGATGCGGACTGGCCTTATAGAACAGCTCCGGACGCTCGGCCGCATAAACGCGATCATAGAAATCCCCTCCTCCTGCGGCGGCGGACTCTTCGATTCTTGCGTCCCGGCTGCGGTAATAGGTTACGCCGGCTGCCCAGACTTCCTGGCCCCCGATCGGCGCGCGAATCGCTTCTGCCGGAAGGCTGGCCAGCGGAACCGCGGCGTGGCGGAGAGTCTCCTGGAGCACCCCCGCCAAATCGTCGCGTGTGACCAGATCGTCCCAGGCGATACCCTCAATGGCGCACAAAGAGCCTTGGTTTTCGACGATGGCGCCCCGATCGGTTTTGTACAGCCTCATTTGCGAGCAAGAGTATAACGTTTACCGAGCCGCGCGCGTAAGCGAGCGGGCAATCAGAGGCGACATGAACACTATTACGGAGGATGGCACCGAGTCAAAATGCTGCCACTGATTGGCCACTTCCTGACGCGCGTGGCCCGGTAAGGGTTGCTAGCACAAGCAAAAGGGGCCGCCGGTTTTACCCGGCGGCCCCACAGACAAGGCTACGGTCAAAGCCTGTACCCTTGTCAGTTCTTGTCGACCTGCAGGTTGTTGGTCACTCCAAACACGCCCGACACACCGTTGGCAACAATTCCGGCTTGGTTTTTGTCGCCCTCGCGGGAGACGAAACCTGTGAGCGTCACGTTCCCGTTCTTCACAATAATGTGAAGGGGCGGAACGGCCCGCAAAGCGTACTGGTCAAGCCCCGGCTTCGAATAAATGGCCCGGTAAACCGCCAGTCGGATCCGGTCGTCATTGGGCGACAGCGGAAGCACTTCGATCTGGTTGACAACCTTGTCGACCCCTTCGATCTTCATGACACGCCGTTCGGCGTCAGTTTTCAACGTGGGACGTGTCACCTGTCCCATCAACGTCACCGTGTCACCCTCGACGCTGTAGGACAAGTCATCGAAAACACCATAGTACGGCAACGTCACCAACTGATGGAACACTTCCTGGTGAAGTCGCTCTTGAGGTGACAACATCTGTTTCTTGTCGCCGGCCACCAAAGCCGCTGTGCCTAACAGGGAAAGGGCAAGCAACATTGTAAGAACTCTCGTTATCCTCTTCATATGGCTCCTTGTTCTCCTCGTCAAAGCCTAACAACCATACGATGCGCTAAAGGGCCAATAGTTTCAGTCCAGCCGGCGCCTCGCAGCCGGAAAGACCAGCCCTAATCAGTACCGAGAACGTCGGTGCCGAGAACGTCGGTGCCGCGAACGAAGCGGTGACCAATTAGTTTTTGCCGCGTGTGTCAATATCACCACTCTCTCTGTTGGTGGCGCCGACGGCAGTTCCCAATTCGCAATTCGCCACTCGCCTTAGCGCCGGCTCCTTGCTGTTGCTCTTCCATCGCAGGACCACTTCGTGGCGGAACTCGCCCGCAGGCTCATTGAGGTTAGTCAACCGCACCCCGGCGACAGGCTGAATATTCTCGCCGTGCAGCACCGACCACAGATCGGGGCTACCGCCGCGGGCAAAACGCACCGCCTCGAGGGGTTCCGTCGGCCTGGCGGCCGGAAGGCGGGCCGGTGCGCGCGAGGGAACGCCGGTCGTAGGGCCCGCCGCGACGGTGAGGCGTTCCACGGGTAACACAGGCTCCTGGCCTGTGGCCCGAACAGCTCGATCAGAACGGTTGCCACGATCCGGCCAATCAACTGGGATCTGACTTGCAAACAAACCAGCGATGGCCAGATCCGTGATCATCGTCAACCGAACCGGAATACTCCAAAGAGCAGCGCCCGGCCCCTTGTGCGCGCCGACGCCCGGGGTAACAAAGGCCAGAGGCAACGAAAAAGGCTGGCCAACCGTAACAGCCAGCAGCAGGCAACCGAACGCGAGCAGAGTATTCCTCATCTTCATGATCTCTACACGTGATTTCCAGTTTCTGGTTTCTGGCCCCACCGTGGAGGGACGTCCAGGTCGCTGCCTGGAAACCAGAAACCAGAAACTCGGAACCACATTCTTCTACGAAGTACGAAGGACAAAGGACGAAGGACGTCATTTGTAATTCGTGCTTCCTTTGGGTTATTAGACTGACGCGAGAGCCAAAAGGTTACGAGGATTTATCAAAGCCGGCTGCCGGAACCTCGGCCGTTCGAGGGCGTATACTAAAGATCGCCAAATCTGAAAAGAGGACCGGCCTACGACGAAGGAAGAAGGACGAGGTACGAGGTACGAGGTACGAGGTACGAAGGACGAGGGACGAGGGACGAGGTACGAGGTACGAGGTACGAGGTACGAGGGACGAGGTACGAGGTACGAGGGACGAAGGACGAGGTACGAAGGACGAAGGACGAGGGACGAGGGACGAGGTACGAGGTACGAGGGACGAGGTACGAAGGACGAAGGGCAAAGGACGAGGTACGAAGGACGAAGTGTGAGAGGCTTGGGGAATCGAAGTGAAGATGAGGAAGCCGTGACTATGAAGCACGGAGGACAAATGACAATAGACGAGGGACGTCATTTCCTCTTCGTCCTTGGTCCTTAGTCCTTAGTCCCTAGTCTTTCGTCCTTAGTCCCTATTCCTTCGTCCTTAGTCCTTTGTCCTTGTTTTGTCAGTCGCCTTCCGGGGCCACTTCTTCTTCTTCGTCATCCCACGGCTTGGGTTGCGGACCGGGGCGAATCCCTGCGATATCCGGATCCTCTCCGCCCTCACCTCGTTCACGCCTGTCGCCGGGACCCTTTTCGCGCGATTCCAACCGCTTGGCTTCTTTTTCTTTCTGCCGCTGTTGCCGGGCCTTTTCCTTCTCCCGTTTCTGAAATGTCGCGCGCGACCGTTTTGCCATCCAAAGCTCCTTTCCGAGCGCAGGCTGTTCTATTAGTTCAGGACCGAACGTAAGAAAAGTCGCATGCTACCATCACACCGGCCAAGGTTCAAGCACAGGCGGCGCGGCAGGTGCCGCGACCTTCTTTCGCCCCTGCGGGGCTGCGTGCAGGCTCTGCCCCACCCCCAGGGCTCGCGCCCTGGGCTTTATTATTCGCCCCCTGCGGGGGCGCATCATTCGATTCTCCGTCTCAATTCGCGAGAAACTATCGAGCCTGTCGCACCGTCGAAGCGTTAGGTCGCCCCGCTCACGCCCCTGCGGGCGGCGCATTCGATTCTCCGTTTCGAGGCGCGAGAGACCATAGAGCCTGTCGCACGGTCGAAACGTTACCTCGCCCCGCAGGGGCGGAAGATTAGAGCCCAGGGCGTGAGCCCTGCGGTTTAGTGTTCGCCGCCTCCGTGAGCCCCGGAGGGGCGAAAGATCTTACGCTCGGGACACCGCCATCTGGCGGCACACGGCGAGAACATTTTGAACTGGCCCTTGACGCCGCGCTGCTGGCGAAGTCAGACTATCCAATCAACGCATTTTTTCAGGAGACTTATGCCAAACAAGTACAAGTTCCGCTCAACGGTTGCACTGGCTGCTTTTGCCTTCCTCGCCTTGTCCGGATCGGCCGCCGCCCAGAAGACTCGCATCACCAAGCTGGCCGATCTGCCGCCGCATACCTATGCGATCGACGGCAAGCCGAGCGAGCTGATCGAAAGGCCGGCGGCAATTCTGGCCCTTGGCGCGCTGGTGGAGCGTGATATTGTCGCCGACCTCGAAAAGTTCGACATCGCCGATCCGACGACGCTGCGCCGGCTGCACTCAACTCTGCTGGAAGTCGCCATGCTGCGCCGAGATTTCCAGGCGGCGCGCGCGCAGATCGAGAAGGTGCGCAGCCTCCAGGAAAAGCCGGCGGAACGGCTGACCAGCGGTTTGCTGGCTGCGGCGCTGATAGCGACCCTTGAAAACGCCAGCGGCGATTTCCAAAAAACACTGCGCACCAATCTGGAACGGAAGCTGGCGGCACTCCCCTACGGAGAGGTTCAGGATCGGCTGAAGGCAAACAAATCCAGCACCGAGATCCTGTCGCGCAATCTGCTGGTCGGCAACATCGCCGGCACGATTGATCCGGCCGCCCAGGGAGGCCAGTTGAGCCAGGAGCTCGCCTCCGCTTTGGTCAGTACCGCGTATGCGTTGACCTATTTTATTCCGAACCGCGAAACGATCGGCGCGGCGTACACGGCCGTGCTGGACGCCAACAAGACCGCCCGCAAGGCCGACATCTGGAAGGATCGCGACGTGACGCTGGATTCTTCCCGCAAGTTGGCGCCCGTGATGGTTGGCGTCTGGGATTCAGGCGTCGATGTTGCTCCCTTCCAGTCGCAGTTGTTCTCCAACAGCGCGGAGATTGCGGGCAACAAGATCGACGACGACAAAAACGGCTTCGTCGACGACGTGCACGGGTTTGCCTGGACGATGCACTCCGATCCGACCGTTGACCTGCTCTTTCCGGTAAAGGAAATCTCGGGCGATATCAATGCCTTCAAACTGGAAGTCAAAGGGTTCGGCGATCTGCGGGCCAACGTAGACAGTCCGGAAGCGACCGCCCTGAAACGCAAGCTCTCGACGCTGCCGCAGGACCAGGTTAAGCCATTCCTCGAAGGACTCACCCTGTATTCCCAGTACGCGCACGGAACGCACGTCGCCGGCATCGCGCTGCGCGGCAATCCGGCTGCCCGCCTCCTGATCGGAAGGCTGACTTTCGACCACCGCATTATTCCGGAAACTCCCACGATCGAACAGGCGAGGAAAGATACTGCCGCGATGGTGCGCTCGGTCGACTACTTCAAGCGCCAAAGTGTTCGCGTTGTCAACATGAGTTGGGGCGGCGATCTGAAGTCGATTGAAACCGCACTTGAGCAAAACAACGCCGGGGGCACGCCCGAGGAACGCAAAGCGCTGGCGCGAAACATTTACGACATCGGATACAAGGGGCTCTACGAGGCGATCCGCCAGGCGCCCGAGACCCTGTTTGTGATCGCGGCGGGCAATTCCAACAACGACGTCACCTTTGACGAGGTGTTTCCAAGCAGCTTTCGGCTAACCAACGTTCTGGTTGTGGGCGCCGTCGATCAAGCCGGCGACCAGACGTCCTTTACCAGCTTCGGCAACGTTGACGTGTACGCAAACGGCTTCGAAGTAGAAAGTTTCATTCCCGGCGGTGAGACGATGAAGTTCAGCGGAACGAGCATGTCCGCTCCCAATGCCGTCAACCTGGCAGCGAAAGTCTGGGCGGTCAACCCCGCCTTGACGGTCGCACAGGTCAAACAGTTGATTGTGGACGGAGCCGAAACACGCGAGGTGGGGGGAAAGAAAATCCTGCTGATTCATCCGAAGAAAACGCTGGACTTGGCGAAGTGAAAACGAAAACCGGAATGTTGTTGGCGTGCCTGGGAGGATTTGCGATGGCGAGCGCATCGGCGTCTGGATTTGATGTCAGAAACGCGGAAGAGTTCATCAAAGTGGTTGGGGCTTATGCGCACGTCGAAAAACTGGCCGGAGGCTTTCAATTCCTCGAAGGCCCCGCCTGGGTTGCCTCCGGCGGCTATCTCGTCTTCAGCGACATTCCCGCCAACCAGCTCAAGAAGTGGGCTCCTTCCGGCGGCGTGAGCGTTTTCCGCGATCCCAGCAATCGGGCCAATGGCAATACGCTCGACCGGCAGGGACGCCTGATCAGCGCCGAACACGACGGACGCCGCGTCTCGCTGACGGAAAAAAGCGGCGCCGTCAAAATGGTTATCGACCAGTACGAGGGCAAGAAATTCAACTCGCCCAACGACGTTGTCGTCAAGTCCGATGCGACCATCTGGTTTACCGACCCCGATTACGGGCTGGCCGGACGCCTACGGGAACTGCCAGGCAATTACGTCTATCGGTTTGATCCCAAGACCAACGAGATTCGCGCGGTCGCTACGGACTTTGAAAAACCGAATGGCCTGTGCTTTTCGCCCGACGAAAAGCGACTCTACATCGCCGACTCTGGAAAGCCGAAACACATCCGCGTCTTTAACGTCGGCCCGGATGGACGGCTCAGTGGCGGAGCCGTCTTTTGCGTTATTGACACAGGGTCGCCCGACGGGATCCGCTGTGACCGTGACGGCCGCCTGTGGTCAACCGCGGGAGACGGAGTTCAGATCTTCCTGCCGGACGGAACGCTCATCGGCAAGATTCTGACACCGGAGGCGCCGGCCAATCTGGAGTTCGGAGGGAAAGATGGCAAGACGCTGTTTCTGACTGCGCGAAAGTCGTTGTATTCGATCCGGGTGTCCGTTTCCGGGCCACGAGCGTAAGCGAGTGGGCAATCAGTGGCAGCATTTTGAATTACGAGTTACGAATTACGGGTTACAACTGCACCTTGTGTTTCGTAACTGGTAATTCGTAATTCTTGCCTCTGATTGCCCACTCCCTTACGGTCGTGGCTCTGACTTCGGTCGTGGCTCTGACTTCTTAACTCCCACCATTACCCAGCCCTTTACAGGTTTTCCTTTTGAGGCAACGAGGAGGTGCGATTCTTTTTTAAGGCCGCGCGCGGCAAGATTGTGCGCGTCGGTCGAGCAGGTCTGGTTTTCCATGCAAAAATACGGGCGCCCCGCCGGCGTATACACCACCATGTGGGTGAACTCCCGGGATGCCCCGAGCGTCACGGCTATCCCGTGATCGCGAGCCTCGTAGCCGGGGACGCGATCGGGTGTCAATCCCCAATAAACGTCGTCGAGCTTGAGACTCTCCAGTGAAACCGGCTTGCGCAGATCGAGCGATGAACCTTCCAGGTCAACCAGCTTGCCGGTCGGGAGCAAGTCGACGGCCTCCATGTGCTTGCGAGCTGGCACCTTCAGGTAGGTTTGTGCGCGCTCTCCCAGAATGCGGAACCACGGATGCAGCGCAAATCCAAATGGAAGCCGCCGGTCCTCCCGATTCTCAACGGCAAATTCAATTCGAACGCCGCCTTTGGTCATCGAGTAGTTGACATGAAGGCGATGCTCAATCGGAAAGAGCCGGAAATTCGGCTGCGAGGAATTCCAGTCGAGCCAAGTGTCCAGACGAGCGCCGTTGCGGTCCGACGTCGGCTCGTTCATTTGCCACGGAATACTGTGGACAAAGCCATGGATGAAATTGCCTCGGTTGTTGGGTGGAAACGAGTAAGGGACGCCGTCAAACGTGAATTTCCCGTCGCGGACGCGATTGGGCGTGGGGTACAGAATCGGAAATCCATAGCGGTTTCCCGGTAGGGCGGAAAGCTCGGGGGGCTGGACCAGGAGCTCCGTCTCGCCCAGCTTGAGCGAATACAGGTTGCTTCCGGCGGAAGGAACGATCCGCGCCGCGAGCGGCTCGGAAGAGCCGCCGGGCTGGTGCGTCAATTCGACGATCTTCCAGCCGGTCTTCGAATCCGTTTCAACGCGATGGGTGAAACCGCTGGCTGGCTGTTTGGCTTGTTCCATCGCCTGGAGGCTGCCTAGGAGTGCCAGAGCACAAAGTGCCGGTCCGACGCGAGTCGATTTCATAAATGATGAGTCTACCAGAGCCGAGTGGTCGCTGAATTCAAAGAAGAGCCACCGGCTAGAAGCCGGTGCCACCCTTCGCGAATTGGCTCGGCGCTGGCGCCACTCTATCCTGTATTCAAAGAAAGCGCACAGGGCAGGAGCCCCGTGCCCACTCGACCCGCGACCCTCTAACTCGCGATTTCTATTTCTTTTTCTTTCCTTTCGGGGGTTTCCTGGCCGCTGCTGGAACCGTTCGTTCCTGCAGGTCTCGGTGCAGGCCTGTTCCCTTCAGGCTCTTTTCGGTGTGTTCTGCTTTCACTTTTTCCTTGCTGGCGTTTTTGTACAAGTCTCCCTGGGGCATTCGCATCCTCCTCTTTTCAGTCTAGCACCGACAAAAATACAGGCGCCTGGAGTTAGAAGGATGCATCGCAGTTCCGAGCCACCGACCGCGACTGGCGAGCTATGTCAACTGGCCGCCAGAGCCGAGAGTAGGAATAAGTAGCATCCCTGCTGAGGTGCCGCTCGCTTGCGCGCGCGGCCCGCGCGGGACCGCCGTAGCAACCAGGATCAATTCTGTAGTAAGCTGGCTACGGGGGGTGCAGGTTTAATCCGCACCACTTAACCACATGCCCAAGACGAAGCAACCTGCCCCGCAGAAGAATCGACCGGCAAAGCCAATGGCCGCCGGAAGGCCGTCCTCCGCCGCCACGTCACAGTCCACACCCCTGTTGATTGCCGGGATCGGCGCGTCGGCCGGCGGCCTGGAAGCTGTTACCCGCCTAGTCGAGCAGCTGCCCACCGATACGGGCATGGCGTTTGTTCTGGTGCAGCACCTCGACCCCAGGCAGGCAAGTCTCCTGCCCAGTCTGCTCGCCCGCACAAGTCCGATTCCGGTCCGGGAAGTTGCCGACAATCTGCATGCGGCGCCCAATCATTTATATGTCATGCCGTCCAACACCCAGGTGACGGTCTCCGATGGAAGCCTGCGGCTGTCGCCACGAACCAAGTCCGAAGGTTTGCACATGCCGATCGACCATTTTCTACGTTCGCTGGCGGAGATCCACGGAAGCAAGACGGTCGGCATCATTTTGTCGGGCACAGGCTCGGATGGCACTCTGGGGCTGGAACGGATCAAGCACGAAGGGGGGCTGACCTTTGCCCAGGACCCCGCCACGGCCAAGTTCAATGGCATGCCGTCCAGCGCCATCGCGGCTGGTGTGGTCGATCTTGTTCTGTCGCCGGAAAAGATCGCGCACGAGCTGGGACGAATTTCCCGGAATCCTCTTCTGTTCAAGGCCGCAGTCCAGAAAGCCAAGGAGCCCGAGCCGGAAAAGACGGATTTCGGCACGATCTTCGGCCTGCTCCGGGCGGCCAGCGGCGTCGATTTCACGGAATACAAAAGCACCACCGTGGAACGTCGCATCCGGCGCCGCATGGTTCTGCTCAAACTGAGCAGTCTGGCGGACTACATCGAACTTTTGCGCAACAGCCCGGCTGAAGCGGAAGCTTTGCACGACGACATGCTGATCAACGTCACCTGCTTTTTTCGCGAAACGGGAATGAGCGAGGCGCTCAAGGAGACGGTTTTTCCAAACATCACAAAGAATCGTCCGGACGGTGCGCCTATCCGGATATGGGTGCCCGGGTGTTCAAGCGGCCAGGAAGCCTATTCCATCGCAATGGGCCTGGCTGACTTTCTTGGCAATCCGGCAGTCCTGCCGCCCATTCAGATTTTTGCGACCGACCTTAGCGAAAAGATGGTCCGAGCGGCCCGGGCGGGAATCTACCCGGAAGGCATCGCCTCGGAGATCTCGCCTACGCAGCTTCGACGCTTCTTCGTCAATACCGATGGCCGGTATCAGATTAATAAGGCGCTTCGAGAGATGATTATCTTCGCCCGGCAGGATCTGGCCAAAGACCCGCCGTTTTCGAACCTGGACCTGATCAGCTGCTGCAATGTTCTTATCTATCTTGAACACTCCCTGAAAAAACGGGTGTTTAAAAGCTTCCAGTACGCGCTCAAACCTGACGGTTTTCTGATTCTTGGAAAGGCTGAGACGGTCACCGCATTTTCCGAGCTATTCAACATTGTTGATAAGAAGCATAGGATTTATTCCAGAAAACCGATCCGGCCGCGATTCGCTTTAGAATCCGCTGCCGACCAGAGGTCGCCGCTGGGAAGAGTAGCCGCAAGTCAAGGCGTGGAGGCCCGGGTTTTTGACACCCGGCTGGAGCTGCAACGTGAGGTCGATCGAACGCTCGTCAAAAAGTTTGCGCCCGCCGGAGTTCTGGTCAACGACAATCTGGACATACTCCAGTTCCGGGGAGAAACTGAGCCATATCTGCGGCCTCGGCCCGGAGAAGCCAGTCTCAATTTGTTGAAAATGGCCCGTGACGGCGTGCTTGTGGGCCTTCGCTCGGCGATCCAAAAAGCGCGTAAAGACAAGGCGCCCGTCAGGCTTGAGGGCTTGAAGACCGAACACAACGATAAGGAGCAAAAATTCAACCTCGAGGTACTCCCCGTCAGCACGCAGTCGTCCGACCGGCATTATCTGGTTCTCTTTGACGAGATCAATCCACCGGCGAGCCGTTCCAAAGCGGCCAAGTCTCGTGGGCCCAGGCAGGTCAAGTCAACCTCGAAGGATGACGTCGCCCTCTTGCAGCAGGAGCTGGCCTCCACGCGGGACTATCTGCAGGCGATCATCGAAGAACACGAAGCGACCAACGAGGAGCTTAAGTCGGCCAGCGAAGAGGTCCAGTCCAGCAATGAAGAGCTGCAGAGCGCCAATGAGGAGTTGGAAACCGCCAAGGAAGAGCAGCAGTCGGCCTATGAAGAACTGACGACGCTCAACGAGCAAATCGAGAATCGCAATTCCGAGTTAAACCAACTTAGTAATGACCTGGTGTCTTTACTATCCGGCCTGCAGATTCCCATTGTCATGCTGTCCAACGATCTGCGGATCCGGCGTTTTACGCCTCTGGCCGAGACCGTTCTCAACATCCACACCCACGACGTGGGGCGTTCTATCATCGACATTAAGCTGGGCATCGATGTCCCCGACCTGGAAGGCTTTCTGACTGAAGCCGTCAGAGCATTCAGTACCATCGAACGGGACGTTCAACATCGGGGGGGGCGCTGGTATTCGATGCTTGTCCACCCGTCCAAAACGGAACACAAAGTCGACAGCGCCATTCTGATGTTCATGGACATTACGGAGCGCAAAGAGCTCGATCTGGTTCAAAAGCGATATACGGAACGACTGGTGAACGCCGATCACAGCAAGGACGAATTCCTGGCGATGGTCTCGCACGAGCTGCGAACGCCGCTGAACGCGCTGCTCGGGTGGGCTCACGTGCTGGCCATCGGCGGCGCTGACGCTTCGGTTGTCGCTCGCGCCAGCCATGCCATTGAACGCAGCGTGAAGTCCCAGGCACGAATCCTCGAAGATCTTCTGGATATCTCGCGCATCGTCGCCGGCAAGCTCGCGGTAGATCTGCAGCCGGCCATGCTCATTCCAATCATCGAAGGAGCGCTGAGCGCGGTACAGTCCGATGCGGAAGGAAAGTCCCTGGAAATCGAATTGAAGCTTGACCCCTCTGTGGGTCCTGTCCCGGGCGACTCGGAGCGGCTTCAACAGGTGGTCTGGAATCTACTGGCCAATTCAATCCGCTACACTCAGAGGGGCGGGCGGGTCATCGTTGAGTTGAGGAGGGTGGGCGCCAGTGCTCAAATCTCGGTCCGCGATAGCGGGCTTGGAATCGACGCCTTGTTTCTGCCGCATGTATTCGAACGCTTTCGCCAAAGCGCAAGCGTGCCAGGCAAGACCCATGGAGGACTCGGACTCGGCCTGGCGATTGTCGACAGCATCGTGGCGCTGCATGGCGGATCCATCCTGGCGGAAAGCCCGGGGCTCGGCCATGGCTCTACTTTCACAGTGACGCTTCCGTTTCTGGATCCAGCAACGGCAGCCCGCATAGTGGATCAGCCGCAGGAAAGCGCGGCGAGCGTCGAGGGGCGACCGGCGCTGGACGGTCTCTGGATTCTGGCGGTCGATGATGAAGCCGATGCCAGAGATCTGCTGGCCACGGTGATGCGACAGTCGGGCGCTCGAGTGACGACTGCCGCCTCGGGAGCCGCAGCGCTCGCGACGCTCGGCGAAGGGACATCGGATCGCAAGCCGGACTTGATCATCAGCGATATCGGTATGGCCGGCCAGGACGGCTACGAATTGATCCGCCAGATTCGTTCTATGACTCCGGAACAGGGCGGGACGATTCCAGCCATGGCGTTGACAGCCTACGCCAGCCGCAAGGACCGCGCCCGAGCTCTCGAAGCTGGTTTTCAGAATCACCTGGCAAAACCGATCCGCGTGGAGGAGTTTCTCGTGCTGGTTGGCAAAATGATGGGGCGCGCGGCGCGCTGATCAGCGGTCAGCGGTCAGTGGTCAGTGCCACGAACGGCCAGTGCCACGAACTCAGAGAGTGGTGACATTGTCCCACCCGCCGCCCATTCGATGGTCACCGCTCTCTTCGTTCGCGGCACTGAGGAATGCTCCCATGAAAACAACTCGACTTTTATCGTTCGTCCTGATCCTCTGTGTTCCAATACTTCTTTCCGGGCAAGGGCACGTCCAGGCCGCCGACAAATCAAGTTTGACGGCCGGCCTTGCGCGCGTCGTCATTACACCGGAGGCTCCTATCTGGATGGCGGGCTACGCGAGCCGCAACCATCCCTCTGAAGGCAAGGTCCACGACCTCTACGCCAAGGCGCTGGCAGTCCAGGACGGCGGCGGCCGTCGACTGGTGCTGGTTACAAGCGACCTGATCGGTTTTCCGCGCAGCATCGCCGACTCGATCGCACAGCGAGTGGAACGCCGCTTTGGACTCAAACGCAACGAACTGCTGTTGACTTCCACCCACACGCATACGGGTCCCGTTCTGGCCGACTCGCTGACGGGTTCTTACAGCCTGGATGCCGAGCAAACTCTTGCGGTTGAGAAGTACACAGCACAATTGCAGGACAAGATCGTCGGCGTGGTCGGCGAAGCCCTGACGGCGCTGGCGCCGGCGCGTCTTTCGTTCGGCCGGGGCGCGGCGCAATTTGCCGTCAATCGCCGCGAGCCGACACCGACTGGAGTCAAGCTGGGCGTGAACCGATCCGGACCGGTCGATCCGCAGGTCCCGGTCTTGCGCATCGACGCAGAAGACGGAACCTTGCGAGGGGTCTTATTCGGATATGCCTGTCACAATACAACCCTGCCGGGCGAATTCTATCAGCTCTGTGGCGACTACTCGGGCTTTGCGCAGGCAGCTCTGGAAACATCGCATCCCGGCGCCGTCGCGCTCTTTGTCATGGGCTGCGGCGCAGACGCCAATCCCTTTCCGCGCGGCAGCCTGGCCGACGCCGAGGCCAACGGCGACGAGTTGGCTCGCTCGGTTGAAGCCGTTCTGGCCGGATCGATAAAGCCGATTCAGGGCCCGCTTATACTCCCCTATGCGCGGTTCAATATCCCCTTGGCGAAAGCCCCCAGCCGCGAGCAGTTTCAAGCCAGACTTTCCGACAAGGACCGGTTTGTCCGCCTGCATGCCGAGCGCATGATTGCGAGCCTCGATCGAGACGGCAAGCTGCCAACCCACTATCCCTACACGGCGCAGGTCGTCCGATTCGGCGGCGACCTGACACTGGTTGCCCTGGCCGGTGAAGTCGTCGTCGACTACGCGTTGCGGCTCCAGCGCGAGTTGGGTGCCGAGCGTCTCTGGGTGGTTGCCTACGCCAACGATGTTCCTGCCTACATTCCGACGGCCAGGATGCTCGAGGAAGGCGGCTACGAACCGGATCGTTCCATGATCTATTACGGCCTGCCCGGACCTTTCTCCCCCGAGGTCGAGGAGATTATCATCAGGCGAGTGCGTCGGATGGTGGGCAGTAGGCAGCGGGCAGTAGGCAGTAGGCAGGGTACAACCCAGGGACATCGTTGACACTTTTTGCAGGCAACACTGGGATTTCGAGGAGGAATCCGGCGTCCAACGAAACAAGCGCCGGCGTCTAGCGAGAGTCGCGGTTGTACCTCAAAAAACCTGTAGCGCGGATTGACACGGATTAAGCGGATTACTTCGCCGTGGCGAAAGCTCAATACGTAATCCGTGTCTAATCCGTGTTAATCCGTTTAATCCGCGCTCAGGATTTTTTAGCCCGGAGATACTGGGGATCAGCCGGCGCGTCGATCGTCGCGTGTAGGCCTTCCTAGCGCGAATTTTTCCTGGGAAACGGCAACCGAATTGCAAAGAAAGAAAAAAACCACCGGCTTCTAGTCGGTGGCTTTCGATTTCTGCCCGGCTAGCCGCAGGAGCGCGAGCGAAACGCGAGGTAGACAAAAATGATGACGATTGCCAAGAGAGTGAGCCGTGCCATTCCCATCATACTGGTGTGAGCGACGTGTCGCGTCCCCTTCGGTTTGATGCCGGTGACGGCAGCAACTGCGGTGATGAGGACGGCGATGCCGAGCCATACGAGCCAATTCATGACTGGGCATGTTACTACAGTCGCGTGTCGCGTGTCGCGAGAGAGTCGCCAGTCGCCAGTCATTCGCCGCAACCTCTCTGGCGACTCGCGACTCGCGACTCTAGTGGGTCATTGCGTAGACGATGTAGTTGCTGCCGAGTTCAAAGGCCAGCGTCGCAAATTCGCGGGGATACTCCTGGACTTCGGCCCATTCCCAGGCGTCGCCCAGATCCACGTTGTGGTTGATCATGACCATTAGCCGGCCGCCGTCATCATGGATGCCCATGAAGCGCGGCTGGAAACCGCCTTTTTCCCAGGTACGCCCGCTGCGCAAATACTGGATCCCGGGTACCTGGAACAGGCGATCGATATCGTAATAGCAATGGAAGATCGGATGCGTCGGCGGCAAATCAATTGCTACGTATTCCGGAAAAACTTTTTGCATCTCCGATCGAAAACTTTCGAACTCATATTCCCCGTGATAGTCGTCTGCAACCAAAAAACCGCCCCGCAGCAAGTACTCCCTAAGACGCGCGGCATCGCTATCGGACAGCCGCATATACCCGACTTCGACGGCATAGAGAAACGGATAGTCGAATAACTCGGGATCCTGCAGCGCCACCGTGCGATGGTCGGAATCGATGAAGGAAAAATCGCTGAACTTCTGCAGGCCGTAAATAAACTGGATGTCCGCCTTGGGATAGTCGGTGGCCCAACTGCCACGTCGCCAGCCGCCACCCGAGTACATCAACCGTGCGAATGTAAAGCTGGGCGGTGTCAGTGCTGGTTCGGGCCGGTAATCGGGCGGGGGCCCGGCGACCAGGGCTGACATCAGCAGCGCGACGATCAGAATTCTTCTACTCACGGACCTTGCCCAATTCCGCCTGCGGTTTCAGCGAGTCGAAATCGTTTCCGCCAGTTCCCTGGCCTGCGACACCATCTCGGAAAGAATGGACAGGCCCAAGTTCCAAAAACCCGGATCGTGAATGTCCAGGCCCATGCGTTCCACCAGCCGGCCAGGTGTATCGGTTCCGCCCGCCGCCAGCAACTCGACGTAGCGCGGCGCAAACGTCTTGCCTTCTCTCTTGTACTGTTTCCACAGCGCCAGCACAAGCAGGTTTCCAAAACTGTAGGCGTAGCAGTAAAAGGGCCAATGATAGAAGTGACCGATGTAGCTCCACCAGCGCGCGTACCCTTGCGTCAAACAGACTACGTCGCCATGCATCGGTCGGTTGGCTTCCAGCCACAGATCATCGATGCGTTCGACCGGCAATTCTCCGGCGGCTCGGGCCGCATGCACGTTCTGTTCAAAGCGCGTAAGGGCGGCCTGTCTAAAAATCGAGGCAAAGGCATCCTCGAGTTTACTGCACAACAGCGACAGTTTGACGCGCGGATCGTCCTGCTGCTCCAGTAAGCGTTCGAAGACAAGCATTTCGCCGAAGATACTGGCTGTCTCGGCCAGCGTCAGCGGCGGAGTGTTCTCGAGAATTCCATGCGGGCGCGCCAAATACTGGTGGACCCCGTGCCCTAGCTCATGGGCCAGCGTCATCACATCGTTGAGCCGGCCGGTAAAATTCATCAGGATATACGGGTGGCGCGACGGGACCGTCGAGCTGCAGAAGGCGCCCCCGCGCTTGCCTGGCGAAGGGTCGGCATCGATCCAGTTGCTTTGAAAGAATTCGGCGACGATATCTCCAAGCGCAGGGCTGAAGCCTCTGTAGGCCGCTTCGACCTGCCGACAGGCGGCCGGCCAGTCGCAGGTAGGCATGGCCATATCGTCGCCCAGGCGGATCGGCGCGTAGCGGTCGTAGTCGTACAACCGATCGATCCCGAGCAGGCCGCTTTTTAGACGGTAGTAATCCTGTACGATCGATCCGTGGTCTTCGCAGGCCGACAGCAGCGCCTCAACGCTGGCTGCATCGATCTCATTGGCCAAGTGGCGGGCCTGGGCCGGGTGGGTGAATTTTTTCAAGCGGTTGTTGACGCCGTGGTCCTGTATCAGACAGTTCAACAGGAACGTGGCCAGGTGAGTATTTTTTTCGAGGCCGGCCGTGATGGCGTCGTGGGCGGCGATGCGCAGCTGGCGGTCCGGCTCGTATAACAGCGCGAGCGCTTCGCTCTGGCTGAGCGTGCGCCGGCGGCCGTCGTGCTCCAGCTCGAAGGAGGCCGCACTGGTCGACTCGTCAAACAGCCGTCGCAGTGCCTCGGCGCCCGTTGTGTTCTTTTCAGCCAGAATAATCTCTTCCGCTTCGCTGAGCGTGTGAGGCTTGTAGCGGCGAATCGCGCCCAGGAAGTGCCGCCAGCGGGCGCACTCCCGGCTTTCAATGATTGGGAGAGCCACTGCCTCGTCCAGGGCGATCCAGTCCAGCTCGAAAAACATGACAGTCGTCTGGACCGCCGTGGCCGCCTGTTGAGCCCGCGCCATAAGCGCGCCGTGCTCGGCCCGCTGCGTATCGACGGCATGAACCAGATGCGCGAAGCTGACCAGCCTGTACGTGAGATCGAGCAGTTCTTCGTAGCGCTCCAGCGCCTGCGCCATCAGACCGGGCGTGGGGCCTCCGGAGGCCGCCGGGCTGATTCGTCCGCGGAAGTCGGCGGCAAAGCGGCGCGCCAGTTCCAGGCTGGATTCTTCGTCAGCGGCCAGTAGCGGATCGGATGGTCCGACATACAAGTCCGAAAGGTCCCAGCGGGGTGCGGACTTCACGTCGAGTGGTTTTGTAGTCATCCCTGTCAAAAATAGAGGAGGCAGCGGGAAAAGTCCAGTTCTAGGGACTAGGGGTCAGGCTTCAGGGGGCAGGGGTCAGGGAGTTGCGGATTGCGGATTTATGGACGATTGCGGATTGCGACTCAAATTCACAATCCGCAATCCCTGACCCCTGACCCCTGAATCCTGACCCCTGTTTCAAGGTCTTTTAAAGCGCTCCAATTTGAGAGTGGGATTGATCTTGAATTTGTCGATCCGCCACTCCTCGGTCACACGGCCCTCGACGACTCGCGTCATGCGATGAGGCAGCAGGATTTCTCCGACACTGCGATAGTCGGAAAGGCGCAATTGGAATTCGACAGGGGCAGGCGGAGCGGCCATCATTTCGCGGGCCTGACGTTCTGCCGCTTCCGGGCTGGGCGGGCCCTGGCGGAATACCATCCGCGGGGCTCTCCCCTGGTAACTGACCATCAACGGCAATTGGGTGGCCTGATCCAGGTACAATTTCAGCGCCAGCCCATCGGCGCCTTTCCCTTCAAGAATGTCGGCTGCAGCGCCTGCCACCTCACCCGTACCGGCATACCTGAAGGTCAACTCGAGGGCCGCCGGCGGCGCGAGCAGCCAGGCGATCATGTGCCGGGTGAATTCCTGCATCAAGGCCCGCTTCTCCATCGCCTGCGCTTGAGCCGGATTGCCAGCGGGGCCAGGACCGGGCCCGGTTCGAATCTGAATTCCACCTGCACCTCCGCCAGCACCGCTTGATTCGCTCCACGCTTCCTCGCCGTTGAGCGCTCGCGTCCGTGTCACATCTCCGAACTCCAGGTTCATCGTATCGGAGACCAGGAATCGGTCCGGTAGCAGGATCGAGACGTCAATGGTCCCTGTCAATTCGTTGCTGGGTCCCATCGAGCGACTTAATTTGCCCGAGGCGGTCAAACTGGTAACGGCGCGCAGCTTGGCTTCGCCGCCGATCATCAGGCGTGCCTGCTCGAGCAATTGCGCGGCGCGCGCCTGGCTGGCCGCGGCGTCATCCTGTGCCTGAACCAGCGCCATGCACGCCACCATGGCCAGCACCAACACGACCGGTCGTCGAACTTTACACATGTCGATTCTCCCCTTGATTTCCTCTTGGGTGTTACGGAGAATCATCGCTCCGGTTCCTTTATTCTTCAACTTCTATTCTCAGCGCCAGTGGCGCCCACGCAGGAGAGTCGACAATGACAAACATTTCGACGCGGCGCAGTTTCCTTACAAGTGTCAGCGGGAGTCTGATTGGGGCGGCAGGCATGGGCTCGGTGGTAGCGCAGCGCGTGCCGGAACCGCCCGGAAAGAAACTGGGCTGGGCGATCGTCGGCTTGGGAAGCCTGGCCATCAACCAGATTCTTCCCGCCTTTGCCAAGTGTGAAAAATCCAGGGTTGCCGCCCTTGTCAGCGGTAAACCTGACAAGGCCCAAAAGCTGGCGCTGCGCTACGGCGTCGATGTCAAGAACATCTACAACTACGAGAACTATGATTCGATCCGGAGCAATCCGGAAGTCGATATCATCTATATTGTCCTGCCAAACGGGATGCACGCCGAGTACACGATCCGCGGCGCCCGGGCCGGCAAGCACATTCTGACCGAAAAGCCGATGGCGAATACGCCAGCCGACTGCCAGGCCATGATTGACGCCTGCCGCCAGGCTGAGCGCAAATTGATGGTGGCCTACCGTTGTCGCTACGAGCCGCACAATCGCGAGATGATCCGCATGGCGCGCGAAAAGGACCTGGGCACGATCAAGATCATCCAGGCCGACCATGGATTCAACATCGGAGACCCGGCGCAGTGGCGCCTCAAGAGGAACCTGGCCGGCGGCGGTTCGTTGATGGACATCGGCATCTACAGCCTGCAAGCCACACGCTATATCACCGCCGAGGAGCCGGTTGAAGTCAACGCCATGGTCTACAGCACGCCGGGCGACGTCCGCTTCGGTGAGGTCGAGGAAACCATCAACTTCCAGCTGCGCTTCCCTTCGGGCATCCTGGCCAATTGCAGTTCCAGTTATGGATACTCGGGACAGAGCCGCTATCGAGTCGTAACCGACAAGGGCTGGTTCGAGTTGGAGCCCGCCACCGGGTACACCGGACTGCGCATGCGGCTGCGGCGAGGCAACGTGATCGAGGAGAAGACTCTTCCCCAGATGGACCACTTCGCCCTGGAGATGGATCATTTCTCCGACTGCGTCACCAACGGAACCGAAGCACTGACTCCGGGCCAAGACGGCCTGCAGGATCTGAAGATCATGATGGCCATCTACGAGGCGGCGCGGACCGGACGGACGGTAAAACTGTAGGGGTCAGGCTTTAGGGGTCAGGCGTCAGGCGTCAGGCTCCAGGCTTCATGGCCCAGGGTCACGACGTGATCGTGCTCGTTGACGTGCTCGTGGCCGTGGCCGTGGTCGTTATGGCGGTGCCGCGCGCGTAAAGCGAGCAGCCCCCCAGCAGAGGGTGGCTTACCTTCCCCCTGTGGTTCCCGGGTTGAACTTTTCGTGAATCTCCCCCGTATTACCCAGTGGAGGGAAGCATGGAAAACATCGCCTTTCGCGTCAGCATTGGTCGCTGGATCACAGAAGGCTGGAATCTGTTTCTCAGAGATATCGGGACCTTCGCCGTCGTGGGAGTCGCTTCGACGGTCATTTTGTCGGTGCTGTTCCCATTTGTATGGGGACCCGTGTTCGTCGCAGCCTCCTATACCGCCCTGCGACTAATCGAGCGTGGCCGCGTCACCCCGCAGGACTACCTGGAAGGGTACCGCTTCTTTCTGCCCGCTCTTCTTGCTGGGTTTCTCATTACGATCTTCAGCTTTCTCGGATTGATCCTGTTGATCATTCCGGGCATTCTCATCTTCTCGATTCACCTGTTTACCTTCTGCTTCATGTCGGAGAAAGGGCTGAATTTTTGGGAAGCCATGCGGGCCAGCCGGCGGGTAGCGGCCACGGATTATTTTGGTTTCTTCATGTTCGCCGTGGTGCTTGGACTTCTCAATCTTCTCGGCGCGATGTTTTTCTATGTCGGGCTGGTCTTCACGCTACCCGTCTCCGCGTGCGCCGTGGCCGTGGCGTTCCGGGAGGCCGTCGGGCTGCCGGCGGCGCCCGCTCCTGAACTGTTGATCTCAACTGCTCCCGTTGTCATTGAGTAAAACGGAGCCGCGAACAGCAGCAACAACAGAGCCGCGAACAACGTGAGCGGTGAGATATTGAATTAGTCGAAATTCGAAATCTCACCGCTCTCTTCGTTCGCGGCTCTGTTGTTCGCGGCTCTGTAGCGGCTCGAATCTTGCCGAGAAGTGCCGCAGCACCGGCGCCTGGTAGGTCATCTTCAGGCCCGCGATCGATTCGCGCCGGGCGAATACTTCCAGAATGGCTTCCACAACATAGTCGATGTGGCTTTGCGTATAGACGCGGCGCGGGATGGCCAGTCGGACCAGTTCCATGGCGGCACACCGTTCCTCGCCGGTTTCCGGGTCGCGCCGCCCGAACATCACCGATCCGATTTCAACCGAGCGGATACCGGCCTGCAGATATAGCTCGGCGACGAGCGCCTGGCCCGGAAACTGCGCCGGGGGAATCTGCGGCAGGAACGCCCGCGCGTCGATATAGATGGCATGTCCCCCGGGCGGCTGGACAATTGGGACGCCCGCGCGCGCGATATGTTCGCCCAGGTAGCTCGTCGACACGATCCGGTAATGGAGATAGTCTTCTTCAAGCACCTCCTGAAGTCCGACAGCGATCGCATCCAGATCGCGGCCGGCCAGCCCCCCGTAGGTGGGAAAACCTTCGGTCAGAATCAACAGGTCTTTCTGCCGCTCGGCCAGCGCGTCGTCGTTGGTGGCCAGAAACCCGCCGATGTTGGCCAACCCGTCCTTTTTGGCCGACATTGTACAACCGTCGGCGTACGAGAACATTTCGCGCGCGATCTCCCGAACTGACTTTGCGGCGTATCCTTCTTCCCGCAGCTTGATGAAATAGGCGTTTTCGGCGAAACGGCAGGCGTCCAGGTACAGCGGGATCTTGTGACGGTTGAGGGTCTCCTTTACCTGGCGGATGTTGGCCATCGAGACAGGTTGTCCTCCGCCGGAATTATTTGTCACCGTCAGCATCACCAGCGGCATGCGCCTGGCTCCGACGCGCTCGATTAACTGCGCCAGGGCCGCAACGTCCATGTTGCCCTTGAATGGATGAATTCTGGCCGGCTCTCGTCCTTCTGGAATCACCAGGTCTACGGCTTCGGCGCCGGCATACTCGACATTGGCACGCGTGGTGTCAAAATGCGTGTTGTTGGCTACGACGTCGCCCTTCTTGCACCCGGTAGTGAACAGAATGCGCTCGGCGGCGCGGCCCTGGTGAGTCGGAATGATGTGCTTGAATCCCGTGATAGAGCGCACGGCTTCGGCGAAGCGTTTAAAGCTCCGGCCGCCGGCGTAAGCTTCGTCGCCCCGCATGATGGCCGCCCATTGCTCGGCGCTCATGGCGCTTGTTCCGCTGTCGGTCAGCAGGTCGATCAGGACGTTTTCAGCATCGACCAGAAACAGGTTGTAACCGGCCTTTTCGAGCCAGCGCCGGCGCTCGTCAAGCGTCGTCATCCTGATCTGTTCGACCATCTTGATTTTGAAAGGTTCGATGATCGTCTTCATTGGGAGTTAATGCGACACAGCAGCGATGCGACGAGGCAAGGATCTCATGACTGTTCCCCTCAAAAATCAGAAGAAGATGGAATCGACTGCATCCTACCAGAAAGTCGCGCGTGGCCGGTTGCAAGGTCCGGGATCCGATGACGGAGACAAACGCGGCGCTGTTTCACGCGGAACACGACAACTCAAGAGTCTCTAGCCGCGATTATTCACGAACTGATCCAGGCGCGAAGCGCCGCCAGCCAATAGCCCCGGCCGTCAGGCCGTCAGGCAGCCGTCAGGCCGGGGAATCAGGCCCCCGGAGGGAAGGAGCGCCGAAGGCGCGGCACATCTAAATCTAAATTGCGTTCTCGATTGCATTGTGTAGGTGCCGGCCCTTCGGGCCTCGCTCGCTTGTCACGCCGGCAACTCCGCGCTTACGCGCGGGGCTATTGGCTAACGGCGCTCCGCGCCTGTCCTGCATCGAATTTCGTGAATAATCGCGGCTAGATTTCTCGGAATTCCCACGCTATAGTGCCTCTAATTTCTTTTTGTAGGGACTCGTTCCGCTGGAGGTTTTCATGAAGGCTGTAATCGCGGCTTTGCTGCTTGTCGTCATCGTTACCGCATCGAGCTCGTCTGGATTGGCGCAGGAGACGCGCGGGACGGTCCTTGGAATCGTCACGGATGCTTCGGGCGCCGTTTTGCCCGGAGTCGAGGTCGTCATCATCAACAAGGACACCAATGTCCGGCACGTCACGATTACAAACGACACGGGCTACTACGAGCAAAGCTACCTGATCGGCGGCACCTATCTGGTCTCGGCCGAGCTGACCGGCTTCAAGAAGGCGCAAAGCGAGATCATCGTCAACGTCGGCGGCCGCGTCACGGCAGACCTTGTGCTACAGGTTGGAGAAGTGTCCGAAACGGTTACCGTCTCGGCCACCAACCGGCTGCTGGAAACATCCACGTCCTCGGCCAGTTCCGTGCTCGAAAACAAGCAGATCATGGATTTGCCGGTCTTCGGCAACAGTGTCATGCTGCTGCTGCGCAGCGCACCCGGCATGCAGTGGACCGCTCAACCCAATTATCTGGGCCTGCACTCCAATGTAGGCGCCTCGGGCACCAACGCCGCCGGCGGTGTCGGCGGCACCGAGTATTCGATCGACGGCGTTCCCAACAACTCGATCTCTCGCCGCGCCGCCTACCTGCCCTACTCGGATACGATCCAGGAGGTCAGAGTTGAGACGGCTACTTTTGATGCTACCAAAGGGCACACCAGTGGAGCCAGCGTCAGCATGGTCAGCAAGAGTGGCACCAATGAGTACCACGGCACGCTGACATGGCAGCACTGGCAGCAGCGCTGGAATGCGACGCAGAGCACGACCAACGCCGCCTATTGGAGCGCCATCCGTCAGGCCGAACAGCAGGGCAACTCCGCCCTGGCCGAGAGACTCAAACAGCAGGAGCGCCAGTCGACGGGCCGCTCCAACAACTGGGCCACGACGATTGGCGGGCCCGTGCGCATTCCAAAGCTCTTTGACGGGCGCAACAAACTTTTCTTCTTTTTCAGCTATAACGGATTCCGCGACAACAAGTCGGAGGAGGGCACCGCCGTCAACCGCACCGTCCCGACGCTCAAGCAGCGCCAAGGCGACTTTTCCGAGTTGGCCGCTTTCGATCCGGTGCGCTATACCGTTTATAACCCGGCCACGGCCCGGCTCACTCCCGACGGTCGAGCGGTAATACGTGATCCGTTCCCGGGCAACATCGTGCCGATTCTCAACCCGGTCTACAAGTTCTATATGAATCTCTATCCGCTGCCGAACAACGTGCCGGGAGTTGTCGGCGCCGATGGCGTCACCAACAACTACCTTGCGTCGGCAACCCCGTTTGACTGGGATTACAAGGCCTACCACAACCGCATCGACTGGCAGATCAACCAGAACCACCGCATGTTTGGCCGCTGGAGCTGGAACGACTTTCTCGAGGACCGGGGTGACTGGACCTTCGCGACCGCCCGCGGGCTGCATTCCAACGGCCTGAACCGCAGAAACATCGGCATCACGATCGACTATCTCTGGAACCTGAATCCGACCACGGTCCTAAACGTCGCGACCGCGTGGAATCGTTTCCGCGAGGCCAGCATTCCAACGCCCGTCCAGCGCAGTTTCAAACCGACGTCGGCCGGCTTCCCGGCGTACCTGGACCAGCGCGCCGGCGACTTTACGCTGTTGCCGCCGCTGAGCGTTTCCGGATATGAATCGATCAGCCGCGGCTTTTCCGGCTTCACGCGCGTGTCGATGGGCACGCTGCGCGCTGAAGTCAGCAAGATCTGGAATGCGCACAGCTTCCGGTTCGGGTTTGACGGTCGCGAAAACTATCGCAGCGGCGGTTCCCCGGGCAACGCGGGTGGTAGTTTCAGCTTCACCAACACCAACACGCGCCAAAGGTCGGATACATCCAACGCCGGAAACCTGAACCTTAGCTGGGCCGCCTTCGCGCTCGGTACGCCCTCGAGCATGTCCATCGAGAGGAACGACACGTTCTATCTGACCCATCCCTACGTCGGCCTCTATGTCCAGGATGACTTCCGCCTCAGCAGCAAGATCTGGCTCAACCTGGGCCTGCGGTATGACTGGGAAGGCGGCTTCGTCGAGCGCTACAATCGGATTCAGGCCGGATTCAATCCAAACGTCGGGCTGCCAATCTCCGAGGCAGCCGAGGCGGCCCACCGCGCCCGCCCGCTGCCCGGTCTGGCGGAAATCAAGGTTCGCGGCGGCTCGCTCTACCTGGGCAAGGACGGCAATCCCAACAGCTTCAACCAAGGTAAGGGTTACTTCATGCCGCGCGTCGGCATCGCTTACAACTGGAACAGCAAGACGGTCCTGCGCGCCGGCTACGGCCTCTTCTACGACACGATCAACGTGCTCAACGAGGGCGCACCCAGCCAGTTCGGATATGCCAAGACGACCAGCACGATCCTGACCAATGACAGTGGCATCAATTTCCTGGTAGGCACTCCCAAAGGAGGGTACGGCGCCACGGCCGATCCGTTCCCGGTGCGCTCGAATGGAACACGCTTCGATGAGCCGCTTGGAAACGCCCTCGGTCTGATGGCCCGCGTCGGCCGCGGCCAGAGCACCGATGACCGCGACTGGGAGCATGCGCGGCAACAGCGCTGGCGCCTGGGTGTGCAGCGCGAACTCGGACGCGATATGGTTTTCGAAGTCGCCTACCTGGGCTCATACGCCGACCATCTCACGCTCAGTCGGGCGATCAGCTTTTTGCCCGAGTCGTTCTGGTCCACCGGCCTGGTCCGCAACAACACCAACGCCAACGACCTGAATTCGCGCGTGCCGAATCCTTTCCACATCAGTAACTTCACTTCTCTACAGACGACGCAGCCGCTCATCTACCAGGACATGCTGACCAACGGTTTCTTTACCAGCACTACGATCGCAAAAAACCAGCTCCTGCGAGCCTTCCCCCACATCAACGGGCTGACGGACAATCGCATCGCCGACGGCGTTAGCAAGTACAACCATCTGGAGACGTCCTTCCAGCGGCGCTTTTCGGGCGGCCACAGCTACACCGTCTCGTACACATTCGCCAAGAGCATGGACCGCGACTTTTACGAGAACGAATTCGCTGCCACGCCGAGCTAGCGTATCAGCAACGACTCGCGCCCGCATCACCTCAACTTCAATGGGATCGTCGAGCTGCCGTTTGGGGCCAACAGAGCCTTTCTGAACGGAGGCTTGGCCTCCGCGCTACTGGGTGGTTGGCAAATCGGCGGCATCTGGCATCTGCAAAGCGGGCGTTTCCTGGATTGGGGGAACGCTTTCTTCTACGGCAACCCGGATAGCATCAGGCGCAACAGCCCGACGCCAGACAAATGGTTCAACACCGACGACTTCGAGCGTAACTCGAGCCGGGTGCCGGCGTCGTTTCACCGGCGGGTTTTCCCGCAACGCATCCCGTCGCTGACGGGTGATCACATGAACCAGGTGGACGCTAGTCTAAAGCGCAGCATCCGGATCACGGAAGGAACGAGGTTTGAAGTCCGAGCCGACGCGATCAATGTGTTCAATCGCGTCCAGTGGGACAATCCGAGCACCGATCCGCTCAGCTCCAACTTCGGACGTGTCACGCAGCAATGGAACACGCCGCGCTGGATTCAGTTCCAGCTTCGTTTCACGTACTAGCAGGGGACAGGGGTTGCTAATCCCTAGTCCGGATTATTCACAAAAAAACAAAAGCCTAGTCACGAATTTAACCAATTTAACGAATTATCATGAATGTTGATTCAGATGGGATACCGGTTCTGAGCCAAGCAGCTGAACTGCAAAACTCTTTTCGTGTAATTCGTATTATTCGTGTAATTCGTGACTAAGTTTTTTTGTGAATAATCCGGGCTAGGTCTTCCTTGTATTCCTGCCACTGATCACTTGCCTCTTGAACGCGGCACCACGGGAAGCACCAGCGCAGACGGATGATCGGCGTCGTGATAGATAACCTGCTGCGCTTTGAGCAGGCGCGTTGCGCCCAGTGTGGGCTCGCCCGTATTCAGGTTCCGGTTGAAACGCGGGAAATTGCTGCTGGAAATGTAAAGCCGAATACGGTGGCCGGCCTTGAACACGTTGCTGGTGGCCCACAAGTCGATGGTATAGCGCGTTGCCTGGCCGGGCGTGATCGGCTCGGCCCGAGTGGTTCCATTGCGATAGCGGGCGCGCACGATTCCATCGGTCAAAAAGCGGGCGTAGCCGTCCGGGCCGACGTCGGCTAGCAGCGCGGTCCAGTCTGTATCGACGGCGGAGCTGGCTGCGTGGAGTTCGACGCTAACGAAGCCGGTCACTTCCATCTCCCTTTCGAGCGCAGGCGTCGAGTAGACCAGCACGTCCTGGCGCGATTCGTTGGGACGCTGGTCAAAGGGCCCGGGAGCCATCTCCGCCCCGCAGCACAGGCGGCCTCCCAACGAGGCAACCGGATTGGTCGGATCGTACTCGTAGCGGTCGGGCCGGCCGCCGCGCGCCGGCGCCGACGTGGCCAGCAGCCCGTCGCCCGCCGCCGTGTTGGCGCCGCGCGAGGAACCGAGATAGAAACGCCTGGCCTGCGCGCGGGCCGGTGGAAATTGCTGCTCATCACGCCACACGTTGTCGCCCATGACAAAGATCCTCACGGGGGCGCCCGTTGCGTATTCGTTCTGCTCGCCCTTCAGCGCATAGTTGAACCAGCGTAAAGTAGTCCCGGGCATGTCCAGGACAGCGGCTGTGCCGAAGGTCACGTCTCCAATCTTTCCTTCGGCGGAAGTCGCCGCGTGCGCCCACGGCCCTACGAGGAGACGCTGGCTCTGGCGCGCCGACGCGGCGCCAGCCCGCTCGCGCAGGCTGAGATAATTGCCGATAGACCCTTGCAGAAAAATATCGTGCCAGCCAGCGCCATGCAGTCCCTTGACGGTCATCTCGCCGTAGTGATCGGAGATCTTCCAGGCGCGCCAGTACTCGTCGTTGCTTTCGTGCGCGATCCAGTCGCGGTAGTAGGGCGCCAAATCTCGCGCGGGTTCCAGCAGCGGAAAATTCTCGACGGGCAGCGCGCCGCCAACCCACTGGCGCGCGCGAATGGCCGCCGCTGACTTGCGTCGCAATGTGTCCACCGTAAGGCCCGAAGCCCAACTGCTGCTGAACCACTGCATCCAGGCGCCGCCCTGATAGGTCCAGCCTTCGTAGTATTCCGCTGCTGTCACGTACGGGAAAATGGCTTCGAGGTGCGGAGGTTTTGCCATGGCCGCCAGCATCTGCGTGGCGCCGACATAAGAACCGCCCAACATGCCGACCCTGCCGTTGGACCCTTCCAGCCCGGCAGCCCATTCGACTGTGTCATAGCCGTCCTGGCTTTCATACCGGAACGGATAGAATTCGCCGCCGGACTCGAACCGGCCGCGGACGTCCTGTCGGATGACCACATAGCCGTTGCTGGCCAGTTCATGGGCCATGCCCGGACCGGAGCGGTTGTACGGAGTGCGTTCAAGCAAAACGGGAAATTTCCCTTCGGCCAGCGGCCGGTAGATGTCGGCCACCAGTTCGACCCCGTCGCGCATCTTGACGCGCACGCTGCTTTGGATGCCGACAGCCAGAGGAGTGGCAACCTGGGACAAGGCGATTGATAAGGACACTGCAACCACAACCAGCGCGGCTGCTGTCAGCCAGAAGCGTCGAATCGAAGTCATAAGTTGCCTCGTCGTAGTCTGCGTTTAGCCACAATGGCCAACCTCTCTGTCGTAAACCGTCGGGACCTATAGCGGTGCCGCGCGCGTAAGCGAGCGGCACCTCAGCACAGATGCTAATTGGCTTCACGTGCGGTTGCCAGCAACATCTCCGTCAAGACTTGAGCCGGCAGACCATCGTTGCTGCCAATTCACAGGCCATGCAGATTCAAAATGGCGGAGTGGGGCCGCCTCGCTTAGGCTCGGGGCTTAATCTTTCGCCCCTGCGGGGCGACTTTCGTTTCGACTCCTGCGCCGGCCCAACGTCTCACCGCTCCGATGTGGAGGCCGAAAGACGTGCCCCGGATGGGGGCAAATAATAGAGCCCAGGGCGTGGCTCGGGGCTTGGTCTTTCGCCCCTGCTGCGGGGCTTATCGAAACGACGAACGGAAACCCAGGGCTTAACGCCCTGGGCTTTAATCCTTCGCCCCTGCGGGGCGACTTTCGTTTCGACTCCTGCGCCGGCCCAACGTCTCACCGCTCCGATGCGGAGGGCGAATGACGTGCCCCGAAGGGGGCAAATAATAGAGCCCAGGGCGGGAGCCCTGGGTTTAGGGTTCGTCGCCTCCATGAGCCCCAGAGGGGCGAAAGAAATGGGGGGTGGTTTCGATTTTTTTCACACGTTCTTACGCGCGGGGCACCGCCCAATCCACAATCCGAAAATCAA
>JBPCNK010000080.1:0-7122 GCA_051001345.1 Acidobacteriota bacterium | reverse complement strand
GGCCCGCTCCCTTCCGGTCGCGGCTCAGTTGGCGCTCCGTGTCTACCGGCCCGCTCTTTTCCCGTCGCGGCGCTGTTGGACCTTCGTGTCGACCGGCCCGGGACCTTCTGGGCTGGCCACTGGCCACTGGCCACTGGCAACTCTGTTGCTCGATATTTCTGCTCTTGATTGTGACTCTTCTGCTGGGCTGCAACCGCGCCGAAGTTCCCACGAAGGAGACGGCCGCCGCTCCGGACAATCCGCCGCCGCAGCAGGATCTGAAACCGGCGTTGGACTCGATCCAAAGCGCCGACCTGATGGGCCATATCGGCGTGTTGGCTTCCGATGAATACGAAGGGCGCGGCCCGGGCACCAAGGGAGAGGCGCTCACGGTCAAGTATCTGACCGAACAATTTACGAAGCTCGGGCTGAAACCGGGAGCTCCCGACGGAGGGTACGTGCAGCCGGTGCCGCTGGTGGGATTTCGGGCAACGCCGCAGGCTTCTTTCACCGTCGCAGGTCAAGCCATGACGCTCAAGTCGACCGACCAATATGTGGCCGTCTCGCGCCGGTTCATTCCGCAGGTGGATGTGGAAAAATCCGAGGTGGTGTTTGTCGGCTACGGCGTCGTTGCTCCCGAGTACGGCTGGGATGATTACAAGGGGGTCGACGTTCGCGGAAAGACGATCGTTATGCTCATTAACGATCCAGCTGTACCCGATCCGTCCGACCCTGCGCGCCTTTCCGACGCGATGTTCAAGGGAAAGGCGATGACCTATTACGGTCGCTGGACCTACAAATATGAAATCGCTTCGGAGAAGGGTGCCGCGGCAGCAATCATCGTCCACGAGACGGGGCCGGCCGGCTATCCCTACGAGGTGATAGCGGGCAGTTGGGGCCGCGAGAACTTTGACATCCAGCGGCCCGACAAAAACATGGGCCGCGTCGCCGTCGAATCCTGGATCAGTCTGGAGACGGCACAGAGGCTTTTCAAACTGGCCGGCCAGGATTTCGAAGCGCTAAAGGAGGCCGCTCAGTCGAAGGACTTCAGTCCGGTTCCCCTTGGAGCCCAGGCGACCTTTCACTTGAAGAATGAGCTGCGCGAGGTGAAATCCGCCAACGTCGTCGCCCGCCTGGAAGGATCCGATCCGAAGCTAAGGGACGAGCATGTCGTTTACTCGGCGCACTGGGACCATCTGGGCCGCGACGACAAGCGCAAGGGCGACCAGATTTTCAACGGCGCCATCGACAATGCGTCGGGCATAGCCGGACTGCTCGAGTTGGCCGAAGCGTACACAAAACTGGGGCGGGCGCCTCGCCGGTCGATTCTTTTTCTGGCAGTTACGGCCGAAGAGAAAGGGCTTCTGGGCGCCAAGTACTACGCTGGAAATCCGCTGTACCCGCTGGCCCGGACCGTTGCCAACGTCAACATGGACGGCTTGAATCAATGGGGACGTACGCGCGACGTCGTTGTTGTCGGCCGGGGTAACTCGACGCTCGACGATGTCCTGGAAGAGGAAGCCCGCGCACAGGGTCGCGTCATCGTCGCCGATCCCGAGCCTGAGAAGGGATTCTTTTACCGCTCGGACCACTTTGAGTTTGCCAAGCAGGGAGTGCCGGCCCTTTACACTGATTCAGGCGTCGAGTACATCGGCAAGCCCGAGGGCTACGGCAAGCGCAAGCGCGAAGAGTATACGCAGAATGACTACCACAAGGTCTCCGACGACATCAAAGCCGACTGGGATCTGGCGGGCGGCGTAGAAGATCTGCATTTACTGTTCGCCGTCGGCTACCGCGTATCCGAAGAGCCGCGCTTCCCGGAGTGGAAACCGGGAACGGAGTTCAAGGACAAGCGGGAGAAAATGTTGAAGACTTTGGAATAGGGTGAGGGAATTACGAATTACGAGTTACGAGTTACGGATGACGAGGTGGTTGAACTCAGTCCGCAATCAATCCCGCAATCAGCAATTGCCTGCCGCCTAGTGGCCTGTAACATCTGAATTGATACCAATAACATTGATCCTAGTGACGCTCTGCGGTGCGGTGAAAAGCGGCTTCACCACAGAGACACAGAGGGCACAGAGGAACACAGAGAAAAACTTCGTACCAACGACCGGCTGTCTGTAATTCTAAGTATGCATGTCAACGAACTTATGTGACAGTCCTCCGTGATGCGATCGAAGTTCATAGGACTCGTACGCCCGCTTTTCTCTGTGTTGCTCTGTGTCCTCTGTGTCTCTGTGGTGAAGCCGGTCAAAAATCGGCGCCGGTTTTCCCATAGCCGCCCGCGGAGGCGGATCAATGTTGTTAGTATCAATTTAGATGTTACAGTCCACTAGCAGGCGCCCGAGCCGCTGCGACGTTCGTATCCGGCACCTGGCGAACTGGCCGCTCGCGACTGCTCGCGACTCGCGACTCGCGACTCGCGACTATCCCCGCCAATAGTCCAGCCATGCCAGACAAACTGCGAGCTTTCCAGATCGAGGCCTGCCGGGTTGCAGCCGGCAGGCGGCCCTCCGGCTCGCCGGCCGGCTGGGCTGTTTTGAACGATGCGGAGTGGAACCAGCTCCTGCGGTTTCTCGATGAAAATGGGTTGACGCTCTTGTTTCGGCGACGGGCCGACCCGTCCGGATTGCCCGTGTGGGTTCAACAGCGGCTCGCCGGCGATTATCGAAACAATTGCGAACGCTACGAGGCGATCTCAGCGCAGCAGTCGCTGCTGGTTGACCGGATGGCCGAGCGCGGCATCGAAGTCGCCGTACTGAAGGGAATCCCTCTGGCCACCCAGCTTTACCCCGATCCGTGCGACCGGGTCCAATACGACCTGGATTTCTACGTAGAGCCGGAACAGTTGTTGCTAGCCGTCGAGGCCTGCATCGAGCTGGGCTACCAGGTCGAGCCCGATCAGACATCCGACCATGTGTCTTTGACGCCAGCCTCGGCATCCGAGTACCTGTGGGATGGAGATTTCTTCAGACCCAACATCCCGCTGAAAATTGAGCTCCATGATCGGCTCTGGGACTCCCGATATCATATCGATCTAGCCGGAGTCTTTGCCTCGCCGGTAATGGTTCGGTCTGCTGTCGCCCCGGCCACAGCCGTTAGCCTCGGGCTGAAAAGTTCGCAGGCCGGCCGCGCCTGTTCTACTGCCTGTGTGTTGGCCACCTCCAATCACTTTCTTTTCATCCAGCTCCACTTCTTTCGGCATTTGTTCCAGAACCAGGTGCGTCTATCGCATCTTTATGAAGCTGTTACCCTCGATCCGGCCGATGCGAGCGATGCCTTACGCCAGAGCGGCATCCTCCGTCAGATCTTTTTCGTCAACTGCTCGCTGGCCGCTCGCCTGTTCGGGCCGGAGCTACCGAGCCACGAGCCACCGAGCCACGAGCGTAAGCGAGTGGGCAATCCGAGGCAATGTTTTGACTTTGACGCTCTGGCGGCAGCGCACGACGAGAACCGCGGACTGCCCGCCTGGGTCCAACGATGGTTGAACGGCGACAGCCTTGATGACCTGCTGTCGCGCTTTCGCGGCAACAAGAACTTTGTCCGATTGCAAATGGAATTCAGTCCGCACCGCTGGCGCGTTCTTAAGAGCGCGCTTGCCGTGCATCGGCTGCCTCGGCTGCAGCGCGTGCGCTACCACATGGCGCAGTCGCGAGCACGACGCGTCCCCATTCAGTACCTCGCATACACGGTGGAAAAGGCCTGGGAACATTTGCACGGCTATGCCAGGCTGCTGCTGGGCAGATAACACAGTGGCCAGTGGCCAGCTACGGTCGCCAGTCGCCAGTCGCCGGTCGCCCCAGCCGGACTTCTGGATCGCGGGTTGAATTCGAGAGTCGTTCGATGTCATAGATGGTACCGTTCATGAATCCCGGGGATCTACGCCGCGTGAAGATTTTGAGCAAAGGAGGCATTTTCAGAAGGGCACGCGTAATCGGTGACGGCACGAGTACGAGCACGCCAACAACCATGATCACGTCCTAACCCTGACCCCTGACCCCTGACCCCTGAAGCCTGACTCCTAGAACATGCGACCCTATTCGAATCTGTCGTTTTTCCTGGCCGCCAATTTTTTCTGGTCGCTTGGACTAATGACTTTCTTTCTGCTGTACAACCTTCACCTGGCCGAACTGGGTCTATCGGTAACGCTGATGGGCCAGGTTTTCGCAGCGGGAACAGTGGGCACGGTACTGGCCAGCGCTGCAGCCGGTTGGGCCACGGATCGCTGGGGGCCCAAGGCGACGCTGATCACCGCGACCGCGGTGGTTGCAATCAGCCTGGTATGGCGCAGCACTTTGGAGACGCGGGCTATGTTGCTGGGCAGCTCGTTTGTAACCGGCGTCGGAATCGCGTTGTGGTTCGTGGCGGTGCCGCCCTTTCTCGGCAGCGCGACGGGCGGGCACGGACAAAACAGATCCTCTGCCTTCGCAGCGACCTACGGCTTGTCGATCCTGACCGGCGCGGTGGCGGGACTGGGCGGAGCGGCGCTTGCGAGCTCGATTGGAATGCAGGCAAGTCTGGGGGCTTGCAGCATCTCGTGTGCTGTTGCGCTTCTTTTTTTGTGCGGGATTCGACCGGATGCGAGATCTACTGTAGCCGGTCGACCCAGTCATTCCTTCGCGGATATCGCCAGAGCCAACCGAAAATTCCTTGTCCCTTTTCTATCAATGGTCCTGGTCTGGGACTTGCTGCTGGGTGCATTCCCACCTTTCTTCAATGTATTTTTCACGCAGCGTCACCAGCTTGGAGTGGTCCAGTTGGGATGGCTCTTTTCCTGTGCCCAATTTCTGCAGGCTCTGGCCGTCATGTCTCTGCCGTTGTGGGTTCCTCGGTTGGGGGCGCGATGGTCGATTGCCGGCTGCCAGTTTTTGTGTTTTCCGTTTTTTCTCCTGTTGGCCCTCGCCTCCGGATCAGCCTGGTCGGGAGCTGCTTACATTGCGAGCGCCACGTTGCAGGCTCTGACCAGCCCGCTGATCGACCAGTTCGTGGTCGCCAACGTCGACCAAACGGTCAGCGGCAGAGCCGTGGGAATGAAATTTTTTGTTTCGCAGGCGGCTGTAGCGCTGGCCGCCGTCGCTGCCGGAGCGTTGATCGACCACTACGGCTACACCGCGCTCCTGGTTGCCGCATCGACACTGGCGCTGGTCTCGGCAGTTTTGACTGTGAGGATGAGGGCGGGTCAGAGCCGCAATTGACTATGGCTGAATGATTGAAAAGAAAAGCAAAAGCAGTCACGAATTACACGAATAAAACGAATTAACCCGAAATAAGCTGACAGGGATTTGCGCTCGGGTTCAAAAAGGGGTGTTGCCAACCCGGTACGATCTACCCACAAGCGTTCGGGTAATTCGTGTTCATTCGTGTAATTCGTGACTTGCTTTTGCGTTTTTCCCTGCAATCGGCGCTGCGTCGTCTGCATTACGCTGCCTACTGCCCGCTGCCTACTTCCGACTTTGGTTGCGGCTACGACGCGCTGCGTCTCTGCGGTGAAGCAATCTCCCGCAAATCAAAACCCAACTTTCAGCGCCAGCTGGATTCGGCGCGGTTCGCCGCTGGAGGCGATGCGTCCGAAAAAAGGTCCAAAGTCGACGTACGGTATGGGCAGGCCCCAGTTGGGATGATTGAAGAGATTGAAACACTCCGCGCGGATTTCCATCCGTGCTCCTTCGCCCAATTCAACACTGCGCGACAAGGCCAGGTCGACCAGATTGTTGCCCGGCCCCGGGATGATGTTGCGGCCGGCGTTGCCGAAGGTGAAGGGAGCAGGAAAGGAAAAAGCGTCCGTGTTGAAAAAGCGTTCGGGAGTCCTTTGCGACCGTGGCAGCGTGATGGCAACTCCCGGCACTCGGTCCGGACGTGTGGAAGTATCGGCGTTGGCGGGATTGGTGAACAAGACTGGGTTGAGCGGAGTTCCGTCCTGTTCGAGAATGTTTGCCGCAATTCGCCAACCTGAAACCAATTGGGTCAGAACTCCTCGATCGGCCCAGCGCGCGTGGCCCCGCCCAACCGGCAAATGCCAGACAGAACTGGCGGTCAAACGTTTCCGGACATCGAAAAAAGACAGGCCGCGCTCGGCTCGGAGATTGCGTTCATCCTGCGCCGGGATGCTGTCAAAAAACCCCGGCAGAATGCCGTCGGCATCGTCGATCGACTTTGACATCGCAAAGGACGCCAGGAAAAATAAGTCGTCCGACAACCTTCGCTCCGCCCGGATCTGCATCGAATGGTAGGTCGATGAGGCGCTGTTTTCGCGGTGAATGATCTTTCCCACTTGAGGAAAGGGACGAAGTTGCTGGATGGGGCCGGGACGGGGTGGCAGGTTTCTTCCCGTCACCTCATGGAGCGGCGTGTTGAAGCTGCGGTAACGCTCCAGGTGTGTCCCGTGGGAGCCGACGTATGCCGCTTCGACGGTGAGCGACCCCGGAGTTGTCAGCTGCAGCGCCAGGTTCCAGTTCTGAACGTAGGCTGTGCGCGCGTTGACGTCGGAGCTGAAATAGGAAGGAAAGCCGGTGTCGGCCGTTGACGGAAATCCCTGCGATAGCGTGAGCACCGGCTGCTCTGGCGTCGCCTGGTTAGTCTCGGCTCTAATGCCGTTGCGCACAAGATCGTAAAAGCGAGCGCCCACGCCCTGATCGTAAAACACCCCGTATCCAGCCCGTACAACTACCGGCCTGCGGCCGTCGACGAAGCGATAGGCCAGTCCGGCCCGCGGCGCGAAGTTCTTGTGGTCGGAACGAACCAGCCGGCGACCCAGTGGCCCTGCTTTCCCGGCCCGCACCAGCACGGGCGCCGCGGGTAACCCGCTGTAGTCCAGGTTCAAGTAGTTGTCCCGCCGTTCCGTAAATGGGCTGAAGTTGTCATACCTCACGCCGGCGCTGAGCACCAGGCGCGGTGTAATCTTGAAGTCGTCCTGTACATACCAGGAAGTCGATGTGCGCCGCAGATAAGCCTGCGCTGCGCCCACCGTGCGAATGGTGCGCTGCGGCAGCCCCAGTAGAAAATCGGCAAAGGGTTCTCCCGTCCCTTCCACATCGGCCAGGTTGGACGTGAATACGCCCGTAAACTGAAACTGGCCCCGGCTGCTCTGGCGTTGCAGGAAGTTGTATTGAAATCTTTCCAGCCCGGCGCCCAATTTCAAGA
>JBPCNK010000079.1:0-9874 GCA_051001345.1 Acidobacteriota bacterium | reverse complement strand
GGGAGCGGGTCCCCGCCGTAGTTGCCGTCACACTGATCTAAACAGCCGCACGGACCCACTCCCTTCGGTCGCGGCACTGAACTGCGGCGGCCGTTCGCGACAATCTAACGCTGTTATCCGAACTCCGGCCCCAGAATTGCGAACTGCTGATCTGGTCTGCCGGCAAAGGGATTGGCGCCGCGGTACATCCGGATAAACGGTCGCTGCACGCGAAATCCGACCGACTCCAACCACTGTTTCCAGTCCGGCCAATCGGAAGCATCCAGGATGAACGGCATCGGGTGCTGGGCCAGGCACGTCAGCGTCAGATTCCGCGCGGTTTGCTGATCGCGGGCAACCAGCGGGCCGATGTGTTCAAAACGGAATCCGTGACGACCGAACGTGTAGCCTTCGATTCCAGCCTGCGCTCGCACAACGCGCGCGTACTCCGGGGCGCCCTCGATCATCGATTCCAGGACCGCGCGGCGATCCGCCCCGAATACGGCCCGGTCCAGTTCGAGGACCTCCACGAAATCGTCGGCCGTCATGGGCGTCACGCTGACCTGCGCTTGCGCCCGTACTTGCGACCCGTCTATTTCCATGCGGCTCAGGCGATACTCTTCGAGGAAGTTGAGCTTCTCGTAGATTACCTGGCCCGCCGGTGTGGCATCCAGCCGTATCGACCCCATGTCGGCAAGCAGTTCAAGCGCCTCGACGAGCAGCCGTGTCCCGATTCCGCGTCCGCGTTGAGCCGGGTTGACCAGCACCATGCCGATCCAACTGAAGCGGTTTTCATAGCGAACTGTCGTGACCGTTCCCACGACGGCATCGTCGACGGTTGCGACCCGGCACCCTCTCGGGCTCAGCCGCAAAAAGAGTTCCCAGTCGCGCGCCAACTGATTCCAGTGGCTGGCGCGGCATAACGCCAGACCTGCAGGTATGTCTGCGATGGTCATATCGCGATGGACTACCTCGCCGATCATTTCAGTTGTCGATGCCCAATTCACGCAGCGCAACGGGTGCGCCGCCGCGCTGCCGGCTCAGGTCGGCCGCCTCCATGAAGGCCAGAATCTCGATGGTTTCTTCCAGCGGCACAGGCGCCACACCGGTCTGGAAGAACTTGACGATCTCTACCAGCAGATCGCGATAGGACGACCTGCCCTCTGGCCCGCTGGCTACCACGGCTTTCGAGCCGAAAGCGATGGCGCCATAGGACGTGGCGCCTTTGCGCAAGCCGCGCACTGTCCCCAGGCGGCCGTCCTTCCATTTGCCGACGACCACGTCGGCTCCTTCCGTGTAGGTCCGCGTGACACTCTGGCAGCCGGTTCCCATCAGCGCATACAGGGACTCGACGGTGTGAATCCCGTACCAGAAAAAATCGGGCATGTGCGTCAGGATCGGCGCAGGTCCCCAGGCTTCGGCTCCGAGAATGTCGCCCAAGGCCGGATTCTTTTTCAGGTCCTGAATCTCAGAAACGAAACGGCGACTGGACGAGCTGAAAACGGGAGTTCCGTATTGCCGGGCCAGTCGTGCAATCTCGCGGCCGTCACGCAAACTGCCCGCCAGCGGTTTGTCGATGAAGACAGGTTTGCGGGCGGCCAGCACCGGCCGGGCCTGTTCGAGGTGCGGACGGCCGTCGACACTCTCCAGCAAAACGACGTCAACCTTACGGCAGAGTTCCTCGATCGAATCGACCACTTCGACGCCCCATTTGTCGCGAAGCTCGGAGGTGAATCGTTCGATGCGGGTGGCGCTGGCTTCGACGTCGGGGCTGCCCCCTTTGAAGGCGGCGACAACGCGAGCTCCGGGCACATGATCGGGCCGGGAAGGATCGTTGAAGAGCTGCGTGAAAGCGGTCACGTGGGAAGTGTCCAGACCGATGATGCCGACACGCAACGGAGCCGGAGATTGCGCCGGCAGCGCAGCCAACGCCGCAATCATCATCCAGACCAAGGCGCACAGCAAAATGATGCGAAAGATTCTCATGGTGGAGGCTCCTGTCAGTGCCGTGCCCGGAAGGGTACAGCCCATTTGTTTTACACGCACACCATCCTATGGGCAATCCAATGACGGGCCATGATCACGACCACATCCACGAGCACGAGTACGTCCACGTCTCCGTCGCCGGCTTGCGGCATACGGCATACGGCATACGGCACACGGCATACGGCATACGGTTACGGCTCAGTGGCCTACGATTCGACCTGTAGTTCGGCGCGACCGAGCAGCGCCGCGGAATCCCAGTCCAGGAAAACAGTGACGTTGGGGTGCTGCCGCAGCGCCGAAGCCGGAGCCATTGGGCTGATCTCTCCCTCGAAACAGGCCCGCACCGCCTCGGCTTTGCGGGCTTCGGGAACAATACAAAGAATTTCCTTGGACTTCAGAATCTGCCGGATCGACATCGATATGGCCTGGCGTGGAACGTCGTCGAATGTCGCAAACCAACCCTCGCCCACTTGCTGGCGCCGGCAGGCTTCATCGAGCGTGACAACCAGATACGGTTGGTCAATTTCAAAGTCAGCGGGCGGATCGTTGAACGCCAGGTGGCCATTCTCGCCGACACCGACAAACGCGATGTCGACGGGTGCGGCCTCCAGCAGCGCGCCGACGCTGCGGCAAGTTTCGGCCGGATCCGCCAGACCGTCGAGCAGGTGATAATCCTGCAGGTTCGTCTTGTCAATCACCCGCTCGCGCAGATAGCGTCTGAAGCTGGCGGGATGATCGGCGGGCAGGCCCACGTATTCATCCAGATGAAACATCTCGACGCGGCTCCAGTCGACGCTGGCGTCGGCCGTCAGCGCCTCGAGAAAGTCAAATTGCGACATTCCCGTTGCGGCAATGATGCGGGCGCGCCCTTTGGCGGCGATGGCTGCGTTGATCGTGGCGGCGGCTATTGCGGCAGCCTTACGGCCCAGCGCCGCTCTGTCGTTGAAAACTTTCAGAAGCATGATTGTCAAACACTATCACAATACAAGGGGTCAGGGTTCAGGGGTCGGGGGTCAGGGTGTGGCCTTGGTCGTTAAAGTGTTCGAGGTCGTGCCCGAGACGTCACCGACAGACTCCTAAAGGGCCGCTCACAAGAATGTCGCCAGCCCTAGCCGGGCTGAAAGGCCCGCCGTCAGACCTCAGGAGCCTCGAGCCTGAAACCTGAAACCTGAAGCCTGGAGCGCGACCACCAGGAAACACTCTGCCCCCAGCAACTCAAGATACTCCTCGGGAAATTGTGCGCCCGCGGCGGTGGTAGTGCTCGACAACTCCTGCCACGAACCCGCCAGCAGGAATGCCACACCCAGCGAGGCCCACACTACAACCAGACGGAAACGGGGCAGCCGCAAGAGCCGGTCGATCGAACGAGCCAGTGGCCGACGCCCGATCCATGTCACCAGGCCCAAAACTAACAGCACAGCGGCCAAAATCAGCAGCGTCACTCCCGGCCGGACACGCCACAATGCCAGCAGGTCATGGAGCGCTCCCGTGTACACACCATCGGTCCTGCCCAGCCATGCGCCGAAGATGCCGAAATAGTCGATCTCTTCGAGCAGCAGCCAAAGCATCGCGATCGCAACGATGCGCGCGCTCCTCCAACAGGCCAGCGCGCCCAGTCCGAAACACAGTACCGACGACGTCTCTATGGGGCCTGCCTCGCGGCAGAATTCCTGCAGGACGGCCGGAGCGGTGATGTAGACAGCCGCTATTAGGACTGTCTGAATGGCGAGGAAGGGCGCCCAGTCGCCCACGCCAAGAAGTCGCGGAGGCAGACTTGGCTGCCGCCATTGCCACCACGACAAGACCACGGCGCAATAAAAAAGAAAGTAGCGCGGTCCTTCCGATACGGTCTGGGCGTAAGCGTCGCGTACGCACAGCACCAGCCCTGTGACGGCGCATGCAAAAGCGACGACTGTGAGCAGCTTGGGCACGGCCTGCCATTCTAATGTAGAAATAGGGGTCAGGCTTCAGTTGCCAGGACGTGATCGTCCTCGTTGACGTGCTCGTGGCCGTGGTCGGCTATGTCCTAGCTGCACACCAAAAAGCTGACAGGCTGGAAGCTTGCCTCACTCTGGCTTGGCCCATTTTTATCCGGGCCTGGCAGTGTATTTCACGCCTTCCACATCGATGAAGTCCGAGTCCTGCGTCCAGAAGCTTGCGCCATACGCGCGGGCGGTCGCCAACATGATGCTGTCTGCCATCGGAAGTTTTTCCTGCAGGCTCAGCGTTGCGGCTGCCAGCGCCACCGCTGCAGTGAGATCAACAACTGTTCCCTGCTGCATGAGAGCGACGGCCTGGAGGGCCGGTCCGTCTCCACGCTGCGAGAGGACCCGCTTGAACACTTCGTAGAGGCTCAGCGTCGGAACCAGGAGTTCCCGGGTAGCCTCGATCGCCGGGGCGAAGAATCTCGCGTTCGGCCCGTCAGCGAAGTACTCGAGCCAGCCTGAGGAATCGACGATGTTCAGACTCGATCTCCCTGACGGGGTACGTGGGTATCGATGCCCTTGAGGAATCCCCGCATTTTCTTCATCGGGCGTACGGGGATCAGCTCAATACGGTCCTCATATAGGACCGCCTGAATCTTCTGACCAGGCGTAAGCTTCAACTTTTCCCGAATCTTCTTTGGGATAACGACCTGGAACTTGGGCGAAACTGTAATGGTTTCCATCGACTCTCCGATCGATCATCCTTCTGTAATACGAGTATGATATCGATCTGCCGCCGAGGTTGCAAGCGGCGTGTTACTATCGTCCGTGTAGATGACTCGTCGCACCTTCTATTTCATTCCACTCTTGGTGGTCCTGTTCATCCCGGCAGCCCTGGCTGCGCCCAGGACGATGCGGGTGGATTACTACCACACCGGCAATGCCCGCGAGGAACGCTTTAGCCTGGATCGGATTGTCGTTGAGCCGCTGGAGTGGCCCGGCAATCCGCGTCATCCAGTCGATGACACCAACCTCGGCAAGTACCTCTTCGAGGTCATCGATCGCAAGACCAACCTGGTCGTTTATTCGCGCGGATTCGCTTCGATCTACGGCGAATGGGAGACAACCGGCGAAGCCAAAAGCATCGATCGCACATTTCACGAGTCATTGCGCTTTCCCAAGCCGGAGCAGAGCGTTCAGGTTGTTCTGAAAAAGCGTGACGTGCGCAACTTGTTTCACGAAGTCTGGTCGCTGGAGGTCGATCCTTCCGATCAGTTCGTAGATTCTTCCAGCCCACCGGCGCCGGGCGCGTTATTGGAACTGCTCCGCAGTGGAGATCCGGAGGCGAAAGTCGATCTGTTGATCCTGGGAGACGGGTACACAGCCGGCGAGCGGGAGCAATTTGAAAGGGAAGCGCGGCGGCTGGCCGATATCCTCCTTGAAACGCAGCCCTTCAAAGCCAGAAGGAAAGACTTGAACGTTTGGGCGCTGTGTCCGCCGGCTGACAAATCGGGCATCTCGCGCCCTTCGACCGGCCAGCACCGGCGCTCTCCGCTGGGTACCACCTACGATGCGTTTGGATCGGAGCGCTATGTTTTGACGTTTGACAACCGGGCCTTTCGCGACGTCGCTTCGTTTGCGCCGTACGACTTCGTTGAAATTCTGGTCAACAGCCGGACCTATGGCGGCGGCGGAATTTTCGGACTGTACGGCACCGTTGCGGCCGGCAATACGTGGGCACCCTATGTCTTTGTTCACGAATTCGGCCATCATTTCGCCGGGCTGGCCGACGAGTACTACACGTCGGATGTGGCCTACCTTCCGGCGGCCAACCGGGTCGAGCCGTGGGAGCCGAATGCCACGGCGCTGCTGCAACCCGCGCTGCTCAAATGGAAGGACTTGGTCGAGACCGGAACTCCACTTCCGACTCCCTGGAGCAAGCAGGAGTATGAGGAGCATTCACGCCGCATTCAGGAACGGCGGCGCGAGATCCGGCGCCAGAGAAAAAGTGAAGAAGAAATGGACGCGCTGTTTCGCGAGCAGATGATCGAGGAAACACGCTTGCTGGCGGCGGGCCAGTTTGCCGGGAAAGCAGGCGCGTTTGAAGGCGCCCTGTACGAAGCCCGCGGCTACTACCGCTCCCAGGTCGACTGCATTATGTTCTCGCGCAATCCGGTTCCATTTTGCGCGGTATGCCGACGGGCCATCGAACGGGTCATCGATTTGTATGTGCGCTGAGGAGCATCAGCGTTACCGGCGTTTTGCTGCGGCCAGTTCCGAGTGCTCCCGACGAAGCCAAGCCGTTACTCTCGTTTGAAGGGCACGCGCGAGAACCAACATCTCTTTGGCCTCTTGGTCTGAAACCAGTCCGGCCCGTTCGTATCCTCCGATATTGCGTTTCTTACGAAAACCGTCCAGCTTCTTAATCAGGGTCGAATCTGCCGAAATGGTATACGCCAGCGTTTGGATGACGCGGTAGTGGTGAGCCTCCCGCGTTGCGCGGTATCCGGCCGCTGCCAAAGCGGCGGTCGCGGCCTGCAAGGCGGCATTGTAAGCGATGTTCAAACGCCAGTCGGGGCTGAGCGCCGGTGATGCACTATCGAGAAGATCGCGCTCGACGACCCCCAGCAGATCGTGAATCTCTTCTCGGCTGGTTGTATGCTGGCTTAGCCAACCGCTTCGCAGCCAATCTTTCAAGCTCACTTTCGTCTCCGATGATGAAGATCTTTGGCTCCGTCAATACCGACGTAATAAAGTGATGCCTTTCGGCCAGCTTTTTTCGGAATTCGGCTTCGGGATAAACCGTGGGATTGATCTCGCGCCCAAGCTTCCCCTGTGTCGGACTGAGTCTTGAGACCACATCGCCGAATTCCACGTCGCCTATGATCAGTAGGTCCAGATCGCTGGAGCCGCGCGGCTGCAGTCTGGCGAATGAACCGTAAATGCACGCGACAGCAATCCGTTTGGCCAAGGGTTTCAGAGCCGCTCGAAGCGGTTCAGCAACGCCGGCAGTCTTCAGAATCAGTCCGCGGAGTTCGGGGAAAATGGGGCACTCGCGAGCGGCTTGGTAGTAGACGTTGCGCCCTCGGGTCGTTCGTCGAAGAATCCCCGCCGCAGACAGCTTCTTTACTTCGCGCTGGACGGCGCCGTGGGCGGCCGCCGTTTGTCGGACAATCTCGCGCAGATAGAACGCCTGGTCTACATGACCGAAAAGCAGCGCGAGCACAGCGGTCCGTGTCCCTCCGAACAGGGCGGAGGAGGGTGCATCAATGGGTTGCCCGATTGGAGAATTATCTGTACTCAAATCGAGTACAATCGTACCCTTTTTGAGTACAGTCGTCAAGAACCGAAAGCAGCGTGCGAATGGCGTGCGCGGCGCTTGGTGGCGTCAAAAAATTACTGTTCGTACTTGACGCCCAGTTTTTTCAGAGCCTCTTCGGGACAACCCTTCCATTCGGCCACAAAAACATTGCCGACGTACTGCAGGTCTTCGACGCCGACTTTGCTGCTCCAGAAACCGCTGGCCGTCAGGTCGCGGAAGCTGCTGAAGAAAGCCGCTCCGTGCCGCAGTTCCGGGCGCGCCTTGGCCGGCCAGGCCAGGCTGTCGAGCACCTGTTTGCGCTCCGCCTCGCTGCAATCGATGAATTGGCGATCGAAGAGCTGTTCACAATGGCGGTCGAGCCAGGCAAGCCCCCCGCGCATGGCCGTCTGGCGTGTCGTAATCGGCGCCGACGTGTAGAGCTTCTCGTCGCTCAGCATGAAATCCATAAATTCGGGCACACCCGCGTCAACGGCGCCGCCGGAGCGGTCGTCCTTTGGAATGATCAAATCGACCAGAACGCGAACCGTCTTGTATTCGTGCTCGCTGAAGTAGGACGGTTCAAACGCGCCGCCGGCCTTAGCGACAGCCTTCCGGGCGTGCTCGTGAGCGATTTGCGCTTCGGCTTCGGTCCAGGTAAAGCCAGCCGCCAGCGGCGCTGCAGCCAGAACCTTCAGAGCATTTCTTCGTGTGATGTCGGCCATGGCAGCTCCTAAAGGTTTCCCTTTTTGCGTTGTTCGGCGATGTATTCGCCCGCGCGCATCGACAAGGCCAGGATTGTCCAGGTCGGATTCTTATCGGCCTGCGATACGAAGGGGCCGCCATCGACGATAAAAATATTCTTCGAATCGTGAGCCTGGCAAAACCCGTTGACGACCGATGTCTTCGGGTCGGCGCCCATGCGTGTTACTCCGACTTCGTGAATGATGCGGCCGCCGGCGGCGATGCCGTAACCCTGTTCCCGCGACGGCATCTGGGATGTGGGCGTTCCCCCCAGGGTCGTAATCAACTCGCGAAAGGTTTCCTGCATGTGCTTGACCTGGTTGTGTTCGTAGTCGGAGAACTTGAAGTGGAAGCGCAGCACCGGAATACCCCACTTGTCGACGACCGACGGGTCGATCTCACAGTAGCTGTCCTTATTGGGAATCATCTCGCCGCGGCCGGCGAAACCGATAAAGGCGCCGTAGTAGCGGCGGTAATCATCCTTGAGCTTGGCGCCGTAGCCGCCCCCGCCGTTGAAATTTTGAATTCCACCCAAAAATCCGGAGCCAGGCATGCGGCGGCCGCCACCAAACTCGATGTGGTAGCCGCGCGGGAAATCCAGCTTCTTATCGTTGAGCCACCACGGCATATACAGATGCATCCCGCCGATGCCATCTTCGTTGTGGGAGACGCCATTCATCATCTGGGGAAAGAATCCGCTGACGCTGGCGCCGGTTGAGTCGATCAAGTACTTGCCTATGACGCCGCTGGAATTGGCCAGGCCCGACGGAAAGCGGGGTGATTTTGAATTGAGCAGCAGGCGCGCCGACTCGCAGGCGCTGGCCCCGAGAACCACGATCCGGGCGCGGACCTGGTGCTCGCGACCGTCGGCTGTGTTGACGTAAGAGACTCCGGTGGCCAGGCCGTTTGCATCGGTGAGGACTTCGCGCGCCATGGCGCCGGGTATGATCTTCAGTTTGCCGGTGGCCAGGGCCGGAGGCAATAGCACCGAAGGTGAAGAAAAGTTGGAATGAGTCGAGCAGCCACGGCCGCACTGTGCACAGTAGTGACAGGCCGGGCGGCCGTTGAGCGGTTGGGTCAGAATCGACATCCGCGACGGGATGCAGGTAATGCCCAGCTTCTGGCAACCTTGTTTGACCATCAACTCATAGCAGCGTGGACGCGGAGGCGGCTGGAAGACTCCGTCAGGCTCGTTGAAGATACCTTCCTTCGATCCGAAAATACCGACCAGGCGGTCGACCTTGTCGTAATACGGTTTGACGTCGTCGTAACTGATCGGCCAGTCGTCGCCCAAGCCATCGTTGCTGCGGCGTTTGAAGTCGAGCGGTCCGAAACGCAGGGAAATGCGTCCCCAGTGGTTGGTTCTGCCCCCCAGCATGCGCGCGCGGTACCAGTCAAATGTTTCTCCCGAAGCCACCGTGTAGGGTTCGCCCGGCAGAGTCCAGCCGCCGTAACCGGCGTCGTATTCTCCGAAGTGGCGGTCGACGGTAGCCGCGCCTCGCCGGGGAGAATCGTAGTTCCACGCAAACATCGCCGCGTCCTTGGAGGAGTCGTACATCGGGCCGGCTTCGAGCATGACCACGTCGGCGCCCGACTCGGTCAGCACCTTGGCGGCCATTCCGCCGGCGGCGCCGGAGCCAACGATACACACGTCGTAGATTTTGGGGTTTTTGACAATCTGCATAGGGGCCTCAGGCGATGAATGCAATTTCAACGTGGATGCCATCATCGTAATTCGTTGCCCGGCCTGCGTCAATTCTTTACAGGGGCCAGGGACTAAGGACTAAGGACTAAGGACTAAGGACTAAGGACTAAGGACGTCGTCGGGAATTCCTATGTGTCTTGAGCGGACCCAATGATCAAGATCGGCGTCAGCGCGGATTAACACGGATTGACACGGATTAAACGGATTAAAAGCCGTTGGATTGGCGCGCCCCAGACC
>JBPCNK010000078.1:0-30704 GCA_051001345.1 Acidobacteriota bacterium | reverse complement strand
TTCCAATGCACGGCGCTCAACGCAAGGTAGAATTGCATTGGTACGAGGCGCATGGTATCGGTAGGAGAGATCTGAAAATCGAGCGTTATTTAGACGACTGATGAAACCACCAACCAAACCTTTTGCTCTGTGCATCGATAACGCCGACTATGAGGCTTCCCTGATCCTTGGTAAAGTCTATCGGATTCTCCCCGATCCGAGAGCTGCCAAGGATGACTTGGTACGCATCGTTGATGAGAGCGGTGAGGACTACCTGTATCACAAGAGCCATTTTGCCTTTGTGGACTTTCCGAAAGCAGTGACGAAGAAAATCCTAGCCTTGGAGAGGGCCAGCTAGCGCTGCGTTGCAGCCGCCAGCTAGTAGCGGGGTCGGCAGCCGCTTCGTCCCAGTTCTCCATGGCCTGGATGAAAGCTTGCCGGGGCCTTGTGCGCCGGAGGAACGAGCGATTCGCTCACCTTTCCCATCGTCCAGTCTCCCTCGCGCGCATCGCGGGCCTGAGAATCCTTGAAGTAGTCAAGGGCCCAGAAGATTGGCAGCCAACGATCGGAACCAGGGGAGGCAAGGCTGGCCAAGTGCGCGGAGTTTACGACCAACACGGCGTGAAACTTAAAACCGACAGGCCGCGGTTCAATATTGCGCACTCCGGCGAGCAATAAGGCCGCCAGCAATTCATCGTAGCTTAACCCCCGCTTTATGCGAGCCGCTACCTCTTCCAGCAATCGCTGCCGCGGTGTTTCCTCCAACAGTCGCACCAGCGGCTCCGATTTCCGGTTGAAGTCGGACCGACTTGGAGTTTAACCGGCCTTCCGCACTGGAAGGTGCGGGCAATTGCGCCAGGAATGAGAAATCTCCCAGTCCTAATGCGCCCGCGGCTGCGGACATCTTCAGAAAATGTCTTCTCGGAGTTGGCGGATGCATGGGTCCCCTTCTGGGAGCGATTCCGACCTTGATCGACACTTGCCTCGTCGGGGGTTCTCTTTTGTTGCCAGATTACCCATATTAGGATTATCCGGCCGTAGCCAGGTCTAGCTCAGCGCGAATAAATTTGACGAAGGTGCTGCCCACTGCCGACTGCCTACTTTGGTTGCCGCCTAGCGCTGCAGCCTGAAGCCTGCCTTCACTGGATGCGGTGCTGCCGGCGGTAGGCAGGGAGTTGCTGATAGAGGGTCGCGCGCAGAAGCTTGAGCTTCTCTTGCAGGATGTCCGGCGTGTAGATGTAATCCTGCTCCCATTCGTAGCCGAGGCGCGAATCGCGCCGCGCCGCTTCGTAAGAGGCTTCGGTGCGCGGGATCTCTTCCTTCAAAACCGCGGTCATGCGGTCCACGAGCCGCCGCAGTTCCGCCGCATCCGTGGTTTTCGCAAGGCGGAAGCGGAGATCTTCAAATTCCAGCACGGCGCTCGCGCTGCGAATCATCCGCTGGATCTGCTCGGCCAACAGCACCTCGCGAAACGAGCTCATTTTCTTGGAAGCGGGCGCCGCAAGGGCGGCGGCGCGGTATGTGACCAGGCCCTGCTCCATCTCGTCGGCGGCCAAGCGCATGTACTTCTGGAAGACTGCCAGCGTGAACGGACGCGCGTAACGCTCGGCCGCGTTCACTTGATTGGTGAAGTCTGGATTCAGAATGAACTGGCGCGGCGTGAACGGCCAATACGGGTTCACTGACGACCCTCTCGACCAGATGACCTGGTCAGTCCAGGAGTGCTCAAGCGTCATGGCGCGGGGCTTCGTGGGTTTTTGGAAGAAGAGGGGCGCGGCCACGCCGTTGTTGCCCCCCCAAGTAGGTCCGTGTTCGGGTACGACGCGCACAGCTTGACTGAAATGCTCCCAAGCCTTCAAAACCTTGGCCTCTGAACCGGCGCCGAATTCTCTCCGGGCGATGGACCGCAGCAATGGATCGAGCGCCGGCGCGTCGCTCCAGCTATACCAGGCGCGCATCTCGGCAATCCAGTTGGGCTTGAAACCGTAACTCCAGCTCTCCATGGTTCCGTCAACGCCCCATGTCTCCAAGGCCTGATAACGCGCGTGCCACTGGTACGGGAACGGCAGATAGGGGAAGGTGCCGAACTGCCAGGTCGCCCAGGTGTCCGCTTTGGAGTAAACGGCGCGCATACCGCGCTCTTTGGCGGCGGTTATTTGAGCCGCCGTCACTTCGGCCGGGCCGATTTCGTTTAGCGAGTAATCGCGCAGCGAGGAGCGCTGGCCGTCGCGCTCGAAGCTTTTCCCATTCTCGAAGGTCAGCAACGGGATGACCTCGAGCGGGTACTGGCTGATCGCGTACTTTTTTACCTCAACCTGGTCAGGCCGAAAATCGATGTTGTAATCCCAGGGGAGCACCTCAATGGACGGGTTGAGCTTGCGGCATTCCTCGCTGACAATGGCAACCCCGCGGGCCCAGTTGCGGATCCACTCGCGCAGGTTCTCTCCGCCCTGCCCGCCGGCGCCAAACCAATTCTTGTAAAAGAAGCCCTCGGTCAGCAGCACATACCCGCGGATCTCCGGGAATTCGGTGACGATGTCCCGCACCAGTTTTCGCAAGCCCGCTTCGTTTTCCGGTTCGCCTGTGTACAAATAAATAATTGGGCAATACAGGTCGATGCCGTAGCGGGCGGCGCGCTTGACCAGGTCGTGCACCCGGGCGGGTTCTTGTTTCCGCATTTTGTCCCAGTACGGAGGAGGGCCGATGACCCCGTTCGGATTGACGTAAACCGATGCGAAGATCGAGTCGAAGCCATAATGGGACAGCAGGGAGAGGTACGCGTCGGGCCACTCCATCCAGCCCAGGCCGGAGAGCGTCATGCGCGCCTGATAGAGGCTGTGGCGCACCGTGTTGAGGTTGCGCGGCAGGTACGGCGCCTGGCGCAGGTCCATCCGCTCTTCGAGATTGTAAAGCCCGTACATCGCTCCACGCTCGTCCAAGCCGCAGACGGCGACGCGTTCGGGAGATACGATGATCTGGTAGTCCTTGCGCCCTTTCAGCGCGCCTCCGCAATCAGGCATCTGGTCGCGCACGCCGGCAACGACGGTCCGCGCCAGACCGGCCCAATCCGAGAGGGAATCCTGGGTCCGCAACTCCATCTGAACCTGCATGCCGGTCTTCATGTGGCCGCGGAAGTCCTCGGCGGCGCGGCGGAGCAGCGGACCAGCCGAGGAGGGAATTGTAAGCGTCCAGCCCTGAGCGGGGATCGCCATTTCGTCTTGCGCTGGCCGTGCGTTGGGATCACGCCGCAACCGTACCTCGCCCTCGGTCAGGATCTTGTGGAACGTGTAGGGCTCCTCGACAGGCAAAACGGGCAGGGCCCTGGCTGCAAACCCCGCGGACGTGATCGCTTGTTGGGCCGCGCACGGCGGCGAGGCAATTGCGACAAGAGCAGCAACCAAAGCAGACGTTTTCAAGAAACTTCGCATAGGGTCACACTATAACAAAACGAGTTCACACGGTGGATGGCTCCTCCTGTTTCTTGACGCGCCGTTGATGCCTGCCGGAGAGCCCGGAAAGAAAATGGCAACACCGGCGAATTCCGATGTGATGTACGGAAGTAGCGAGCAAGGGCGGTCAGGGTGGCTTGCTCGGCCGTTCGAACATGGAACGCTGGACCAGGAAAGAGGGCTTCAGGAGGTTGCCGGGCAAGCGAGGCCAAGGTCCGCTAATAAGTCGCCTGACTCTGGAGAAAGCTGTGGCACGAGCCGCTCTCGAATTGGCTCAAAGGTACGTCGAATCCAAGGACTTCGAAGTGATGTGCAGCTCGGCGTCATGATTACTCAAGCGATCGCGGCGTTAGGTGGGCCGTGCGCCACGCTGAGTCCTCTGGCGGCCCTGCGCCGGAGCAGCAGCAGACCGGCGAGAACTGGCTGCCACCCACACCAAGCATTCCGATCGCCATGCTTGAGCGTCAGGCATCTTTGTACGACGCTGTTTCGTATCGCGCTCCTGACCCCTTATTGAAAATGTCAGAAACAAATCCAGCCTGACGGTGTCCAACAGATAGTTTTCCAAAATTCTGATTGCCAGGAGGCTCATATGGTTGTCGCAGTGTTCAGCATACTGGTCGCGCTTTTCCTCGGCTACGGCGCGGTCGAAGAGTTCATCGTGCGGGGGGTTCGAGGCGGCGAGGTACAACCCTTCTTCGTCGGCCTCGCCGGCATAATCCTGAGCCTCTTGTTGGCAATCTCCGGCATCGCTCTATGGCGGCAGTGGGTGGTCGCGCGCAGCCTCGTCCTCTTTGCGGCCATCTCGTCGGTGGCGTTCCACGTCTACGCGGCCTTGCCTCCTCATCGGAATGTCGGGATACTGGCGTTGATCGTCGGGGTGGGCTATGGGCTGATACTGCTGGGGGTCGCCCTGGGTTCAAGAGGCAGGAAGGCACAGGCTGCCTAGTCACGTCCATCGCGCCATCTTAGAAACTAAGGATCCTTGTCGCGCCTGGCCGCGACAAAATCCGGAGTTGAACTAAATCCCGGGCTAAGACGTGCGTAATTGGAGTTTCAATGGCTGGGACCCGGTATAGTTGACCAGGCGTTCGGGAACTGGTAGAGCCACCATACCGGATCATCGCGTGCGACGCGAAGAGGTCGAAGTTAATGACGTATTCCACTCGGCCCAGCTTCCACCGTGCGAGCGGTAGCACGTAACAAGCTTTCCATATACCCGAATGCTGTCCAACAACGGCATGCAGCCGCCGGCAGACGCGCAGTGGCCGTGTTCTGGTTGGCTGAACGTCCGCGCGTACTTGAGAAGTGCGGATTTGAATTGGCCTTGTGTGGCGGTGGGAGCGAGGCCCAACACGGAAAGGCGTCGGCCTGACGAGGTGAAGCGTCGATGATCTCAGTGCAAGAAGCACTTGAACGCCTGCGCGAGGGAAACCGTCGATTCGTATCTGACGGTCGTAGCAGCGACACACTCACGAGCCTGACGCGCCGCCGCGAGTTGGCGGCAGGCCAGGAGCCGTTCGCCATCATCCTCGGATGTTCTGATTCGCGGGTGCCCGCGGAAATCGTCTTCGATCAAGGCCTTGGTGACCTGTTTGTCATCCGTGTTGCCGGAAACGTCGTCGCGCCTTCCCAAGTGGGCAGCGCCGAGTTTGCCGCGGAGCGGTTCGGCACACGACTCGTCGTGGTGCTGGGCCACTCCAACTGTGGGGCAATTCTGGCCACCCTAGAGGAACTTGGGCGGCCGTGGGAAGACCAGTCACGGAACCTCCGTTCGATCGTCGACCGTATTCGGCCATCCGTGGAAGCGTTGCTGGCGACAGAGCTCAGACACCACCCGGAGGCTCTGGTGCGCGAGGCCGTTCGTGCCAACATCCGCGCCTCGGCAAACCATCTGCGGCATGGATCGGAAGTCCTCGAGCAGTTAATTCAGAAAGATGGACTCCTCGTCGTCGGAGCGGAATATTCACTAGAGACTGGAGTCGTAGATTTCTTCGACGGTGAATGAGCAGACGTAGCGGCCCCGACGGCCGCCCTGCTCTCATTCTCTACTTCAGGCTTGAAAGCATTCTTCCGTGGGCGCCACAGAGCCTGAGCCAGGGCTAAATCCTCACGCCGCACTTGGCAAAAAAGTTGCTCGTGATCTTCTGCACGCGCTCGTCCGGCCCGTGCGGACGGCCGAAGTGTGAGTAGGGCGGAACCAGCCCCGGCGGCGCCGACAGACCGATCGACCAGAAGATGGTCGAAGCGTTGAACACCCAGTTGCCCGCCGGTCCCGGGTAGACCGTTGCCGTGTACGTCGCCTTGCGGTTGCCGCTGTTGATGGTCGTGCCGGTGGCGACCACCTGCAGGCCCGCAATCGGCGCGGGATCTCCGTGGAACTCCCAGCCCACCAGTCCCGGAATGGCGTCACCGTTTTTCATTCCCGTCCCGTGGAAGATCCAGTGGTCGGCCCGGCTGACGGTCCAATCGGCTGACCCATTGAACGGGTGAATCGTGCGGGCGCCGATCAGCGTGTTCTCGTTGGGGCCTTCGGTGTCGAAAGGGCCCATTTGCGGCTTTTCTTCCTCGAGCAGCCCACCGTAACGGCCGGCGCGGTAGAACACTCGGTTCGGCCTGCCGTCGCTTGAGGTACTGAGCGGGGCCACGAACATGCAGGTGTTGCCCGACAGGAATGCGACGTTGAGTCCGCCCTGGACCGCGTTGCGGACGTTGTGGAACATTTCCAGACTCCAGTACTCGTCATGACCGACCGACAGAAAGATCTGGGTGCGCTTCAGAGACAACGGGTCGGTGTGGATGTCGAGGTTCGAGCAGTATGTCACGTCGTAGCCTTGCCTCTCGAGCCAGTAGCACAGCGGGAACTCCCAGCAAAGGAACTCGCCTGAGCCCTGCGAGAGCGGCTGGTCGACGACCTGCGGATACTTGCCATAGGGGCGGTCGAAGCTGACGCGCGTGGCGCCGTTCAGCGGCTTGCGCGGGGGATCGCTGTCGTACAGTGAGTACTCGTCTGGCCACTTGTTATAGGCCTGCCAGGTGTTGTCGCTGCACTGGAACAGCAGGTCGGCATGGCGATCGTCGCGAACCACGAAGAGGACATAGCTCTGGTAACGGTGGTCGCGGCAGGAGAGCTTGCCAAGGTAGACGCCGCTCAACCAATCGCCGGGGACTTTCAGCTCAGCGCTGCGCTGCCAGCGGCATTCGCGGAGGCGGTTTGTTCCGACGGCCGGATCGGGCTGGGGAGTAACGTGGAAAGGACCGAGACGCGTGAAAAAGCGCCCGCCCTTTCCTCCGTAGTAGCCCATGCGATACAGGTCGATCGTTACAGCCGTAGCCGGGTCTGCGCTGAGAAAAAAATCGATCGTCTCGCCGGGACGGACGCTGGTCCGTGAACAGTATCCTTCGACCAGTTTGGAGCGGTAGTTCGTCCCGGCCTGCGGCCGCGTGTACGTCAACTGCCAGTCGGTCGTGCCCGTCTTGCGGTTTTCCGCGGCGATCGGCCGGTTTAGCCCGGACGGACGACGCCCCGGCTGACTTCCCGCCAGCGGCGCAGCCAGTCCCGCCACCGACATCCTGAGAAGCTCGCGACGATTTAGTTTTAGTGTCTCCATGCGCAAAGCACGTCCATCTTTTTTCTCTTTCAATACCGCCGGAGGTCAGGGCAGGCCAAAGGATACTATCCGGCCGACCCGAGGCCAAATACTTTTCCGGAGGTGCGCATGCGATGCTCCGAACCTCATCGGACAGCCTCATTGCTCACTACGAAGGCGTGAAAAGATTCAAGGCAGAGCAGTTTCAAGATCCGGCTGGCGCGGATTGACACGGATTAAGCGGATATAATCACGAATGATCACGAATCTACGAATACGTTTCGCGTTCATTCGGGATAATTTGTGACTAGCGTTTTGCTTTTTGTGAGAGGTTGCACACAGAGGACAACAGCAGTCGTGAAGCAGCAGTGGCACAGGCTTTAGCCTGTGGCCCCAACAAAGAAAGCCACCGGCGTAAAGCCGGCGCCACTCCTGCTGTGTTTTCTCTGCGCAACCTCTGCGCGCTTTGCAGTACTCCTGGGTGAAATTGTGGCGTTTCGCGACGATTCTCGATTACGGCTTCGATCTGCCGGCCCGCTGCCTTACGGTCACGGCTCTGTTGGCGCTCCGTCACCAGCCCGGCGCTGCCCACTGCCGCCTGCCGACTTTGGTTGCGGCTTGCCGCGCTGCGGCTCTGCGGTGATTGATGAATAATTCAGGCTAGAGAAAGGGAGGCGATGGAGAGCGTACCTCGAATTCACCGGCTTTTTGCGGCCGACGGCAAATGCTTCGACGTGGCCATCGACCATGGCTTTTTCAATGAGCGGTCTTTCCTGGGGGGAATTGAAGACATGCGCCGGGCCATCCGCACTGTCGTGGCGGCGGCGCCGGATGCGATACAACTGAGTCCCGGACAGGCCCCGCACCTCCAAGGCATTCCTGGACCCGAAAAACCGGCGCTGGTGATGCGGACAGATGTTGCAAATGTGTACGGATCCCGGCTGCCGCGTTCGCTCTTCAGCCATCTTATTGAGGATGCCGTCGGCCAGGCGGTCCGCCTGGATGCCGCCTGCGTCGTCGTAAACCTGTTGCTTCTTCCGGATCAGCCGGAGCTGCACAGGCAGTGTGTGGACAACATCTGCCGGCTCAAGCCGAGGTGCCAGGCGATGGGAATGCCGCTGATGGTCGAGCCGCTCGTCATGCAGTCCAATGAGGCGAGGGGAGGATACATGGTTGACGGCGATCTGGAAAAGATCCTGCCCTTGGTTCGCCAGGCGGTAGAACTCGGAGCCGATGTGATCAAGGCTGACCCGTGCGACGATATTTCCCGGTACCACCAGGTGGTCGAAATTTCCGGAGGGATTCCCGTCCTCGTGCGCGGAGGCGGAAAGGCCTCGGAGGAGGAAATCCTGCGGCGGACCTTCGAAGTCATGGAGCAGGGGGCTTCGGGTATCGTCTATGGGCGCAACGTCATCCAGCACGAGAATCCCGCCCGCATGACACGGGCCTTGATGGCCATCGTGCACTCCGGCTCGACGCCGGAGCATGCGCTCGAGATTCTCCGGAGTCAGAATGCGTAGACGGGAAGTCCGCTTCGGCGTCATCGGCGGCGGGTTAATGGGCCGAGAATTCGTCAGTGCCGCCGCTCGCTGGTGTCACCTGCTTGACCTGGACTTTGCGCCCCGCATCGGCGCTGTCTGCGACACCAACCCCGCCATCCTCTCTTGGTTTGAGTCGAACGTCCCCGGTATTGTGACGACCGCCAACTATCGGGAACTTCTCGACCGAAGGGACATCGAGGGCATCTATTGCGCCATTCCACACCATCTTCACGCCGAGGCCTACCTGGCGGTGATTGAGTCCGGAAAGCACCTGCTGGGCGAAAAGCCTTTCGGGATCGACCGCAAGGCAAACGAGGCGATCCTGGAACGGGTCAGGGCCAATCCGGAAGTCCTGGTTAGGTGTTCCTCCGAGTTTCCTTTTTTTCCTGGCGCCCAGCAGATTGTCCGCTTTGTCGGCGAGAAGCGTTTTGGGCGGATCATCGAAGTCGAAGCTGGCTTGCACCACAGCAGCGATCTGGACCCGAGAAAGAAGATCAACTGGAAGCGGCGCGTCGAGTTCAATGGGGAGTATGGCTGTCTGGGAGATCTCGGGATGCATGTTGTGCATCTCCCGTTTCGTTTCGGGTGGTTTCCTGACCGAGTTTTTGCGAGCCTTTCAAACATCGTGACGACTCGGCCCGATGAAAACGGAGAGGAAACGGAATGCAAAACGTGGGACAACGCCACTCTGACCTGTGAGGCCTCCGCAGACGGATACCGTTTCCCCGTGTTTCTGTCGACCAAGCGAATCGCACCGGGGGAGATGAACACTTGGTTTATTCGGATCTCGGGCACCCAGTTTTCAGCCGAGTTCTCGACCAAGTATCCGAAACAAATCCGCACTCTTCCTTACGCTCCAGGTCAACCTCAGGCCTGGCATGTCACTGACGTCGGCTACGAGAGCGCTTATCGGGCCGTTACCGGTGGAATATTCGAGTTCGGGTTCCCCGACGCCATTCTGCAAATGTGGGCGGCCTTCTGTGACGAACTGGTAAACGGCCGGGAGGGGATGAGACAGCCCTTTTTCTGTGCGACGCCCACGGAGACGGAAATGAGTCATCGGCTCTTTACGGCGGCGCTGGAATCGCATGGTCGAGGAACCGCTGTTGAAGTCTAGCGAGGACCGGCGGAACTGGCGGAAAGCCGAGGCAGTCGTGGCGGGACACATCTGCCTGGACATCATCCCTGAGGTCCGAAGCCGGGACATTGTTTTCTCGGAAGGCGGTCTACTGGAGATCGGCCGAGCTGTGGTCGCAACGGGAGGCGCAGTTTCCAACACCGGTCTTGCCCTGCACCGGCTGGGAATTAAGACCGTCCTGATTGGCAAGGTCGGAACCGATTTGTTCGGACAGGCTGTCCGCGAGATTATTTCCCGATACGATCCCCTTTTGAATGAAGGGATGATCGAGAGCCCGGAAGCCGTCACCTCGTATAGTGTCATCCTCAATCCGCCGGGACGCGACAGGATGCTGCTCCACTGCCCGGGTTGCAACGATACGTTCTCGTCGGGCGAAATCCCTTATGAGCGACTGCATCAGGTTCGGCTCCTGCACTTCGGGTACCCGCCCCTCATGCGGCGCCTGATCGAGGATGACGGGGCCGAATTGGAGGACGTTTTTCGCCGGGCCAAGCAGACGGGCGTCACCACTTCGCTGGACATGTGTATGCCCGATGAGGCTTCCTTTGCCGGGCAGGTCAACTGGCCCGTCATCCTTTCCCGGGTGCTGCGCCACGTGGACATTTTTATGCCGAGTTTCGAAGAGACACTGATGACCCTCTATCGGGAAAAGCTACCCGACCTGTCAAGCCGGCAGGATGGCCTGCTCTCGATAGCTGAACCTGAGCTGGTTCGCACCATCTGTCGTGAACTGCTGGACCGCGGTCCCAGTGTCGTGGGGCTGAAGCTGGGAGACCGGGGCTTCTACTTGCGGACCGCGGCCGCCGGCAGGTGGCGAGACATGGGTAGAGGGCGGCCTGAAAACGCGGAGGAATGGATCTCGCGGGAGCTCTGGTCACCCTGTTTTCGCACTCAGGTGGTGGGAACCACCGGGGCCGGGGACACCAGCATTGCAGGATTTCTGGCGTCCCTGCTGAGAGGCGGTTCGCCCGAAGAGTGCCTGGTGTTTGCCTGTGCGGTCGGGGCTTGCAACGCAGAGGCGGCTGATGCCCTGAGCGGGATACGTGATTGGCAAAGCACCAGAGAGCGGATCTCTGCGGGCTGGGAGCGCTTGCCACTGCCCTTTGTCATGAATGGGTGGCGGTGGCTGGAGAGCGAAGGCGTCTGGAGCGGTCCCGATGACCGTGTTACCGTTTGAAACGCAAGGATAGGGTCAGGTTTTGGTTTGGGTAAAGGGAACCTCGAAAGACCGCTGGAGCACGCTGGGACACCGCTGGTGGATTCCGGCGACGTAGCCGACCACCCCTACCAGCCCCAGTTCCAGGCATTTGTCGACAGCCTGCGCAAGGGAGAAGCGATGCCTTAGACCGATTTCGAAACCGCATTCGAACCGCATCGGGTGGTGTTTGCCGTGGATCTTTCGGCCCGGGAAGGCCGTCCGGTCAAGCTCTCGGAACTCAGCTGAAAAAAGTCGCCGGTCGCCAGATGAACGGTGCGACACTGCGGGTGCGCCGCGCGGGCCGGCAATAGAGGAAGCGCCAGTGCCACAAACGTAGACAGTTGTGACATTGACACACGTGGCAAAAACGGGATGGTCACCGCTTTCTTCGTTCGCGGCACTGACACTTCTTCGCGCAGTTCGGCGCGCAGGTCGGGCTAAAAGGAATACTTAACAGCCAGCTCAATTTCACGCGAACGGGCGGCGCCGAAAATCTTTCCGAACAACGAGGTACCGAAGACCGGGTTCGGATCGTCGAAATTGACGTCGTTGAGCGCGTTAAACAACTCGGCGCGAAACTCCAGCAGTTTCCCGCCGGGAAAACGTGTTCGCTTGACGATGCTCAGATCCCAGTTCCGGTAGCCCGGGCCGATTAGAATATTGCGTCCGGAGTCGCCAAACGAGTACGCCGGCGGCAACGCGAAGTCTGCCGTGTCAAACCAGCCGTCAATCGATCGTCGCGCTGGATCCAGCGCGGCCGGGCCGATGCGATTGGGCCGCTCTCCGGCAAGGCCGTCATTGTTCTGATCGCCGGGAAGCTGGACGGTAAAGGGCGTGCCGTCCTGAATGTGGGTGATTCCGGAAAGCCGCCATCCTTCCAGAAGACGCTCGGTCCAGCCCCGATCGGCTGCGCTGTTGCGGTCGCGCCCAAACGGCAAATCGTAAATATAATTCAGGAAGAACCGCCATGCTGGCGCCCACTCAGAGGCGGCGCGCTCCGCCCTCAGGTTGCGCGGGTTTGCGGGGCTCCCGCGGAACAGATCGTTGATCTGTCGAGTCCACGTCAGACCCGATTTGAGCGAGAAGCCCTCGGCCAGACGCCGGTCGGCGGCCAGATCCAAGGTGTGCTCGATGGAGGAGCCGCTGCCGGTCAGAATGCTGAGGCGGCCGAAGACAGGATTCGGTCTGCGCGGTTGAATCGTTCCGGGCCCCGGCAAAGGGACGTTTCCATAGAGGACTCGGGCCAGACCCGAACCTTTGCTTCCGAGATAGGACGCCTCCAGGTTCCAGTTCTGCCCGATCGCGCTGTGTATCGAAAAGCGCCAGCGCTGCACGTACGGCGTCTTCAATTCCGGTTCGATACCGCGCACGCTCAGTTCCGTCAGAGTAGAACTGGCAAATGGATCGCTCAGATCGAGCTCGGGAGCCTCGGCCGACGAGACGGCGTCTTCGAAGTAGTAGAAGGGAAAATTGCGACCGAGAAAACCGGTGAAGTGGCCCGCACCGAGCGGCGCATAGAGGATCGAATAGGAGCCGCGCAATACCAGGCCCTTATGGCCGAGCGGGCTAAACGCCAGCGACAGGCGCGGCGCCCAGTCGTTGCGGTCGGCAAACACCGCGCCGCCGCGTCCGGCGCGGCCAAAACCGAGGGCCCGAGCCCGCTGGCTGCCGGCCAGCACCAGTTCGGCGTCCGGGGGCGTCTCGACGAGAAGCGGAAACAGAAAGGAGACGTCGTCGCGGGTCGATCGGTAGCGTGGCGCCAGAGCATAGGTGACGCCCACGCTTAACTCCAGCCGCGGGCCGATTCTCCATTGATCGCCGCCCGAGATCGACCAGCGCCGCGCGCGCAAATCCACGCGGTCCGAACCAATACCTCTTGATGCTGCATGGGGCAGGCCCAGCAGAAAATCGGCAAAGCCGTCACCAGCATAAAAGCCGTTGAAGAGAAAACGGCCCCTGCGCAGGCTTCCGGCACGATGGTCGTTGACCTGGTCGATGCTGAGTTCGGCATCCAGGCGCCAAGTATGATCCTGGCGGGAATAGGCCCAGCCGTTTCCAGCCGTCAACCGGTTACCGACTGACCCGCGCGGGGAGGCGCCATCGCCGAGATTGGCGTATCCGGTCATGAGAAAGTCCGGATAACCCTGTTCGGTCAGATCGGCGGCTCCAAGGCCGGCAATGCCGACCGACTCCAGCAAACCGGCGCGCCCGGCATTGCGCGAGAGCTCAAAATGAAAGTTCCGGTTGAAATCCAACCGTGCGTTGGCCACCAGTCGCGCCGAGAAATGATGCGTATAGCCCAGGGCGGTCCCCTGATCCCGGGTCTGTTGGGTCGAACTGAAGGCAGGCAGCGCGCGCGGCACGATTTCGCGGCCATCCGAGAGCGAGTAGCGCGCAAACAATTTCGAGCCTTCCGCGAGTGGAACATCGACGCGAACGGTCACCGTGTCCCGGCGTAGGCGAAACGGATCGTTGTTGACGAAGTTCCGATCGACCTCGTTTCGATTCGGGGCCGGAAGAAGCGCCAGCATGCGGCGCGCCACCGGATGAATTCGCGCCATCGGGATGGTGTTTCCGGCGAAGGGCTGCCCGGTTTGAGGATCACGCAGCGCAACGGTCAACGCACTGAAATCGCCGCGCCTCATCGCTTCGGTCGGAACGTGGGACAGCAGCGTAGAGCCGCGGACAATCCGCAGTCCTTCGTAAGTGGAAAACAGGTTCAGGTTCTCACCAAGCGTGGCGCCCAGGTTGAGTCCAAACTGGTTGCGCTTGTACTCAGGCAGCGGCTTGCCAACTGGATCGAAGAAATTGCGCGCATCAAAATTATCATTGCGATGGAATTCGTAAATGGATCCGTGATAACGTCCGCTCCTTTCGACGGGAAAGGGGTTGATCAACTCAGCCAATGGACGCGTGCCTTTGGCCGGTCCTTGGCCGATCCTGATCCGATAATCTCGGATGATGGTCAGCGATGGGTCTTCCGCGCGATCGTCCGGATGGGTACGACCGGAAACCTGATCTTCGGAGGGCGTCGAAGTGCGTTCCACATCGGGCGCGCGGCCAGGATCGTCGAAGCCCGGACCGAGTTGGATTTCCAGGTGACGGTCCCGGTTTTCGAACAGATAGATTCGCGCAACCAGGTTGGTTTCGCGGAGTTCGCGGACATAGACGAAATACGATCCAGGGTCAAGGTCCAGTTGGACAACGCCCTGCGTACTGGTTGACGCGTCCACCGTACGCCGGTCGTCCCTGTTGACAACCACGACTCGGATTGAGTCGGCCAAGCCTCCATCCGAGCGCCGGATGCGGATAGACAGCTTGGTTGCCGCCTCGACCCACTCCATGCTGGCCAGCAGCAGCAAAACCAACCAGGCAGCTCTTGCCACCTGGCGCCGTCGCGCCGTCACAGCAGCGGCTGTCCGTCGACCAGCATCTCTGAGATCGTGAACGTCGTGCGCAACTCAGGATCGAATCCGGGCAGAGCCAGCTCGAAGGCGAAGGAACTGTCTCCGGAGGAGATTACCGGCACGCCCTCTAGCTCCCGTGGGAATACGAACTTGGCGCCCAGTTCATCTTCTCGGGGTGGATAATAAGCAGCCAGCTGCACCTGCCCCAAGCGCGACGTGGAGAGAAAGGTACGATTGCGGATTGTCTCAGTCGTCTGGACATCAAAGAATTGTTTGACGCGCAACTCCTCGTTTCGGTCGCTCGAACGGAAGCTGACTGTCAGAATGATCCAGCGCGACACATCCATTTCGACGCCGGGAAAAGTCAGAGCGTCCAGTTCTCGCTTCTCGCCTGCCGCCATCTGATCGTATCCGTGCTGGATCTGGTTAACACGGGCAAAGGCTTCGCGGACAGGACGCGCCGACAGGATGCGGACAAAGAACGTGCTGTAGATTTCTTTTTCCCCGAGAACACCGCTTCCGATTCCTCCGACCACGCGCGTATAGGTGTGCTGCTTGGCCCAAGGCGATCGGGTCAAAACCTGCAGGGCTTCTTCGAGCGTCCAGGTCTTGTATTTGTGGTCACCGGGGTACACGCCGGCCTGCGCCAGGATGACCGCCAGCGTAATTGCCGCCAGGCCCCACCGGAGGCCGAAGGAAAAGTTTCTCATCCGATGCATTCGCTCCTGACACATGTTGAACACGAGCCACTAAGACTTCACATTTTAACATGTGTGAGCCCGGGTTGTTCATCAATCACCACAGCGTTTATGAATGCGGGGATTCATCACGCCGAATGAAAGTTGGGAGGAAATTGGAGGCTGGTTGTGTATGCGCCGCCACCGTTCAGTGCCGCGACCCCAGGGAGCGGGTCTTGGCCTTCCATTGCGTTCGTGCTGCCGGCACTCGGCGGCATGGACCCGCGGCACTGAACATTCCCTGCATTTGACAGCAGCGAAAAGCGCACAGGGCTGGAGCCCTGTGCCACGCTTTACAATTCCTTGATGCGTATCTTGCGAAACTCGACCGGCTCGTTGTGACCGAGAAAGCCGATGTGGCCTGATTTGCGCTGCAGCCCCGGATGCTTCTTGAGCAGCTCAGGATCTTTGACGTCGTCGAGGTTGGCATCCAGGATGGTGTGGCCATTGAGGATGACTTTGACTTGGCGCCCCTGGACGACGACTTCCTGCTCGTTCCACTGGCCGACAGGCTTCAGAAGACCGGTCTTGGCCGGAAAGACATGACACAGCGATCCATGTTTTTGCTAAGGCTGGATGTCCTTGTAGCGCTCCGCGTCGTTGTCGATGATCTGGAACTCTACCGACCGCATCCACGGTCCGCTGAAGTCCGGTTGGGTATTTCCGTCCGGTCCCTGGCAGTGCAATAGAATTCCGTTGTCCAACGTCCTGTTTTTTTCGGGTTCCCCAGGTGAGCGAACCCCAGCGAAACTCGACGATCAAGTGGTAGTTCGCATAGTTCTGCCTGGTCACCAGACCACCCCAGTGCTGTCCGCTGACGCGATACACGCGGTACTGGGACAAATGTTTAGTCTCGTCCTTTCCGAAGATCGTGCGGTGCGTGCGCCAGGCATCCATGAAGTCAATCCGCCGATGGGCTAGCACGAGCGAGGCGCCGTAATGGTACACTCGTGCTCGATGAAGAAGAACCCGCCCGCACCGACGGCTCGTCCGCTGCAGGTCAGTTCACTAAACGAGCGCAAGTTGCAGCACCTGCAGACGTGCCAGGATGAATCAGTCGACCTTAACTCTGACAGCTTCGCTTGCTACAAGCTGCGCTACAACGCGCTGCCGGAGATCGCGATCGAGGATGTCTCAAGCGAAACGGAATTCGCCGGGAAGAAAATCGCCGCGCCCCTGATCATCTCCTGCATGACGGGCGGTGTCGGCCGGTCTTTTCGCGACATCAACCACAATCTGGCGCGCGGCGCTGCAGAGTTGAACGTTCCGCTGGGAGTCGGCTCGATGAAGGTCCTGCTCAATCACAGGGAAGCCGAGGAGAGTTTTCAGATCCGCAAAGTCGCGCCCTCAGTCAGTCTCATCGCCAATCTCGGCCTGGTCAGTTTCAACTACGGTTTGGAGTATTCCGACGTGGCCCGCATCATCGACCTGATTCGTCCCGACGTTTTCGGGATTCACCTCAATGCCCTGCAGGAAGCCATCCAGGAGGGCGGCGACACGAACTTTCGGGGTTTGACGGCGCGGCTGGAAGAACTGACGCGGCGCTGCCCGCTGCCGATCTATGTCAAGGAGTGCGGAGGGGGCATTGCGCCCGGATTGGTCTACCGGCTGGCAGAGATCGGCGTGTCCTATGTGGACATCTCTGGCCGCGATGGAACGAGTTGGGCGGCCGTCGAAGGACAGCTCAGCCGCGATCCTTCGCTCGGCGAGCTGTTCAGAGATTTCGGCCTGCCAACGGCCTGGATTCTGAAGAACCTTTCCCGCGAGAAAGTCGGCCGGATTCGCGTCGTTGCGGGCGGCGGCATTCGCAACGGGATCCAGGCAGCCAAGGCGCTGGCGCTCGGAGCTCAATACGTCTCGGTGGCCAAACTTTTCCTGCTTGCCGCGACGGAATCGGCTGAAGCAGTCGTCGAAACCGGATGTCGGCTGATCCGCGAGCTGCGTACGGCCATGTTCCTGGTGGGCGCCCGCAACGTCGACCAACTGGACCGGTCGCTGCTGATGGAAGACGTCGGCCAGAGCAGACCATGAATTCGCGCGAATTCATCCGATTCTATATAATGCGCTGAGCCCGCGAGGGCGGTTCTCCAGATGAAAGATTTCCTGACATCACTGCTGAACAGCCGGCTGGCCCCGGACAGGCGCGCTTGGCTTGCCCGAGCGCAGGAGATGCTGGCCGATCCCGCGCAGAAGGCGCGGGCCAGTGAGTACTACGCTGCGGCGTCCCGCAAACTGGGCAAACAGGCCTTGCTGCTCGACCACCGTGAGAGAGAGCAGCTCCGTGCGTTGTCTCCACTGCTCCCGCTGGACCATTGGGGCGTCGATGAAGCAGCCCGCGCGGTCCTGCTGCTCGCACTGACCGATCTCCCCGCCGGCCAATTCGCCGAGACAGCCGTCGAGTGTTATGAGGTTGGCGACAGCCGCGAACAGCAGAGTTGGTTGCGGGGGCTCAGCCTGTTGCCAGGCTGCAAGCGGTTTCTTAGCACGGCCATCGACGGCTGTCGGACCAACATTGTGCCGCTCTTCGAATCGATTGCCTGTGAGAATCCTTATCCCTGTCTTTATTTTCCCGATCTCAATTTCGATCAGATGGTCCTCAAGAGCCTTTTCAACGGAATTGCGATCTCGCGGATTGTCGGTTTGGAATCGCGCTTCAACGCGGAACTGTCGCGCATGGCCGACGACTATGCCAGCGAACGGGAAGCGGCCGGTCGTCAAGTGCCCATCGATATCTGGTTGGTTGTTGCGCCGCGGATCCCCGCTCCCCGTCTCGACCGGGTTTTTCGCTACCTCCATCACGAGAACCCCCAGCATCGCTACTGGGCGGCCGTCGGCATGGGTCACACAGGCAGTGGCGCCGGCCGGACCGAACTAGAGAAGCGGCGCAGCATCGAGTCTGAACCCGAAGTTCTACGGGCGATTGAAACTTCACTGGAGCGGCTGGCCCGATAGCAGAGGATGCCATCGGCCAAAACGGTACCAGGAACATCAGGGGCACGTCGCAATGAAAATATTTGATCCGCACATTCACATGACCTCTAGGACGACCGACGATTACACGGCCATGGCCGCCGCCGGCATTATCGCCATCGTGGAGCCGGCTTTCTGGCTGGGACAGCCGCGCACCAGTTCCGGCTCATTCGTGGATTACTTCAACAGCCTGCTGGGCTGGGAGCGTTTCCGCGCGTCGCAGTTCGGCATCCGCCACTTCTGCACGATCGGACTGAACCCGAAGGAGTCAAACAATCCGAAACTGGCCGACGAGGTCATCGCGCTGCTGCCGCGCTACCTGCAGAAGGAAGGAGTTGTGGCGGTTGGAGAAATCGGATTTGACGACCAGACGGCGTCCGAAGAAACGTATTTCAGCCGGCAGATCGAGCTAGCCATGGAGTTTGGCCTGCCCATCCTTGTGCACACGCCTCATCGTGACAAGAAGAACGGCACGATCCGGTCGATCGAACTCATCCGCAGTCTGGGATTTCCCGAGGAACTCGCGCTGATCGATCACAACAACGAGGAGACTTTGCCGCTGGTGCTCGAAACGGGCTGCTGGGCCGGACACACGATCTATCCCAACACGAAGATGGATGAGCAGCGCATGACGCAATTGGTCCAGCAGTACGGCCACAAACGCATCATCATCAACAGCGCCGCCGACTGGGGCATCAGCGATCCGCTGAAAGTCCCCAAGACGATCGCCATTATGCGCCGGGCAGGAATTGCCGAACAGACCATCCAGAAGATCGTCTGGGACAATCCGGTCTCTTTCTTTGCCCGCAGCGGCAATTTGGACGTTTCCGACATCGAACAGCGCCCGAGCATTAATCAGACTCAGTTCTATGACGGCAGTTCCGTTCTCCGGGGCGGCCAGACTCCTGTAGTGAAGCCCTGACGGCGGAGCCGGCCTTGCACCCAACCGTTGTCCTCAATGTCGTCGGGCTCACCGGATCACTGCTTGGACGGCATACGCCCAACTTGACGCGGCTGGCCAGCGGCGGCGTCCGGCGTCCTCTGCGGACCGTCACGCCCGCTGTGACCTGCACTGTTCAATCCACTTTTCTGACCGGCACTGCGCCGGCGCGCCATGGCATCGTCGCCAACGGGTGGTACTTTCGCGACCTCGCTCAGATCTTTTTCTGGCGACAGTCCAACCGTCTGGTCGAGGGCGAAAAAATCTGGGAAACAGCCCGCAGGCGCGACCGCAGCGTCACCTGCGCCAGCTTGTTCTGGTGGTACAACATGTACAGCGGCGCGGACCTGACGGTCACGCCTCGGCCGATTTATCCGGCCGATGGCAGAAAAATTCCCGACATCTACAGCCATCCGGCGTCGCTGGCCGAGCGGCTGAAAGCCGATATCGGTGATTTCCCCTTCTTTCACTTCTGGGGGCCACGGGCCGACATTCTTTCCAGCCGCTGGATTGCCGAGTCCGCCCTGCGCGTTTTCGACTGGGAAGCGCCGACGCTGACGCTGGTCTACCTGCCGCACCTGGACTACAACCTGCAGCGGCTCGGACCGGACGATCCCGCTCTGGCCGCAGACCTTGCCGCCATCGACGCTGTCTGTGGACGGCTCATCGATCATTTTCTGCAGCGCGGGGCGCGCGTTATCGTCCTGTCCGAATACGGCATCACGCGCGTTGACGGCCCGGTCCACATCAATCGCGTCCTGCGACAGGCCGGACTGCTGCGCGTTCGCAACGAACTGGGGCTGGAGGCACTCGACCCGGGCGCCAGTGACGCGTTTGCCGTTGCCGATCATCAGGTCGCCCACGTCTATGTTCAGGACCCGGCCAAAATCGCTGCGGTCGGGGCGCTGCTGGAGACAACGCCGGGTATCGAACAGGTTCTGACCGGGGCGGACAAGGCGGCTTTCGGACTGGACCATCCGCGTTGCGGTGAGCTGGTTGCCATCGCACGTCCGGAGCGCTGGTTCACCTACTATTACTGGCTCGACGACGCCGTAGCTCCCGACTTTGCTCGCACCGTCGATATTCATCGCAAACCCGGATACGATCCGGTCGAATTGTTTGTCGACCCGCAGCTGCGATTTCCCAAATTGAAGATCGGAAGAATCCTCCTGAAGAAAAAACTCGGGTTCCGCTACCTGATGGACGTCATTCCACTGGAGGCCGGCCTTGTCCGCGGCTCGCACGGCCGGATCACTGATGATCCCTCCGAGGGCCCTCTGTTGATCAGCAGCGAAAGGCGGCTGGTGCCGTGCGACACAGTCGAGGCAACCGCCGTCCGCGATCTGATCCTAGACCACGTTTTCATCCACTGACTGGCGACTTTTACGTGCCGGCGATTCGCCGCTGCAACAGCAGCGTCAAACCAAATCCCGCCAGGCACGCCGCCACCCAAAGCCGCCGTCCGGGAAATCCGGCAATCAGCAAACCGTCCAGCAGCGAGATCCCCGCAATGAGACTGACCACGGCACGCGGCACGCTGCGCCCAGTCCGGCGCGCCAGAAAAAGCAGTGCACGGACAAGCCAGACGAGGAAGAGCGGCAGCATCAGCCCCTCCGCCGCAACCCGTCCCGAAGCCATCCAGAATGGGACGGCAACGGGAAGAAACAAAAGAATGACCGGCCAGAGATTTCTGACATCCCTGAGATTTTCCTGGCGCGCCACGCAGGTCAGGCCGGTTACATACGAAGTCAATGCCGCTGCGCCGACGATCGTCTCCGCGCTGAACTGAGCGGACGTCGCGGCGGCCGCAGTCACATAGATCATGGCGCGGCACAGCGCCATCAGCACGGGCGCCAGCGGGTTGTTCTTGTGGTGGTAGTTGTAATAGACAATCAGCGCTCCCAGGATCAGCCCGCACAGCAGGAGCTTCAAATCAGGCGGCTCGCCCCGCGCCAGCCACGGCAGCGCCAACAGCGCTTCACCGGCCAGCAACAGTCCGAAACCCACCGCATAGACTTCGCCGAGTCTCGCCTCACCGGCTGGCAAGGGGCGCTCGGGCCGGTATACGGCATCGAAGCCGCGATCGAAGGCGTCATTGAGGAACATGCCCCCGACGTAAAAACAGGAGAGCGAAACGAGCAGCGCCAGCAGGGCGACGATTTCCGGCTGCCCACCGGCGAGAACAATTCCCGCCAGGCAGTTACTCCAGACCGTTGGAAGATTCGAGACGCGGCCGAGCCGCAAGTAGACCTGTCCCTTCGGCGCCCATGACGCTGTCAATTCCTGCGAGGTCATGACTCGATCTGGTCGCGTACCCAGGCCAGTTCGCGGACGATGGCGCCGACCGTGTCAAGTGTCTTGAATTGGGAGGGCAGAACGTCCCAAGTGTAAGTCTCAACCTCCAGGTACGGGCACACCGGATGCCGCTTGAGCCACTCGATCAGCTTCTTCAGATGATCCTGTGTGGTGCCGAAGTCGCTCATCGAATCCAGGAAGATCGGAATGTGAAAGTGAACCCGCCACTCCGTCTCTTGGCCTGGTCCCGACGCTCTCAAAGCCGCCGTCGACTGATCGGCCAGCGCCTCGGGAAGGTCCACGTAGCGGACCGTCCCGCGGTCCGATCGTTCGACGACCTGGTGCAGATAGGTACTTTCGGCGAAGGGACCGAGGATTTTTTCGGCGCGCCCGTCCCCGTGCCGAAACTGAAACCGCACGGCCGAGCTGATCTGAAATTTGCAGATTTGAATTCCCGCTGACGCGATGCGTTCGAGGCCCGCCGGGATCTCCTCGAACTCGACCGCCATGTGGCAGGCGTCGTAGCAAAGGCCAATATGGCGGCGCACGATCTGCTCGGCCTGCCGCGGAGAAACACCCAGATCGCCAGCGAGTGTCTGCAGTAGCGCAGGATTGAAAAGAAAGTCCCTGAAGAAGGCGATGGCTTCGTCAATGGTCTCTACATAGCAACATGGCTCGGGCTCAATGGCCAGCGTGATGGTGCGTCCGGTTTGCTGGCGCAGCCGGGCCAGGCAGGCGGCGTGGCGCAGCATCAGCTCGGCCATTCGCCGCACGTCGTCGGCAGACCGAACCCTAGCCCTGAAAGCGCCCGGAGCGGTGCTGACACTTCCTTCCAGTGCCGGATCGTCCGGCAGGAGAGCTGCCAGAATCCGGGCCAGACGATTGGTGTAGACGAGCCGCGCCTCGTCCTTCCAGTCTGGCAGGTATACGTCCTCTTTGACGCGCGTGCCATGAAAGCGGCCGTAAGGAAATCCGTTGATCGTGAAAACGTAGCATTGCTCAGCCGTCAGAAATTTCTGCAGGGTCACCAGCCGCCCCGGCTGTTCCAGCGTTTCGGCGGCTTCGGCCGACAGGCGCAACCCCAAACCGAACGGAGCATGCGGCGAGAGCCGCTCACGGACGGCCGGCACATAGGTCTTGAGGTTGCCGAAAACTTCCTCCCAGGTTTCGCCGGGATGGATGTTGGAACAGTAGGTCAGATGGAATGTATCGGCCAGTCTCACACTGCTTTTTCTTGATCCAGAGCCGGCGAAGAGCGGGAACCCACCGCGCGCCGATTTTCCGCGCGACGCTGCAGCCAGTGGATTGAATCGAGGATGATCGTTTCATCCATCTCCTGGACCTCGAAACTTCGCCCGATGTCGCGGATCAGCGTGATGTGAAGACTGCCGCCGAGATGCTCGCGAAACTCGCGCAGTCCGGCCAGCACCAGGTAGGTTCCGTTTTGATCCTGCCTCAACAATGCCTCGTCCCACAGGGCCAGTCCAAGGGTCTCCAGCAGCGTAAGAATCCGCTCGGCGCAATCTGGCCGGAGATAACCTCGCCGGACCGAATAAACCAGATCCAAGGCCATGCCTATCGCGACGGCTTCCCCGTGGCGAAGACGGTTGGCGGTCATCGATTCGAGTCTGTGCGCCGACCAGTGACCGAAGTCAAGCGGTCGAGCGCTTCCGAGCTCAAACGGATCGCCCGAGGTCCGTATGTGCTCCATGTGCAGTTGAGCCGACCTGCGGATGGGGCCGATCAGCGCATCCAGTTCGGCCCGGGCCAGCCGTTTTACATTACCCTCCAGGAATTCATAGAAGGCGCGGTCGCGGATCAGCGCTACCTTGACCGCTTCAGCGATGCCGGCGATCTTGTCGCGATGCTCGAGCGTCTCAACGAAGCGGAAGTCGTTGAGAACCGCAAAGGGAGGCGCAAACGTTCCGATGAAGTTCTTTTTGCCGAAGAGATTAATTGCATTCTTAACGCCGACGCCGGAGTCACACTGCGACAAAACAGTCGTCGGAATGCGAATGGCGCGCACACCGCGGTGAGCCACAGCTGCAGCAAAGCAGGCCATGTCGAGAACTGCTCCACCGCCGATGACGGCTATAAACGAGTGGCGATCAATACCCCTGGCGTTCATTGCACTCAGCAGTCCCAGAATGGGAGCAAAGTCGTTTTTGGACGCCTCTCCTCCTGTTGTCAGCAGCGGTGCGCCCAGCAGTTCGATAGAGTCGCGATGAACTTCGAAATATTTTTCAATGTTTCCGATCAGCTCGGGGCAGGCTGTGGTTACCGCATGATCGATGACCAGCAGCATCTTGTGGCGTTGGGAGGGCTCCAGGCGGGTGACCGCCTCGAAAAAAGCGGGGTTGTCGGGAGCGAACAGATCGACTGTGAAATAAACCGGGAAGCTGTAATCGATCTTGAAAGCGAGCTGCTGAGTCCTCTGGAAAGAGGACAAGCCGTCATCTTTCCGAGACAAAATTTCATCCGGAGGTTCCATGAATTCTTATTCCCCCTCTTTCGGCTGTCCAGAACGAATTGTAGAGGAGAAGTATACAGACCCGGCGATGAGGGGCGCCTCAATTACCCCACTTTTTCCCAAGTCGCAGCAGCATAACACCATTCCAGTCGCCGCTCAATGTTGATCTTGTCTTTGTCAGCGTTTTTTAGAAAGGTCCTCTTTTGCGTTTTTTAGAAATGTCCTCTTTTGCCGTAAAAGTAAGTAGCCGTAGTAGGGCCTGTGCCCAAGGCGGCGTGAGAGCGGAAGAGTCCCTGTTTTGAATCCATGCGAAAGGAGAGAAGTTTCCTATGAGTGAGTTGAAAATTGGAGTCGTCGGTCTGGGGTGGGTGGCCGGCGCTCACATCGAAACTTTCAAGTCGGTGGAAGGGGCCGCTGTCGCGGCCGTCTGTTCGAGGAGGGCTCTGAACGAAAAGGAACTGGAGCATCGGTATGGCATACCGCTTAAGGCCTACCGCGATCTGGACTCTCTCTTGAAGGATCCCAGCATATACATCGTCGACATCTGTACCCCTCACCCGCTTCATCCCGAACAGGCCATCGCGGCGGCCAGGGCAGGCAAGCATTTGATCATCGAAAAACCAATCTCGATCGATTTCGAGAGCGCCGAAGCCGTGCGCGAGGCCATCCGCAAGGCAGGTGTGCAGGCCTGCGTCTGCTTTGAAGTCCGCTTCAGCCAGCATGCCCAGGCCATTCGATCGACCCTGGACCAGGGACTGCTCGGCGAACTCCACTTCGGGGAATCGGATTACTACCACGGCATCGGGCCCTGGTATGGACAGTTTCCCTGGAACGTCAAAAAGGATTTCGGCGGGAGCAGCCTGTTGACGGCAGGATGTCACGCGTTGGACCTTTTACTCCATTTCATGGATTCAAAAGTGGAAGAAGTCACCATCCCTACCAGCCCCAGTTCCAGGCATTTGTCGACAGCCTGCGCAAGGGAAAACCGATGCCTTTGACCGATTTCGAAACCGCATTCGAATCGCATCGGGTGATGTTTGCCGCGGATCTTTCGGCCCAGGAAGGCCGTCCGGTCAAGCTCTCGGAACTCAGCTGAGAAAAGTCGCCGGTCGAACGGGGCAACACGGCGGAAGGTCGCGGGCCGGTCGACTGAAAGCACGATCGTAAGCCAGCTTTTCTCTGTGTTCCTCTGTGTCCTCCGTGTCTCTGTGGTGAAGCCGGTTAGAAATCGGCCCCAGCATTTCCATAGCCGCCGGCGGAGGCGTACCAACGTTGTTGGCGCCAATTCAGATGTTCTAGCCCGCCAGGTTTTTGATCTTGCGAATAATCCCGGCCAGCTCGTTGGTGTACGCGCAAAGTCGGCACCGCCGGCTTCACAATTCCTTGATGCGTATCTTGCGAAACTCGACCGGCTCGTTGTGACCGAGAAAGCCAATGTGGCCTGTTTTGCGCTGGAGCCCCGGATGCTTTTTGAGAAGCTCAGGATCTTTGACGTCGTCGAGGTTGGCATCCAGGATGGTGTGACCATTGAGGATGACTTTGACTTGGCGCCCTTGGACGACGACTTCCTGCTCGTTCCACTGGCCGGCGGGCTTCAGAAAACCGGTTTTGGCCGGAAAGACATGATACAGCGATCCATGTTTTTGCCAGGGCTGGATGTCCTTGTAGCGCTCCGCGTCGTTGTCGATGATCTGAAGCTCGATGCCTTCGTACGCGATATCTTTGGCCTGCCGGGGCGAACGAATCGCCAGACCATTGTTGGAACCAGTTTCGAGCTTGAACTCGAATCGCAAGATGAAATCGCTGTACTCTTTCGCGGTAAATAAATTGCCCCCGCCATCACGTGGACAGACGATCTTGCCATTCTCAACCAGATAACCGGGGCCCGTTTTATCTTCCAATACCCACCCATCCAGCGTTGTGCCGTCAAACAAAGCGACAAAGTCCTTCTCGGGAGGAAGCGGGCGCAGTTCGATGCGGCGGAAGAACGTCTCTGCGCCTTCGGATTGAAACAGCAGTTTGCCTTCCGTCAGGTTCGATGCGTTGCCGCGATTGACCAGTTGACCGTTGACGAAATACGTGACTGAATCCCCTTCGACGTAGGCATCGAGGCGGTTCCACTGCCCGACGGGTTTTTCCACTTCCCGCTTGCCGCGAAAACCGAGCTCGTCCTTCCAATCGGGATCGCGACCCCACCAGTTGATGCGACCCCCTTCGAAGGTTCGAGGCTGTCCTTTCGGATCCCACACCCACTCGCCGTCGCGGTCCTGGCTGGCCGTCGTCGTCAACTTCGCCGTCAGCCGCTCCCCCTTTTCGTTGTGGCCCGCGACCAGGATAATATCGCCGACTCCGCCTTCGATGATCTGGAACTCGACTGACCGCATCCACGGCGAGCTGAAGTCCGGTTGGGCATTTCCGTCCGGTCCCTGGCAGTGCAACAGAATTCCGTTGTCCATCGTCCTGTTTTTTCGAGTTCCCCAGGTGAGCGAACCCCAGCGAAACTCGACGATCAGGTGGTAGTTCGCATAGCTCTGCTTGGTCACCAGACCGCCCCAGTGCTGTCCACTGGCGCGAATAGCGGGCGCCCCGTCGACCTGGTCGACAACACTGAAGACCTTGTCCGGGTCCGCGTACTTGTGACCGACCAGCCACGAGTAGAAATTGGAAAGATCGTTCCCGTTGAACAGGTGGATCGTCTCGGTGGGGATAATTGTGTCACCGGCGAAAGCTCGATCAGCGCTGCCCGTTGAAGCGCCCGCCAGCAGTACCAGCAGCATGCACCTGCAGAGAAAAAATCGAACGATACGACCTGTGGAAACCATTCTGCCTCCTTGAAAAAAAAACGCTACCTTGCTGCTCTTCGTCTCATTTCAGCAACATTTTCGATCATGCCGTTTACCTGCCGGCCTGCGACCTCCCGATCGCGGCACCGTTGGCGCTCCGTGGCCGGCCCGACGCTGCCTACTGCCCGCTGCCGGCTACCGACTTTGGTTGCGGCTTGCCGCGCTGCGCCGCCGCCGAACCGAGGCTCTGCAGGTACTCGAGCAGATCCGACATCTGCTGCGGGTTGATTTCGCGCTCCAGTCCTTCGGGCATCGCCGAAACCGTGTTGGGCCGCATTCGGGCGATGTTGCTGCGCAGCACCGTATCCTGGTGTCCTTCCTTGCGACGCAGCGCCACCGACGTGGCGCTGTCTTCCACCATGATCCCGGTCACCGTCTGGCCGTCGACTGTCTCGATGATGTACTCTTCGTAACCTCCCGCGATGTTGGCGTTGGGATCGAGGATCTGTGTCAGCATGTAACCCTTCGTAAGCCGGCCACCCAGGTCGATCAGATTCGGCCCGACCTCCGACCCCGCGTCGCCGATGCGGTGGCAGCCGCTGCAGGAGGCGCGAAATACCTCCTTGCCGCGAGCGACGTCTCCGCGCCGGCTGGCCGCATCATGATAGCTGGAAATAATTTTCTGTCGATCGCTGGCCACCTCGGCAAACAGCGCCTTGGCCCGTTTGCGAACGCCTTCATCGTTGTGATGCAACAGTTGATTGACTCGCGTGGCGTTGAAGCTGAACGGCGGAAGTTTGCCGGCCTGGACGGCATCGAGCAGCAGGCCCAGCCGCTGCGTGTTCCGCCCGAATGCGCTCCAGACGGCTTCACTGACAGGCACAGGAAAATTCTTCCACTTGTCGACCAGGATCTGAGCAGCGGCCGAGCTGCCGTGCGCCAGCATGGATTGGGCAGCCGCGCGCTGAATCGCGGTGGGTTGTTGCGATACCAGCAGCTGGTCGAGCAGGGTCAGGGTGCTGCTCGATCGATCCAGGCCCAGCAGCCGGACCGCGTTGACGCGAACTTCCAGCGGCTCCTTCTCATTGCGGGCGACGGCGGCGGAGCGCTGGATTGCAGTTTTCAGTCGCGGCAAGTTGGGCGGAGTCGTCTTCTCGATCACATCCAGCGCGGCAGACACGACCTGCGGGGAAGCGCCGAGTAACTCGGAGAGGGTGTTCTGAGCTGCGTGTGACAACGCAGCCTGCTTGCGGCCGCTGCGCTGGATCCCCTCGGCCAGTCCCGCCAGCGTCACCACGCGCCACCAGTCTGCGCCAGCCGGGCGGTTGACGGCAGCCAGCAGAGCCGACACCTCGCTGTCGTCCCGTTTGGCGCCGACGATAGAGGCGATGCGCCGCAGGAAGTCGTCCTTTCCCTTCGAGGGGCTGGACAGAAAACCGGGCCGCCGCTCGACTGCTCGAAACCAGGCGCTGCCCGCGACTGGAGCTGCCGACAGCGCCGCAATCTGGAACCACGAGTCCTCGATATGGCCGAGCGTGATTTTCGTCAACGCGGCTAGGGCGGGCTCATCGACGTTGCTGCCCAGCGTACAGACCAACTGGAAAAGAACGCGGTCATCGGGATCATCTGTCATGCCGAGCAGCTTCTGCCGAACTGTCGCAGAGGTCACTTGCTCGGAAAGGCGGATGGCCTGCTCGCGAACCAGCGGGCTTGGGTCGGTCAGGGCCGCCTCGACCAGTTCGGCTGTCAGCCGGCCGAATCCTTGCAGCGTCCATAATGCGTGGGCTCGACCCTCCGGCACATCGGACTGGCGAGCCAGCGACTCCAGTTGCAAAACCACAGACTGATCTTGCCGTTGGACCAGCAGCCGCTGCGCCGTCGTTCGCCACCACAGATTCGAATTGGATAATTGGCCAACCAACTCTGCGGAACTGGCGTCTTTCAACCGGGGCTTGGCGACCGCTTTGCTGCTGCTGTGCAGTACGCGGTAAATTCGGCCTTTGCCGGCGCCCGCGCGCAAGTCGAACTTCCCTTCCATCCCTTCGGGCACGTAATCAGGATGCTCGATAAACTTGCGGTAGTAGTCGACAACATAGAGCGCGCCGTCAGGTCCCACCGTTGTGAAGACTGGTTTAAACCAGCCGTCGGTCGAAGCCAGGAACTCGATCTTGTCAAATGGACGTTGCGCGACGTAGGTAGCGCCGCGGGGCTCGAGCAGGTCGCCGTGAACCAGGTTGTGAAGCGGTTCACAGACAAAGTAGGAATGGTCGTACGGGGCCGGAAAATTTCCTCCGGTGTAGGCCGTGTTGCCGCAAGCCGATGTGAACATCCCCACCTGCGACTCGTGGATATAAATCGGGAGTTCCGTAATCGGGTAGACGATCGACTGATTCTCGTGGTCGGAAGGAAACTGCATGGACGAGGCGACGCTCTGGTGGGGATTACGCTCCAGGTACTTGCTCTCGATGACCATGTGACGGATGTGATTGTTGTTCCAGAGCCCGAAGCGGTGATTGCGTCCGTTAAACGTATTCCCGTATTGGGAATTCCCGGCTGCCGACTCAATCTTGAGCTGATCGGGTCGAAAGCGAAAATCGGTGCCCAGCGGCGAAACGTCCACGGGCGGGACTTCCGGGTGATCCGGAAAGTGCAGCGGTCGGCCCGGCTGGCCGAACTGCTCAGGATTGCGCCGCGAAGGCCCAACTTTGGGATAGGCGCCGTAGATCCAGTTGTCGATCCCATACAACAGTCCGTTGACGCGCAACTGCGGGTTGAACGGATTGAATCCGGAGACGAGAGCCTGTCGCTTGTCGGCGCGATGGTCGCCGTCGGTGTCAACCACGTAGAAAATATCAGGCGCTGCTGCGACAAGTATTCCATCCTTCCAAGACATGACTCCCGTCGGGAAATGAAATCCGTCGGCGAAAATGGAGCTCGTCTCGAAGCGACCGTCCTGGTCCCGGTCTTCGAGCAGACGGATTCGCCCCCCGGGCTTTCTTTCGTCCGGATAGTCGACCATCTCGACCACATAGATCCGTCCTTGCGGGTCGAACGCCATCGCGACCGGGTCGGCCACATCGGGCTCGGCGGCCACCAGCTCGATTCGGAATCCTTCCGGAAGGCGGAAAGTCGTCAACGCATCCTGCGGTGAAAAAGGCGGTCCCGGGGCCTTTGTCCGGCAGCCGCCGAACAGCAGAAGACCGGCGGCGAAGAACATCACTGAATATCGGATGTTCAGCAATTCATGAATCTCCGAAGAGAAAAAAAGCATTCACCACACCGTTTGGACTTTTCCGGCATCGGAAAACCTTGGCAAATTGGAAAAAAAGCTTAGTCACGAATTACACGAATGATACGAATTACACGAAAAAAGCCTGCAGTTTAGCTGCTTGGCCCGCAACGGTGATCGAGTCTGAATCCGCGTTCGTGATAATTCGTTAAATTCGTGTAATTCGTGACTAGGCTTTTTATTTTATGAATAACCCAGGCTTACGGTCGCGGCAGTGCTGGCGACTGACGACTGGCGACTGGCGACTCTTTCTTGAGCTGCTGTAGCAACTCGAGTAGTTGCTCCACAATTTTGGGAGAGGCATCCACCTCGAGGTAACTGGACCGCGCCCTCCACGTCTCGTAACCGCCGAGGCGGTGATGCTCGGGAGTCGGAAGATAGCCGTTGTAGCCGTTGGCCAGCGATGTCGAGAAGGTTGTGACAAACGGGCTCTTTTTTTTGATTTCAAGGCCGATTTCGACAAACACTTCGCAGGGGATGGCGGCAATTGCCAGGTCGCCGATCCTCAGCGCCTGCAGGATCACTGGAACTTTCGATGGATACTCGCCCAGCATCAGCGTTTCCCGCGCGTAGATCTCTTCGACGGTCTGCAGGGAGGGTCCCGGTGCATGGGCCATGATCCGCCCGGCGCGATCCCGCTCCTCGGCTGTCGGGCGGCGCACGCCCAACTCGATTTCGGTTTGACGGACCGCCAGCGGAACCCAGTCGTGATAGCGGATGCTTCTGGAAACCCGCAGCGCTTCGGCGGCGACGTCGTTGGCAACGGCCTTCATCTTCGAAAAAGGCGGATCGGGCGGACGCTTCTGCCTGAAATCGATATTGTTAATGTTGCCGCTCGCTCCGTTTGACAGGATTCCGACAAAGGGCGGCTCCTGGCGGTCGGCGCTGAGCAATTGTTGGATTCGATCGGCGAATACC
>JBPCNK010000077.1:0-15915 GCA_051001345.1 Acidobacteriota bacterium | reverse complement strand
CGTTTCGAACAGGCAATTACATGATGTGGTCCTTTCACCGCACTAGATCAGCCAGGCTTTTCCTGGCGTACCGAACGAAGAGAGCGGTGATATTGATGCGCGTGGAAACAACTCGATAGTCACCGCTCACTACGGTCGCGGCACTGAAACTTCCTAAAGCCGACGGCCTTCCTCTTTGAGCAAAACGGGCGTAGGACGATGTAATTCGTAACTTGTAATTCGTAATTCGTCGTCGCCTGGACTCAGCCCAAGAATTTCTCGCGGTTGTGCCAATCCAATAGATTGCGCTCTGGATACTCTTTCGGATTGGCCGGTAATCGAATGGGCTGTCCGTGAATTGGATAGTACGTACGACCGTTAGAGAAGTCCTCTTTCAGTCTGCGACTGACCTCGAATCGGTGTTCTGGAGTCACCGTGACATACCCCATGTCGAAGAGGCGGTGGATGTCGGCGCGAAGCAGGATGCCATTCGATACTTCATGCTGGCCTTCGGCCGAATAGGGTTTGATGTGGGCCGCTTGGAGGACCGGCAGGGAATGTTCGCCGCTGACGGCGCAAGCCCGACCGTAAGCATCCAGGACGGCCACGCGAAAGGTGCCCTGCCCAAGTCGCGGTCGTATGATCTGCTCGCTACCGTAACGTGGGGGATCAACCACAACTTCGATCATCTTTTCTCTGCGCAGGGCTGCCTGATAGATGCACTGTTCGTAAATGCGCTGGCCTTCGCCGACAGTCAAGTCATAGGTTTTTCCCTGAACGATCGGAGAGCTCCAATCAGCGGGCTGAAGTATCCATTCGTGCTCCTCAAAAAAAACAGGCTCGGAGATCATCAGGCAGCCGACCTGTTCCTGACCTGTTGGCTGCTGGTTGGCCCGGCCGCGGTACTTAGCAATTCTGGTGACCATAGTCGCAAAGTCGGGCGCGCCATTGGCTCGCTCAAAGGCCTCCCATGCAAGCCACGCAGGTAAGATCGAACCGCGAGCAAAAAAGCCGAAACCGGCGATCGCGTAGTAGGGCTTCTTCAGCCTGAAGAAGAATGGTGCTCCTGCAGGGACCGCCTGAAACTGATGTCGTCCTGACGGTTGCCAGAAATTGACCTCGTCAAGGTCGGACTGGCTCTTCAAAAATTGATACCAGTCAAAATCGGTGTTGCCGACGTAGCCGCGCACGGTTACCCGGCCCTTCGGAACAGAGCGTAGCGTTCTTCCAGAAATTCTGGCTTTGGTCTCAGATTAAGCGACGTTGGAAGAAAAAGCAGTTCACGGCCGTGGCACTGCTGCAGGCCGTGAGTCAACAGGTCATCGATTGATGAAGGCATTGGTTCGAGTCGCGCAACAGTATGCCTCATGGATCCGGGCTGGCGAATCCCGGCCCGATACGCTTCGACAACGCATTTTTGGGGAGGGTATCAAAAACCTCCGGCGCGCGACGTGTTCAGTTTGCTTTGAAGTACGGGTTCTAATCTACAGCCCGCGCACTTGAACCGCGATGAGGAGAAGACCAAAACCAATGATCCACGACCATGTCGCCACGTCGCCGCCGGGGCTAATCACTGCAAAGTGGGACAGCAGCGCGACCACGTACAGAACGAGACAGATGATCCAGGTGATTTGTTTTGGAGCTGACGGGTTGGATGCCATAGTGTCCTCCTCGGTGGTGGTGTGCGCATTATGTCGCAGTCGTGCCGGTGGTTCAAGGGTCGCGGGGGGCCGGGTTGCCGAACCCTCAAAAAAGCCACCGGCTGGAAGCCGGTGCCACCACCCTCCGATCGACTAGTGGACTGTAACATCCTAGTTGATACCAGCAGCATTGATAGTGACCCTCTGCGGTGCTTGTGAAAAACGGCTTCACCACAGCGTTTATGAATCCGGGGATTCATCACCCCGGATGAAAAAGACGCAGCCTTAGGAGGTTCCGCCGATGTCAGTGCCGTACCCGGAAGGGTACGGGGTAATCGACCACGTCCACGACCACGTCCACGTCCACGAGCGCGTGCACGAGCACGATCACGTCCACGAGCACGATCACGTCCACGACCACGATCGCGTCCTGAGGCGGATCGATACCAACAACACTAATCCTAGTGACGCTTTGCGGTGCAGTGAAAAGCGGCTTCACCACAGAGACACAGAGGACACAGAGGACACAGAGAAGGCACAGAGAAAACCGTCGTACCAACGACCGGCTGCATGTAATTCTAACTATGCATGTCAACGGACTTGTTCTGACAGTCCTCCGTGCTGCGATTGAAGTTCATAAAACTCATTCGCTCGCTTTTCTCTGTGTTCCTCTGTGTCCTCTGTGTCTCTGTGGTGAAGCCGGTCAACAATCTGCCCCAGTTTTCCCATAGCCGCCCGCGGAGGCGGTCAATGTTGTTGCTACCAATTCAGATGTTACAGGCCACTAGTCGCAGCGAAGCGGGGTCTCCAACCTCCGATCGACATTTCACTTCTTTCTGTATTTTTCAAACCAGGCCTGCAGGTAGAGCTGTCGCAGAAGCTGGTGGGACGGACGGCGCCAGCCGTGGAATTCTTCCGGCATGCGGACCAGCAGCGTCTCCTTCTTGAGCAGCTTCAGCGCGCGGTAGTATTCCTCGCTTTGCGCCATCGGCGTGCGAAGATCGGCCTCTCCTGTCATCACCATCGTCGGCGTCTTGACGTTGGCGACATAGTGCAACGGAGAACGGACGGCGTATTCGTTGGGATCCTCCCAGGGATATTTCTGGAACTGGTCGTACCACGAAGCCCCGTCGGTCGTTCCCACAAAGGAGTGCCAGTTGATCACCGGGCGCATCGAGACGGCCGCGGTGAAACGATCCGTATGCCCGACAATCCAAGCCGTCAGCACGCCGCCGCCGCTTCCGCCGCAGACAAACAGATTGCGCTCGTCGATGAACCCCTTGGCGATGGCCGCGTCGACGCCGGCCATCAGGTCGTCGTAGTCCTTTCCGGGATACGAATACTGAATCCCGTTGACGAAATCCTGACCATAGCCGGTGCTGCCGCGCGGATTGGTGTAGAGCACCACATACCCGTTGGCGGCAAAGTTCTGCCACGGCCAGCTGAACCCGACGTCGTACATCGACCAGGGTCCGCCGTGGATAAACAAAAGGAGCGGATATTTTTTCGCCGGATCAAAGTCGGGCGGTTTGACCAGCCAGCCTTGAATCTTCAGCCCGTCGCTGGAGTTGAACCACAACTCCTCGACATCGCCCAGTTTCACGCGTGACAGGACATCCTGGTTCACGTCGGCGACGATCTTGACGTCGGCGGGACGGCTCAGAGTGAATGTCACCAGGTGAGGCGCTTGTTTGAACGAAGTTCGCACTGACGCCACCTGGCCGTTGCGGGCGATGGAAAGGCCGTTCAAGATGTGGACGCCTTCGCTGATCTTGCGCGGCTTGCCTTCCAGTGAAGCAAAATAAATATTGGAGGAACCCTTCTCAGCCATCAGGTAATAAACGCCAGTTCCGTCCTGTGCCCAGATGATCTGCTGGGGCGAACTGGGAAATCCCTCGCCCCAGGCGCGCTTGCTGCCGCCGGCGCGATCCATCAAATAGAGATTCGAGAGATGATTGGTGTAGCGCTTGTCGTCGTAGCCGGTGTAGGCGATCCATTTCCCATCGGGTGAACAAACCGGGCCGCGATCCGGTCCGTTGCGGTCGGTCAGGGTGCGAACGTCGAGTGTTTCCAGATCCACCGCGTAAATCTCACTGTTGCCGCGCAGATACTCCGCTTCCGGCTTGCGGATGCCAGAAAAGAAAATCGTCTTTCCGTCCGAGGACCACTCCGGCTCTGAATGGCTGTAATTGCCCGAAGTGATCTGCCGGGGCGTGCCGCCCAGCGTCGCGTCGATTGTATAGATGTGGGAGTACCCCTTGGGGATCGGGCCGGTGCCGTCGCGCGACCACGACAGGCGGTCGACGATGACCGCCGGCTTAGCCCATTGCGCGCCCTCAGGCCGCTCGGGAAGTTTGATCTGTAGAATCGGACTCTTGTCGGGGACTTCCTGGGTAAACGCCAGCGTCTTTGCGTCGGGCGACCACTGCAGATTCGAAGCGCTACGCTCCAGGTGGGTCAGTTGCGCGACTTCTCGAGTGTCCAGCCACAAGACGTGAATTTGCGTAGTCATGTCGCGGTCCGACAGGAAGGCAATGCGGCGGCCGTCGGGCGACCAGACCGGCGATGTGTCGCGCCAGTTTCCGTGCGTCAGCTCGCGGATGCGTCCGCCATCGACGTCGGCGATCCACAGATTGCTGCGCTCTTGATCTTTGAATTTGTCTCTCCAGCCGCGTGTAAACAGAATCGTCTTTCCGTCTGGAGAGATATTCGGGCTGCTGACCGTTTCCATCTCCAGGAAAGTCTCGGTAGTCAGCAGCGTTGCGCGGTCGTTGGCTTTGGAGAGAGCGAATCCGATAACAAACACGGCACAGATCAGGACCGATTGGGTGAGTCGTCTCATGGCATGCTCCTGGCAGTGAAGAAAAGTCATTGTATTGCGGATTGAGGGGCATGGGGCTGAGGATTTTGGTAAAAGCGAGACGCAAGGGCTGTGCGTCAGCTGCGAGCAATCACACGAACCAGGGCAATCCAATTGACGGCCACGAGCACGTCCACGGTCACGAGCACGTCCACGAGCACGATCACGTCCACGACCCCTGAAGCCTGACCCCTGGAGCCTGAAGCCTACCAACGCAGGGTGATGCCGGCGATTACATGGTGGGTATCCAGATGGGCTTTGGCATGGCCGGAAACCAGGGGTCCGCGGGGGTCGGCCGATGTGAACTTGTATTCGAGCAGCACGCCGAAATGACCGGCAACGGGAACTTCAAGGCCACCGGCGGCGTGATAGACCAACCCTCCGAAACGATCATGCTCAAAGTAAGGCAGCCCGCGCGGTTTGCTCTCAAAGTGGGCAATGTTGACGCCGGCGCCAAAACGTCCCACAAGCAGCAGTCGACCGTGAGCCAACGGACGCCGCACCGCAGCGCTCAGCAGAAACAAATCGACGCCGTGCGAGATCGAGAAGCTCTCAAAGACTTCGTCGACTCGAACGGTTGATCGCGGGACTCCCAGCAGGAGACCGGAGGCGGACGCCTGGCGCTCGGTCTTCAGGAAAACCTTCATGTGAATGAACTCGAACTCCGGGCCAACTTCAAATCGTCCCAGCTTCCAGAGATAGACGGCGCCCCTGCCGCCATAATAGAGAGGCCGGTGTAGCGCCCTCCCTTCCCAAGCCACGTCGCGCAGACGCAGATTCGTATTGGAGGCCGGAATTTCGACATCCAGTCGCCCGTCGATTGTCCTATTGGCTCCCGTGTACAAGCCAATGACCCACTCGCCGTGGGCGTCAGCGCATGCCGCAAGGCAGACGATCGCAAGCGCGATCCAGACGACCCGCCTCCTCCCAGGCCCCGGGCTCCAGGCTTCAGGCTTCAGGGAATTGCGGATTGCGGCCCTGGAGCCTGAAGCCTGAAGCCTAGGCTCATCGCGGCGGTAGGAAACATGCCACCATCGTACCGCCGCCTTCGCGGTTTTGAATTTGCAGCCGGCCGCCGTGCGCTTCCACAATCTCGCGGCACAGCGGCAGTCCCAGGCCCGTGCCGGTCTGCTTGGTTGAGTAAAAGGGAAGCAGGGCCTGTTTGAGAACCTCTTCTTCCATACCGCGGCCGCGGTCCATGACCAGGATCAGAACGCCGCGCTCCGGCGTCGAGTCAACGCGCAGGCAGACGTCGGGTTGGCCGTCGCTGGCCTCCAGGGCATTCTTGAGGAGATTGATCAGTACCTGCTGCATCTGCGACGGATCGAAGTGGCCCGGCAAAGCGGGCAACTTGCCCTCGAGTCTGAACGAATACAACTGCTGAAGCTGGTCCAGGTAGGGCTGCCAGTCGACGGCCTGTTTGCGGGGACGCGACAAACGGGCAAAGCGCGCGTATCCCTCCAGAAACGTCTTCAAGTAATCGAGCCGCTCGGTGATCGATTCAAAGACGGTCTCCAGCTGGTGGGCATGGCGCGGATCGCCCGCGATGATCCGGCTGGAATGGACCAGCGATGAGATCGGCGCCAGAGAGTTATTCAGCTCGTGGCTGATGACGCGAATGACTTTTTTCCATACTTCGACTTCCTGCCGGCTGAGCTCACGCGTCAGGCGCTGGATCAAGTGGAGATAGTGGCGTTGGCCATTCAAATGAAAAAGCCGTCGCGACAGATGATAGGTTTCCTGCTCGCCCAAAGTCTCCACGGTGAATAGAGCGTCTTTGTCGTCCTCGAGCAGCGCCCGCATGCCGGGCCGGGCAGCCTTGCAGAACTTCGCGGAAACTATGACCCTCCATTTTCTTTCCTGCAAAGAGAAGCTGGCGGGCCGATCGATTGCTGAAAACAACGCGCTCGAGCGGATTGGTCAAGATCATGGCTGTCGGGCTGCTCTGCAGCACCGTATCGAGCATCAATTCTTTCTGGTACAAGGCGCTGCGCTCCTGGCGCAGCAGGTCGCCCAGGTCGTTGTAGAGATGGACCAGGCGCCCTAGTTCGTCGTTGCGCGCCGGCGCCAGGCGCACGCTGTAGTCGCGATCCTTGAAGCTGCCGATTCCGTCGGTCAGGACGCGTAAGGCCTCGCGCGTGGGCCGCATCAGGCGATTGAGCAGCCAAGCGCCCAGGGGGAAACCAATCGCCAGCGCCAAAAGGAAGACCAGCCACGGCTGGGTAACAAAATGAACGATCGCCGCTGTCGCGGCGGCCGTGACGATCAAAACCGCGGCAAAGATCGCCGTCACTTTTCCAGACAGCGTCAGACGCAATCGGGACGAGCGCGTCAACGGTTATCCCTTCGGGCGGCGCTCCAGCGTGATGCCAAGCCTTTCCATCTTTCGGTAAAACGCCTGGCGACTGATGCCAAGTTGCGAGGCCGCCTCGGACACAACGCCTCCGGCTCGAATCAAAATCTCCTCCAGGCGCGCCCGCTCTTCTGCCGACACCGTGTCGTCACGCTCGCTGCCGCCGCTCGCGCTGGTTGCCGACGAGGGCGCTCGAGAGCCTGTGCTGGCGGCCCCGGCCGCCGCGTTTGGGTCCAGCCGCAGGCCCAGGTTCTCGGGCGTGATCGTCGATCCTGTGCGGGTCAGCACCGCGCGCTGGATCACGTTGCGCAACTCGCGTACGCTGCCGGGCCAACGGTGCGTGACCAGCGTGCGACGGCTCTCGGCGTTGAGTATAACCGGACCAGAGGACGGGTCGCAGAACTCCGCGAGAAAATGTTCGGCCAGCGGCAGAATGTCGTCGAGCCGTTCCGACAGCGGAGGCGCGGCAATCTCCACAACGTTCAGGCGAAAGTAGAGATCTTCGCGGAAGCGCCCGGCGGCGATCGCGTCGATGAGGTTTGTGTTTGTCGCGCTTAACGTCCGTACGTTGACTTTGCGGGTCGCGCTGCTGCCGAGCCGCTCAAACTCGCCGCACTGCAGAACGCGGAGCAGCTTGATCTGCCCGTTGAGCGACAGGTTTCCGACTTCGTCGAGAAACAACGTGCCGCCGTGAGCCGCTTCGAAGCGCCCGATGCGCAGCTTCCGCGATCCGGTGTAGGCGCCAGGCTCGGCTCCGAACAACTCGCTTTCCATCAGGTCGTCGGGGATTGCGCCGACGTTGACGCGGACGAAGGGAGCGTCTCGCCTGGCCGAATTGGCCTGGATGATTTCGGCCAGCTTTTCCTTGCCGGATCCGCTTGGGCCGGTGATCAGGACAGGGACGTCCGATCGCGCGATAGTAGCGGCCAGGGAGACTGCCCGGTGCATCGCTTCGCTGGCATAGACCGTGCCGCAAAGATCGTACTTGGCGGTCGGAGCGGCTCGCCCGTTCTCCATCTGGAACTGACGGAAGCGCAGGAGACTTTGGACGCTTGTGAGCAGCTTCTCGTCGTCCCAGGGCTTGGCCAGATAGTCGGCGGCGCCTTCCTTGACCAGCGTCACAGCCGTCTCCAAGGACGTAAACGCCGTCAGCAGGAGAACAGGCAGGTCCGGATCGTGCCGCTTGATCTGGCGAAATAGTTCGACGCCTTCCTCACCCGAGGTTCGATCGCGGGCGAAGTTCATGTCCTGAATGACGATGCCGATGTCGTCGTTTTTCAGGCGCGCCAGCGCCTCGGCGGGGCTGGCAGCCGTCACGCAAGCGATGTCGTGAATTTCAAAAAGAAGTTTCAGCGCGTTGCAGACAGCGGGTTGATCGTCGACGACAAGAACTTTGGTCATGGCTTCAGGCTTCAGGGGTCAGGGGTCAGGGGTCAGGGTCGTGAATCGACAGACGATGCCATAGTATCTATTCGCCAACTCGTAATCCACAATCTCAAGCTGCGCCGGACCGTATGCCGGCGGCCGTATGCCGTATGCCGCGCGTCGTATTCCGCAATCCGCAATGCCCTGACGCCTGACCACTGACCCCTGTTTCTAAGCTGGCCGCGAGGCGATGGCGGGTGAAACGCGGGCGCCACGCGCGGCCGGTGTCAGCGCCGCCAGCAAGCCTGTGACCCACAAAATCCCCACCCCGGCTACCACCAGCCGCCAGTCGAGCTTTTCCCCATCGACCCAACTCACCAGGGCATAGTTGAGTCCATAGGTCGCTCCCACGCCGAGAATCAAACCGAGCGTTGTGATAATCCAGTTCTCCAGAAGAAAATAACGCAGGATGTCGACCCTGCGCGCTCCCAGCGCTCGGCGCGTGCCGATGTGATGTGTCCGTTCGGTGACTGAAAACGACGTGATACCGACGATCCCGAGCGCCGTGACAAAGACCAGCAGGCCGATGACGGCACTGAGCATCGTGATGATCGCGCGATTGGATTGATACGTTTCGGCTTTCACTTCGGCCAGCGTTTCAAGTTTTACATTGCGGCCGCCGTTGAGGGCGAGCATCTTGCCTTCGATCGTCTTGATCAGATCATCGACCTGGCCCGGTTCGGTGCGCACGACGTAACGCAGCCCCCAGTTTGAGTCGCCCGGTTTGTCGGGAAAGAAGGTGACATGCCGGGCATTCGGCCAGTTGGGCCAGGAGCCGGTCAATGTCTCGCAAATGCCGATAATCGTGTGCGGGTTTTCGGCCGTGCGCCCTTGCACCTGTTTGCCGAGCGCATTGCCGTCCGGAAAGAGTTTATCTGCATACGCTTTGGTAACGATGATGTTCTTGGATTTGGCCTCGTGAAAATCGTCCAAAGTAAAATTGCGTCCCTGGATCAATCGCACGCCCAGCGAGTTCAGTATGTCCATTCCGGATTCAAAGTAACCGGTCCCGATGGAGTTGATTTTAGCTCCGAGAGGCTTGTAGCCGGTGCTGCTGCCCGATCCGCTCAGTGGGAAAGCGCTGATCGCCGCGGCAGCCTTAGCTCCGGGCAGCGACTGCAACAGTTCGACGTCGGCCTTGCGCGCGTTGTCCATGTACCCTTTGTCCTTAAAATCAGGCGCGAAAGGCTGGCTGACAATCGTGATGATGTTGGCCTCGTCGATTCCCGTCTCCCGCATCATCTGCCTGCGCTGGCTGAGCACCATGTTGACGCAGTTGACGACGATGGCCAGCGTGAGGGCGACCTCGATGCTGATCAGAATGAAACGCGTCTTGTTGCGTGTCAGCGTTCTGAATATGGGTCCGAATTCCATGGTGTGTCTCCTCTTGGGTTCCTGGTGGACTGTAACATCTGAATTGATACCAGCAGCATTGATCCTAGTGACGCTTTGCGGTGCAGTGAAAAGCGGCTTCACCACAGAGACACAGAGGACACAGAGAAAACACAGAGGAAAACTTCGTACAAACGACCGACTGTCCGTAATTCAAAGTATGCATCTCAACGAACCTACTGAGGCAGTCCATCGGTGCTGCGATCGAAGTTCATAAGACTAGTAAGCCAGCTTTTCTCTGTGTTCCTCTGTGTCCTCTGTGTCTCTGTGGTGAAGCCGGTCAAAAATCGGCCCCACTTTTCCCATAGTCGCCCCACGGACGCGGATCAATGTTGTTGGCGCCAATTCAGACGTCCCAGGCCACTGGTCGCATTCCGGTTCGGAATTGGTTGCCTCTGATTGCCCGCTCCCTTACGGTCGCGGCTCGGTCATCGGTCGCGGTTCGGTCATGATTACTGTTCCTTTAAATACACAGCCGGCGGGATCGAGCAGATGCGCCAGGCCGGATACAGACCCGCGATCAAGCCGGCCACCAGCGCCAGTCCCACGGCCACCGCCAGCATGTTGACGTCCAGCTTGAATGCGAAATCTTCCTCAAACATGTTGTTGATGCCCCACAAACCCAGCAGCGAAAAAACAATTCCCAGGATTCCCCCCAGGATTCCAATCACCTCGCATTCAATAATGTGCTGAAGGAAAATCGTTTTTCGGCTGGCGCCCAACGCGCGCCGCACTCCCACTTCGGGCGCGCGCGCTAGAAACTTGCCCAGCAGGATCCCAATCAGATTCAGCGCGCAGACGACCAGAAACAACAACGAAATCACCATCAGGCTGGTCGCTTCTTCGGGAACCACGCCTCGGTCCTTGAGCCATTCCATGACTCCCAGCAACTTGGTGTTGGTGGGTCGCAGCATCCGTCCTTGTTTCTTCTGCCCCTCGACATAGGCGTTAAGAAAGTCGCCATAAGCCTCCCGCTGTTGGTGCGTGTCCAGCTGGACCCACATCTGAATCCAGACGGATTCCGACGCCAGGCGATCCTGGAAAGTGTCGCCGTCGGACTTCCAGCCGGAATTATTGCCGGCGCTGCGAAGCTCCCACGGCCGGAGCATCTCAAAAGGAAGATAGATTTCCTCGGGCTTTTCGAAGGCGCCGTTGTGCGGATCGTAGTACTTGGGACGCGGCTGCCACGGTTTGAGAACTCCAACCACTTTGAATTCCCGGTCCTCAACGCGCAGCATCTTGCCGACGCTGTTCTGCCCTCCGAAAATTTTCTTGTTGGTTTCATCGTCGAGGACGACGACTTGCTCGGGGCCTGTGTCGGCGCTGCGCGGCCAGCCCTGCCCATACTGGAAGGGCACTTCGAACAACGGGAAGAAATCGGAAAAGCACATCCGGGCGACGACTTTGTAGGGGCGCGCCACCTGGGCCGGCGGGTGGACGAAAACCGACCCCTTGAACATGCCGGATTGATAGGTCGGAATGTTGCTCTTCATGATCTCGACCATGTCGCGATAGGTAATCTGATTGGGGAGAGCCTCCGGTTTGTCGTCGTCCCAAGCCCGGGCTGGGTCCCAGCTGTCCATCTCGACGTACCGCAGAACTTCGGCTTTGTGCGGGATCGGGTTGCCCGACAGCAGATAATGCGTCGTAACAAACGTCGTCGAGACTCCGATTCCGAGGCCGATGCCGCAGATGATCAAAGCCGACAGCACGGGATTTCGCCGCAGGCTTTTCAGCGCGATTCGCAGAAGGTAAAGAAACATGGCTGGCTCCGTTGATTAGTGATTTGTGAAATCTTGTAAGTTTATCCAGAGACTCGATTGCGCCTTCGATCGAGCGGCACAGGGCTGGAGCCCTGTGCCCACACTTGTATTCCTGCCACTGATCACTTGCCACTTGAAGCCTGACCCCCGACCCCTGAAGCCTGACCCCTGCTTTCATGTCGTCGCCGGTCTTGGGCTCGCAGCGTCGTACAGCGTCGTCGCGCGCTCCGGTTGCAGCTCGATGACTTTTCCGTCAAACAGGTGGATCGATCGACCCGCGCGTGCCGCCAGCTCCGGGTCATGGGTGACCATGATGATGGTCGTGCCCTCCTGATTGATCCTCTCGAGCAGGTCCATGATTTCGCGCGCCATCAGCGAATCGAGGTTTCCGGTCGGCTCGTCGGCCAGGATCAGCTTTGGATTTCCCACCAGCGCCCTTGCGATGGCGATGCGTTGCTGTTGGCCGCCGGACAGCTGCGCCGGGTGGTGCTTCATGCGCGAGGTCAGCCCGACGGTTGCCAGCGCCTGTTCGATCAACTCCCGGCGTCTCTCCCCCTTGATCTTGCGGTAGCGCAACGGGACATCGATGTTGTCGAATACGCTGAGGTCTGGGATCAGGTTGAAGCTCTGGAAAATAAAGCCGATCTTTTCGTTGCGGATGCGCGACATCTGGGTGTCGCTGAGGTCAGAGACATCGACGTCGTCGAGCAGATAGGTGCCGTGCTCGAAGGTGTCAAGCAAACCGGTGACATTCAGGAAGGTGGTTTTGCCGCAACCGGACGGGCCCATGACGGCCAGAAACTCCCCCGCTTGGAGCGTTAGGTCAAGCTCGCTGAGCGCATGGGTCTCAATCATGTCGGTGCGGTAGATTTTCGAAATCTTGCTCATCTTCAGCATCGCAACTCCTTTGAATTAGTGGTTTGTGAAGTCTTGTAAATTTATCCAGAGACGGGATTGCGGCTTCGGTCTGCCCGCTCCCTTACGGTCGCGGCACCGCCGTCGCGGCACTGATTTCCAGTCCACATCCAATGCCCAATTCCGCAATCCGCAATAAATCCCCAATCCGCAATCCGCAATCCAAAATCAATCCCCAATCCCCAATCCCCAATCCCCAATCGTAAGTCCGGCCGTCCCTGATGGTCGCGGCTCCGGACGCGCCGGGCAGACTCATTGCCTAAGCAGAATGGTCCTGGCTCCTTCAAAGCGAGACATGTCCGACAGGATGATCTGCTCGCCTTCGACCAGTCCCGTGAGGATTTCGACTTCGGTTACGCTGATGGCGCCGAGCGTGACCGGACGCAGCACTGCCATGCCGTCCTCGACGACATAGACCTGCCGGCCGCCCAGGCTCTCGACGAAGGGACCGCGTGGAGCTTTCAAGACGCCGTTCCGCGAGTCGAGAATCAGGCGAGTGTTGACCCGCTGGTTCTGTTTGAGTCCCGCCGGGGCCTCGCCGACAAAAACAACGATTCCCTTGACGATGCTGGCCAGGACTTCGGGTGAAAGCGACTTGACGACGCCCTGGTATTCCTTGCCGTCATGTTGAACGGCCACCGGGGTTCCCAGAGGGATTTCAACCGCGTAGTTTTCCGGGATGGAAACTTCAACCTGATAGCGCGACAGATCGACGACGGTCAGCAGCGGCTGATTGGGCTGAACCGTATCTTTATCTTTGGCGTCAACACGCGAGACCAATCCGCTGACTGGCGAGACGACCACAAGTTCGGCGACTTTGCGTTCCGCCTCGCCGATATTGAGCACCTGTCTTTCAATGAGGAGTTCACGGCTGCGGATCTCAAAGTCTGCTGTTTCCTTGTCCAGCCGCGCTTTCTCTCGGGCGTGCGCCAGCTCCAGCGTGACGACTCGGACATCGTCCTGAGCGCGTTCGTAGTCGACAGCGTTTCCGAGACCTTCGTCGACCAGACTCTTGGCGCGCTTCATGGCCCGTTCGCCGGTCTCCAGCCGAAGCGTAAGGAGCGCGACTTGTTGCAGGTTCTGCTGATCGTTCTGTTTGGTGGTGATCTTCTGACGCTCCAGATCGGACTTCAGCGAAAGCAACGTCGATCTCTCCTGCTTGAGGCGATTCTGCACGTCAGGACTTTCCAGGCGGGCCACGACCGATCCGCGTGTGACCACGTCGCCAGCCCTGGCTACGATCGAAACGACACCTTGGGCGGGGCTGACCAGCGTGGGCTGATCGGCTGCTACGATCTGGCCCTGCACGGACACGTCGCGAAGGAGATTACCGCGCGTGACTGAACCGATGCGCAAACGCGCGGCCTCGACCGATCGGTCGGCGGCGGCCCAGCGGCTAAAGGACGGATACAACATGATGGCGCCGATAATCAGAACGACGGCGGCCGCCAGCAAGATCCACGATTTTCTGCCGAGTCCCTTGCGCCCCGCTACGACGCGGTCCATCGATGATGCTTCCTGAATCATGCAAACTCCGATCGAGGTACCCACTAGCAAGCAGCGCGCCAGTGAAAGCACAAATCACCTAAGTTATGGAAGTACTTCAGATAGCAGCGCACACACTCAATTGTGCCGTTGGGGAAGTTCACATCTGTCCGGCTTATCGCGGACAGATGTCCGCTTCGAGGTACGAGGTACGAGGTACGAGGTACGAAGTACGAGGTACGAAGTACGAGGTACGAGGGACGAGGTACAAAGGACAAGGGCGAAGGGACTGGGACGAAGGACGAAGTTGCGAAGTACGAAGTACGAGGGACAAAGGAACAAAGGACGAATTAAGAAGAGTTACGAATTACGGAGTTGTTCGTCCTTCGTACCTCGTCCTTCGTACCTCGTCCTTCGTACCTCGTACTTCGTAGTTCAAAGGCGCAGACCTCGTGGAATCAAGACGTGATCTAGCAGATCAAACAGTCCCTGAACGAGCAGAGCCAGAAGCGCTGCCGGGACCGCTCCTTGCAGGATCGTCGCATGGTCATTCAAATTCAAACCGCTGAGGATCGGCTCGCCGAGGCCGCCGGCGCCGATGAGCGCGGCCAGCGTGGCGGTTCCGACGTTAATCACCGCGCTGATTTTCACACCGGCCAATATCGTTCGCGAAGCCAGCGGCAGGTTGATCTTCAGCAGCCGGGCCCTGGGCTCCAGGCCCAGCGCGGCGGCCGATTCATGCAGCCCGGCGGGAATGGCCTGCAATCCGGCCGCCGTGTTGCGGATGATCGGCAGCAGTCCGTACAAAAACAGAGCGACGACGGCCGTAGCGGGACGAATGCCCAGAAAGGGAATGGAAACCAGCAGAGCCAGAAGGGCCAGTGTTGGAATTGTCTGCACGACGCCGGCCACGCTGAGAATCGCCTGGCTGACCGGCCCCGGCCGGCTGGCCCGGATACCCAGAGGAATTCCGACCAGAATCGAAAGCGCCAGCGAGACTCCGACCAGGGCCAGATGGCGACCGGTCCAGCGCGCAATCCGCCGCGCCGTGGTTTCGCGCGCGATGGCGGCTTCACGCTGCTTGCCCGCGCCAAAGAAGAGCGCGGCAGCCAGAGCGTAGTCCTTCTTGAGTTCTGCCTCGGCATTGAGGCGTATCATCATCGCCTCATCGAGCGCGCCTTCCAACTTCTGCAAGGACGCCAGTGCGGCTGGATCGATGTCCAGGCGGTGTAGAAAGACGGCATCGTAGCGGGGGAAAAACTCGGCATCGTCTTTGAGAACCACCAGGTTGTGCCGCGCAATTCTGGCGTCGGTCGAATAAGCGTCTTTGACATCGATGTCGCCCGCTTCCAGCGCGGCGTAACCGAGCGCGTGGTCGATTCCGCGCACGTCGGCGAAATCGAACCGGTAGCGGAGCCGGAGAGGCTGCCAGCCGTCTTTCCGGTTGAGAAACTCGTGGGTGAAACCGGCCCGCAACTCGGGATGTCCTTTCAGCTGGCTGATCGCCGTGACGCCCAGGCGCGCGGCCGTGTCGCGCCGCAACACCACTGCGTACGTATTGTTGAAGCCCAGCGGGCGTGTCATGCCGACTCCGTGGCGGGACAGCGCCGCCCGCAACTCCGCTTCGGATGCGCCTCCCCGGCCTTGCAGGATTTCGGCACGGATCGTGCCGGTGTAATCCGGATACATCGAGATGGCGCCGCCGCGCAGTGCCTGCCACAGGACGATCGTTCCACCCATGCCCGGCCGGTGCTCTACTTTCAGCCCTGAGTTTTCCAAAGTCTGTTTGGCAATTTCCGCCAGAACGTAGGACTCGGTGAATTTCTTGGATCCAACCAGAACCGCAGCGCCGCTTGCCGCCATCACCGGCGTCAAAAAAATTAAGAGTGTTGTGACCAGGATACAAAACTCGTCCCAATAGTTTTTGTGAGCGATATCGTGCTTGCCGCTTAAGAGCATGATCAGATAGCGCGGATTAATCGGATTAACACGGATTAACACGGATTGATTGCTGATGAGTTCAACTCATACCCAACCCGCCTAATCCGTTTAATCCGTGTTAATCCGCGCTACGTTGTTGTGGGCCATTTTCAGATTGCCCGA
>JBPCNK010000076.1:0-4453 GCA_051001345.1 Acidobacteriota bacterium | reverse complement strand
GCGAGATCAAGAATCTTGCTCAAAAAACAAGATTTCACCAATTGGTAATACAGAGGCACAGAGGTCCACAGAGTAAACAAATATGCGTCTCTTTTGTGTTCTCTGCGCAATTAAAGTACTTCTTCCTTAAGTGGAAAAGGTTTCAATTGAAGTGCCTCTGCGCTTTTCCTCGAATAGCTGTGTCTAAAAAGCACCACAACGCCGATCTGTGCGACCCCTATGTGTTTTCTCTGTGAACCTCTGTGTCCTCTGCAGTACTGATGAGTGAAACCTTCGCATTTCGCGACGATTCTCCATGACGCCTTCGTTCTACCAGCCCGCAGCCTTCCGGCCGCGGCACTGTTGGCGCTCCGTGGACGGCCCGACGCTGCCTGCTCTAATTCGTACTTCGTCCCTCCGTAACTCGTAATTCGTAATTAGTCGCGGACCTGTCCTTCGCTGACCGACCAGCCTCCGTCGACGGCCAGCACCTGGCCGGTAGTAAACCGGGATCCATCCGACATGAAAAACACGGCCGCCGCATCCAGATCTGATGGCTCGCCGATGCGGCCGCCAGCCAGGGGTTGTTTGCTCCGAATAAATTCCACGATGGCTGGATTGGATGCGGCGCGTTGCGACATGGGAGTCCGTACCAGTCCGGGCGCCAGAACATTGAACCGGATGTTATCGCGCGCGTAGTAAGCAGCCAGCGAACGCGTCAGACCAATGGCAGCCGATTTTGCGGCTGCGTAGGCGTGCGTGACGAAATGATGTGGAGACGGGGAGAATCCCAGCACAGAGCTGATGTTGAGAATACTTCCGCCCTTGCCCTGCTGAAGGAACTGCCGGGCGGCGGCGCGGTTGGAGAACATCAGCGCCGTCAGGTTCCAGTCGAGGGTCGCCGCCCAGCCTTCATCGCTCAGCTCGTGAAGCGGGCCGTCACCAATTTCCCGGCCGCTTCCGCCAGCCACGTGATAGAGACCATCCAGAGGTCCGAAAGCGCGTGTCGCTTCCTCGATGGCCGCGGGGGCAGTCTCGGGACGGCGCGCATCGCCGGCTACAACTCGCACGACATCTCCCAATTCAGCCAACGATCCGGCGCCTGGTTTCCGTCCGACCACGACGACGCGCGCGCCGGCAGCGACAAAGGCCTGCGCCGCCGACAAACCGATTCCGCTGGTCCCTCCGATGATAATGAGGTTCTTGCCTTCCAGAAGCGGCGCGCTCATGGCCGGTATCTAATCATAAAACAGGGGTCAGGGGTCAGGGATCAGGGGTCAGGAAATTGCATCATTGAGAAATCATGAGGCAGTAGCGCCGGCCGCCAGGCAAGTGGTTTTTCAAAGCTGCGATAACTTTTTCAAACTCTGCGCAGATTGATCGGATTAAAGCGGATTGACAGGGGTCAGGCGTCGACTGACCGGCGACTCGCGACTCGCGACTTTGTCTGCTAAGATGCTCGACCTGCTATGAAACAGCGCCCTCTTCGCACGACGGTCATCGGCAGCTACCCATTGCCAGGCTGGCTCGAGTTTGCGTCCGCGCATCTGGACCAGTTTGGTTCTGCAGATCAGACTGAACTTCAGGAGGACGCCGTCATTGCGGCTATACATGATCAGGTGGCTGCCGGACTTGACGTCATCACCGACGGTGAGCAGACGCGACTGGACTTCAACCTTTCCTTTTATGGTTTTCTTGAGGGGATCGAACCCGGCACAGATGTATCGCGACATTTCGGGCCGCCGGCGCACGATCAGCGCGGCAAGCACCGTGTCACGGGAGAACTGCGCGCCCCACGCGGCTTGGGAACGGTCGAAGAGTTCCAACGATTGCGCCGCCTGGCCCCATCCGGTCCTGCGCTGAAGACGAGCGTCCCAGGACCCTATACGCTGAGCGGACGGCTGCTGCCCTGCAAGCGCTATCCCGACCGGCTGGCGTTGGCCGAAGCACTGTTGCCGATCGTCCGCGCCGAACTGGAATCCTTGCTGGCCGCCGGTTGCACGGAGATCACCGTCGATGAGCCTTCCATGAGCTGCTACGCCTACCGCGAGGATGCAGCGCAGCTGGTCAAATTGTTCAACCGCACGGTCGAACCGATCTCAGGTCGCTGCCGGCTTTCCACGCACTTGTGCTTCGGCAATTACAAGGGCCGCGCCGTCGGCCCGCGCCGCTATGCGCCGCTGTTTCCGGCTTTTCTCGAACTGGCCGTCGATGAAATCCACCTGGAGATGGCTAGCCGTGAGTTTGCCGAGATTGAGCTGGTTGAACACATCGTGGCCGCAGGCAAAGATGCGGCCGTCGGAATCATCGACGTCAAGAGCTACTACATTGAGACTCCCGCAGACGTCGCCGCGCGCGTGCGACGCTGTTTGCGGCACGCTCCCCCTGATCGTCTTTCCCTGGCGCCCGACTGCGGCCTGAGCCAAACGGCCCGCTGGGCCGCCCGCCAGAAGCTGCAGAGTCTTGTCGCCGGGGTTCAGCAACTCCGCGCGGAACTCAAATTGTGAATTCAAGTGGCCAGTGAACAGTGGCAGGAATACAAGGAAGTTGTCAGTGAGCGGGTGCGGGACAGAAGTCAGATCGATCCCCGGATTGCGCCTGAAGTCTGGGGCCTGAAGCCTGGAGCCTGAAGCCTGCTTCATCGCGCAGTTCGGCCCCACTTGGATTCTTCGGTCTCACTGGCCAACCACGCTTTCAGTTCCTCATGTAGCCGCCGGCCCAGCGGTTGAAACTCAAAGAAGATGGAGCGGCGTTCGGCCGCGTCGGTCTCCACGTTGAATAGCTCTGGCTTTGAGTCCTCAGCACCGGTAACCACCAATTTCTTATCGCCCCGCATAGCGGCCAGCTGGTAATAGCCCTCGGCACGCCATTCCCAGAACAGCGTGCGTTGCGGAGCGGTCGCCTGGCCGCGCCACACATCCAGCAGACTGATGCCATCCACGCGCCAGGCTGGATCGGGTGCTGCCCCCGCAGCCGCCAGCAACGTGGGCAACACATCAATCATATGCACAATGTCGGTGGAGACTTTTCCGGCCGGAACCATTCCGGGCCATCGCACAATGGCCGGCACCCGAATGCCTCCCTCCCAGAGTGTGCGCTTCTGGCCTCGAAACGGCCGATTGCTGTCGTGATATGCCGATGTGCCTTGATTGCCCGTCTCGAATGTCGCGCCGTGGTCGCTGGAAAAAACGACCAGCGTGTTCCGGGCAAGGCCCTGCTTTTCGATCGTTGCAAGGATCCTTCCAACTTCTCTGTCCATCCGCGTGATCATCGCCGCATAGGCTGCGTTGACCGGACGATTGGCATCCTTTTCCGCAAACTTTCCCCGGTAAACCGCCAGATCCGCCTCAGTCGCTTCCACGTTGAAGTGAGGAGTTGTGTAAGCAAGGTACAAAAAAAACGGCCGGTCACGCTGGCGCTCGACAAAATCGATGGCACGGTCGGTAAAAAGCGTGTCGGCAAAACCCTGGACCGGCTTCTTGTCCCGTCCAAACCAGAGTTCCGTCGGGAATTTCTCCCAAGCGTGCGTGGCATTGGTGAAACCAAAGAATTCATCGAATCCCTGGTCGAGCGGGTGCACATAGGACGCTTGTCCCGGTCGTGCAGTGCCGTGATGCCACTTGCCGAATAGCGCCGTGGCATAGCCGTGTGACCGGAGCGCTTCAGCGATGGTGATCTCGGCGCTGGGCAAGTCGGCGGAGTTACCGCTGACGCCGTTGTGAATGCCATAGCGGCCGGTCATCAGAGCCGCGCGGCTGGGCGCGCAGACTACGGCCGCCGTGTACCAGCGACGGAAGACGGTTCCCTGGCGAGCCAGCCGGTCCAGGTTCGGCGTCCTCCACTCGGTTCGCCCGTTGAACCCGACGTCACTCCAGCCGAGGTCGTCGCCGTAGATAACAAGAATGTTGGGTCGTTGCTTCTGCTGCGATGCGTGGGCGGCCGGCAGATCGGAGCAGAGGGCCGCCAGCGAGAGCCAGAAGGCAACCCAGGCACGCCCGACGACTGGGCTCGTCGACGGGAGCGGTTTGTCGGAGGTCATTTGTCTTACCCTGGCGAGCATCCTAGACGAAGGATTTTACTTTTCACAACAAAGTACTCTACACTTCAGGGCATGGAGGTCGTCGGCGGGGACCCGCTCCCTTCGGTCGCGGCACTGAACGGTGGCAGCACATTACCCAGCGTAGCGGCGATCCAACGCAGTCGCCGCCGTCAAGCCCATATCAGCATGACGGCTACCAAGGTCAGACCGGTGGCAAGTCCTGTCCACAAGCCCACGGTCTACACTACATCGCGAATCGAGCAACCCTGATTGATAATGAAGGACTTACAGCGATGAGCGACCCGGAAATTCCCTCAATCGCCGTTTCCGTGACGAAGATCGGCTAGAATCAGCTTCGCCCATGCCCCTCTCCGCTGGCACACGCCTCGGCCCGTACACGATCCTGTCGGCGCTCGGCGCCGGCGGCATGGGCGA
>JBPCNK010000075.1:0-8483 GCA_051001345.1 Acidobacteriota bacterium | reverse complement strand
GGCCGGCACAAAGAGAATCATTCCATTCCGGATCGGAAACTGGACCGGATAGCCCGACTCAATGCTCGCTAGCGGCGGCCTGTTGAGGCCGCGGATCTTCAGTACCTGCGAAGTTGAGCCACTCCTTTCCCCGTCTCGCGCGGTCACCGATACGGTCACATCCCGGTCGAGCGCCTCGGGGGGCACCGAGACAATCGCTCTGGACACAGCCGAGTCGCGGATCTCCCGGGAGCCGCCTTGGAAGACCACACCGGCCGGCCCCGAAGAGATCGTCCACGTATATCGGACCGAGTTGCTGGCAAAGGGCGAGCCGACGACGGCTTCCAGGCGCACCAGCGTGGCCGCCTTAACGATCTGCTCGGCGCCGCCGCTAATGGTTACCGGCAAAGGACTATCGGCGGCCAGCCTCCCGGTAGTAAAGGCTAGAAGCACGAAGACAACTGGGACAAATATGCGCTGGCTCAACAGTCACACCTCGTTCTTGTTCTTTGCTGGATGACAGCTTCGGAAAAAAGTTGGCAGGCCGCACCCCGCGGGCGAGGCTGCGATCGGCAACACGAGTAGAAACGCAAAAATCAAAGAACTAAATCCGATCCAGGTCTTTCCCCGGATCTCCTTTCAGATCAGCTTTAAGTGTAGCGACGATTTGCAGTTGGGCAAGGCTGGGACTAGGGGTCAGGCTTCAGGGGTCAGGGGTCAGGGTGCGCAAGGACTCCAAACGGTTGGGACATGCGTGATCGGAAAGCCGCGGGCCTGTCGGCTCTTGGGGAAAAGGCCGTTGACGGCCATGAGCACGTCGACGAGCACGGCCACGTCCAGGCTAGACCTGACCCCTGACCCCTGAAGCCTGATCCCTGGAGCCTGACTAAACCGTTTGACACGCTTTACTCTCTGTATTACTCTCCGCCTATAGATTCTCTTGCGTCAGACGTCTTCGAGAGGTGTCGAGCGCGACCTTGGGGTGCCGCTCCGACAATACGGCCAAAGTCGATTCAAAGTGTCGCTACGTCTAGTGGAGGCTGCCGTGAACAAATTTCTCCGTACAACGATGTTCTTCTCTTTGATCGCGACTCTGTTTTGCTTCGCGGGGTTTGCGCAGGATTTTCGGGCATCGCTGACTGGCCGCGTGCTGGATGCCTCGGGCGCCGCCATTCCGGGCGCGGAAGTCCAGGTCAAGAACATCGGCACCAACGAGGTCACCACCTCGTTGAGCGACGAGTCCGGCAATTACAAGGTGTCCCTTTTGAAACCGGGGAGCTATTCGATCTCGGTCGAATTCCCGGGATTCAAGAAATACCAGCGTGAAGGGATCGAGTTGAACATCAGTCAGGCTGCCACCGTAGATATCATGCTGGAAGTTGGCGAGATCAGCGAGCAGGTCACCGTAACGGGCGGAACGCCGCTGTTGGAGTCAGCCGACGCCAATCGCGGAGGCGTTATCGACAACCAGCGAGTGCGCGAGCTTCCCCTGAACGCGCGCAATCCGTTCATGCTTGGAATTCTGGTCGCTGGCGTCAATTTCAACGGCGCGGCGATCTGGCAGCGGCCTTTTGACAACGGCGCCATTGCGGAGTGGACGATCAACGGCAGCCAGTCGCGCGGCAACGAATTTCTCCTGGACGGTGCGCCCAACAACGGCCAGGCCGGCGGCAACAACATCGCCTATGTGCCGCCCGTTGATTCGGTCGAAGAATTCAAGATCATGACCAATACCTACGACGCGCAGTACGGCAAGACGACCGGCGGCATCATCAATGTGTCGCTGCGTAGCGGGACCAACGATTTTCACGGGACCATCTACGAGTTTGCGCGGCGTAGCGGTCTGGATGCCAACGACTCCCGCCTCAAGGCGCGCGGTCGCCGGGCCGACGGCACCGAAATCGCGCCACGATCGGGACACTATCTCGATCAGTATGGATTCCAGGTGCAGGGTCCCGTCCATATTCCGAAGGTCTACAACGGCAAGAATAAGACCTTCTTCATGTTCAATTACGAGGGCTATCGCGAAGGTGTGCCCAGCCCGCTGAACCTGTCGGTTCCCGAGCCGGAAATGCTCAATGGGGATTTCAGCAAGTTGGTTGACGCGCAGGGACGTCAGATTGCCATCTACGATCCGAATACCGGCGTCGCCGATTCGACGGTGCCGGGCGGCTGGCGGCGTACTGCGTTTCCCGGCAACATCATCCCCGCCAACCGGATCAATCCGATTGCCCGTAAGATCCTGGGGTTTATGCCCAAGCCGAATACGAACTCCCCGGACCGCGGCTATGCGCAGGGCAACCTGCTCATCTCGCCCAACATCGCGTTTGATGACTTCTACAACTGGGTCCTCAAGATTGACCAGAACATCGGAGATAAACACCGCTTCTTTGTTCGATACGCGGCCAACGATCGAACCGAAGACCGCAACGACAATGGCGTTTTGGAGGGACCCGGCCAGGGCGGCCAGCAACCCTTCAAGCGAATCAATGATGCCTTCGTCGTCGACCACGTCAGCACGCTGACACCATCCTTTATCTTCAATGCGCGGGTTTCATTCGGGCGCTTTGAAGAGGACGGTTTCGGCCGCGGCAATCTTGGATTCGACAAGACCAGTCTCGGTTTCCAGAAGTCGCTGGTCGATCAGCTCCCGCATGGGGCTCTCTTCGGGCGCTATGAGTTCAGCGACTACACGTACCTGGGACGTACCCGCGGCCGGAATATCACCAATACGGTGGCCTTTCACCCCAACATCACGAAGATCCGTGGTTCGCACTCGATGAAAGCCGGCGTCGACATGCGCTGGACCCAGTTCATCACCAACAACATGGGCAACCCATTCATCCTGACCTCCAGCCGGGGATTTACGCAGCGCCAGTTCAACCAAGGCGACCCGCTCAGCGGTAACTCGATTGCCACGTTCCTGCTCGGCACACCCAGCGGCGGCGGAGTCGATTTCAACCTCTTTCCCACGACGCTGTTTCCATATTACGCGCCTTGGTTCCAGGATGACTGGAAGGTCAACTCCCGGCTGACGCTCAACCTCGGCCTGCGCTGGGACCTGAACATTTCGCCCAACGAGCGCTACAATCGGTTGAACCGCGGATTTGATCTCAACTCGGTCAACCCGGTGGACAAATTGATCGATCGCACCAAGTTCCCGACTGTCCCCACGCTCAAAGGAGGGATCAAGTTCGCGGGCGTTAACGGCAACCCGCGGATTGCGTCCGACATCGACTGGAATAACATCCAGCCCCGCGTCGGCGTCGCCTATCTGCTGCGCAACAAACTGGTCATGCGCGGCGGATGGGGTGTCTACTACGTCAACCCCAGCAACGACTACCTGCAGCACAATGGTTTCAGCCAGAATACGCCATTCGTCGGGTCGCTTGACGGCGGCCGCACGCCGCGCGAAGCCAACAGCATCAACAACCCCTTCCCGACCGGAATCGTGGTGCCCCCAGGCAGTTCGCTCGGATTATCGACGTTTATGGGTCGCGGCTTCAATTTCGACGGCGAGAACTTCGTCGTCCCGTATGTCCATCAGTTCTCCTTCGGATTCCAATACGAGTTGCCGTGGGAGTCCAAGGTGGAGGTTTCCTACGTCGGGAACCGGACGCGCAAGCTGCAAACGACCCGGCCGTTCAATGAGCCCGACCTGGCCTTTCGCCAGAAGTGCAACCCGCTCGAAGGGGGCAGCCCTGCGTTTTGCAACGAACGATTGCCCAATCCATTTCAGGGCATCGAAGCGTTCCGCGGAACAACGGCTTTCACCGCGCCGACGCTGTCGCGGTTTGATTTGGCGCGCCCCTATCCGCAGTTTGTCGGGGGAATCACCGAGCTGACCCGCAACGACGGCGCCATTTATTACAACGCATTGCAGTTGACGGCTGAAAAGCGAGCCAAGAACAGCCTGAACATGACGGCCACCTATACATTCTCCAAACAGATCGAGCGCTGGGGCTTCAACGATGTTCAGCGCAACATCATGCAGCAGGGGCTGTATCTGTGGGATCGGCCGCACCGCTTCACGCTTGGTGGCGTCTACCAGTTGCCCTTTGGTCCCGGCCGGCACTTTTTCAACAACACCAACGGCGTGGTTGGCCGGATCATCGGCGGCTGGGAAAACACGGTCATCCTGCAATGGCAGTCAGGCCGTCCCTGGGACCACAGCGGCAACTACATTTATGTAAACGAAGCCAAGCTCGACAATATCGATTGGCATGCCCACAAAGTGTTCGGAGTCAGAACTTCAGGCACCGGGGCGACCCGCGCAGCCTGCGTCGCGGCCATGAACGACCTGGGCGTCATCGCGCTGCAGCCCTACAGCGTCACGGCCGGTTGCACCAGCTACGACTTCCTGAAGACGCCCAATTTCGCGCCCCGTTTCACTCCGTTCCGCGACGGGCGGCTACGACGGCACGCGATTCCGATCTGGGATTTCTCGCTTAACAAGATGACGCGCATTACGGAGGGCACCAGCGTACAGCTCCGTTTTGAGGCGTTCAACCTTACCAACAGTTACCAGTTTGGAAATCGCAACTTCAACAACAACCCGGATAGCTCCAACTTCGGGTCGATGTTTCCAAACGAGGCGGGTAATACGGAAGCCACCTACCCGCGTCACATCCAACTGGCGGTGAAGTTTATTTGGTAAAGGGTTAGAAGAGTAGAAAATTGGGGATTGGGGATTGGGGATTGAATTTCGGATTGGGGATTTTGGGATTGCGGAGTTGATTGACGATTGCCGATTGGAAAATTGAGGATTGTATTTGGGATTGCCGATTAGGAATCCGCAATACAATCCTCAATTCTCCAATCCACAATCGCCAATCAACTCCGCAATCCGCAATCGGCAATCCAAAATTCAATCCCCAATCCCCAATCTCCAATCCCCAATTTTTGAATATCACCACAATTTCGAATTGCGGATTTCCCCAATCCCCAATTTTTCCTAGGGCTTCCGCATTACAATCTCCCGACTAGCCATCTCGGCCGCCGCCATTGAGTCATACGGCCTGACCCATTCTTCGATGATCCGATAGATGGCCGGCAGATCCCCCGCCTTGAGAACCTTCGGGTCAACGTAAAAGCGGATCTTGGACGACGCTCTGCCGGCGACACGTTTACCGCGGCCGAAGACTTCCGGATCGTGCTCGTGATCTGTGAGCGTTCGAACCCACAAAACGATGCTGTCATGGGCAAAGTCGATGTCAACGATTCCCAGCAATGTGCCGACTGGAAGGAGAAGATCGTGGACAACATCGCTACTGCTGAGTTTCCCATTGCGGATATGGACACGGGCCTGACCGCGTCGTGACGCTTGCGGGCCTGCCGTAGTCTGATCGGGGCGTATCGGCATGATTTCGGCCTGAGACGGTCGATCGAGCGCGGCGGGAAGATCTTCTTTGACCGTCACCAGAACAGTTCCGACTTGCCGGATCTCATAGGTCTTGCCGGTTTCACTCTTGGATTTTTGAAATCGTGTTGCGAATTCGTCTTTGGCTTTCTCGGGAAGCTCGGCGTACAACGGCAGAGAAATCGCGACTACCACGAGCGCCGAAATAAAGCTCTTCTTCATACCGTCTCCTCTGCTTCTAACTCCTTCTACAGTGTAGCGGACTAACCAAGCCCACCCCGGCGCCAGCCTGACAAGTCTCGTCGTACAAAACTAACGTCCGCAGTAATAGTGTGCCGACCACAACTCGAAGCCGCGCCCGTCATCGGGCGCGAACGACGTGGCCGTATTGAGCAGTTGGACGGAAGCAAGAGGGAGACGCCTCGGTCGCGACAGGGCGGCAGTCTCGAGCAGTTGGAGGGAAGCAAGCGGGGCGCCTCGGTCGCAAAAGGGCGGCAGTCTTGAGCAGTTGGAGGGAAGCAAGAGGGACGCCTCGGTCGCGAAAGGGCGGCAGTCTTGAGCAGTTGGAGGGAAGCAAGAGGGTGCCTAGGTCGCGACAGGTGCAGCAGTCTTGAGCAGTTGGATGGGAGCGAGGGGGAGGCGCCTCGAAGAGGCGCCAAGCCAGTAGCCCCGCCCGTGAGGGCGGGGATCGGGAATCGGTCCAATACCAGAGGCGCGTAGCGCCGGCACAAAGCCATGGCTGGAAAATACATTTGTTCATTAACCCATTTCGTGTGGAGTACCGCGCGCCGGCAACCGTCAATTTCGCCCGAATGGCGTGATCGTCTTTACAGCTACATCGGTGGAATTCTTGCGCAAAAGAATTGCACACTACTCTGCGCTGGCGGAGTCAGTGATCACATTCACCTGTATGCGTCCCTTTGCTCGACTCTTTCGTTGGCCGATGTGACCAATGCCATGAAGGCCAATTCTTCACGCTGGATTCATCAGACATTCCCTAACGCGAAGGGATTTTCCTGGCAAAAAGGATACGGCGCCTTCAGTGTCAGCAAATCTGGCGAACAGCGATTGATCGAGTACATCGAGAATCAGGAGGCCCATCACAAGATCCGCAGCTTTCAGGAGGAATTTCTGGCGCTCTTGAAGAAACACCATGTCAAATACGACGAACGCTATTTGTGGGATTGAACGATGTGCCGCGCCTTCGGCGCTCGGCTCCGTGGACCTTTGGAACCCCCGCCCTCACGGGCGGTGCTACTGGCTTAGCGCCTCTTCGAGGCGCGCATCGACGCAACGTGGACCCTCGAAAACCCCGCCCGTGAGGGCGGAGTGGTCAGGGGTCCGCGCATCATCCAGGGCGCCGGAGGCGCGGCAGACTCAGGGCCTTCGGTTCAATTTGGTTTCTGAATTTCTCCTGCAACGATTCCTGAAGCCTGAAGCCCGAAGCCTGGAGCCTGAAGCCTGAAGCCTGACCCCTGAAGCCTGACCCCTGACCCTGCCTCAGGGTGGCTCAGGGCTCAGTAATCGTTACAATTCGGTCGACGGCCACATTGCGCAACTGTTGGCGTTTGCCGCTGGGCCAGTCGATTTCAAGTCGCCGCAGCGGGCGTCGATCCCCGCCCAGACCGAAGTGGACTCTGGGATCGCTCGATCCGGCGTATCCGACCGAAGTCGTTGCGTGGTTGTACTGTACCCGCCCGGACGCTTCGGTCACTTTCAGCCGCGCTCCAAGGCCGCTCCGATTGCTGCGTCTTCCGACAAGCCGCACCAGCAACCAGTGATTCGGCTGCGGTGATTCATTCACAAACAATTCAGCCGGCTCGTTCAAAGACGTCGTGACGGCATCAACGCGGCCATCGTTGTTGAAATCGGCAAAGGCGGCTCCGCGATGCGCTGCGCGCGCCTGAAAATCCGGCCCGGCTCGCGCCGAGACGTCGACGAAGCTCCCACCCGGCTGGCCCGCCAGCAGCGTATTGGGCTGGCGATAAGTCTGCTCGTTGTACAGTTCGATGTTGTCGTTGACGTGCGCGTTGACGGTAAAAAGGTCCCTCGTTCCGTCGTTGTTGAAGTCGAACAAGCCGAGGCTCCAACCACTGCGGCGAAACGAAATGGCGCCGACTCCACTGGGATACGTCTCGTCTCTGAACAGTCCGCCGCCCAGGTTTCGAAAGACCGGAAAGGTTTCTCCCTCCAAAGCGGAGACAATCAAGTCCGGCAACCCATCGTTGTCGTAATCCCGAAAGTCGACACCCATGCTTGAAACGGCAGCGCCATTTTCGGTGACGGCTACGCCCGCGCGCAGCGCGACCTCTTCAAACCGGCCCTGGCCCGCATTTCGAAACAGGAAGTTCGGCAGCGTGTCGTTGGCCACAAAGATATCCGGATTTCCATCACCGTCATAATCGCCTACCGCGACCCCCATCCCCTTGCCGATGTGCGCCGCGATGCCGCTTGTCGCCGACACGTCAGTGAAGGTTCCGTCGCCGTTGTTGCGGAACAATTGATTGGGAAGCCCCTCGTAGCGATCGGGGAAGCAGTAGGTGCGATAGCCGGGCTGGAGCGAACCGCAGTAGGGGTCGGCCGAGAGATCCCACTTGCAATAGTTGACCACGAACAAGTCGAGCAGGCCATCGCGGTCAAAATCCAGCCAGGCGCCGCCGATCGACCACATTTTGCCCCTCTTTGGATCGACTCCCTCGACATGGGCCCGTGCCGTGATGTCTTCGAAGGCGCCGTCCCCGCGGTTGCGAAAGAGCAGATTGCGGTTGACTCCCGCGACAAACAAATCGGTCCGTCCATCGTTGTCAAAGTCGGCGGCCGCAGCGCCCATGCTGTAGCCTTCGCCGGCGACTCGGGCCGCAGCCGTGGCGTCGCTGAAGGACCCGTCGCCGTTGTTGCGAAAAAGCCGATTCCAATAGCGCTCCTCTGTCTTGCGAAGCGAAGGGATCTCGGCGCCGTTGACAAAATAGATATCCATATAGCCGTCGCCGTTGTAATCCAAGACTGCGACACCGCCCGTCATCGTTTCAATCTGACGCTTGTCGCCGGCGGCCGAGTTGCGCAAGACAAAATCCAAGCCTGCACCTCTGGCATCATTGCGAAAGCGTACTTCGTCGGGTGGGCCGGCCGGACGCGGGGTGTTGCG
>JBPCNK010000074.1:0-10131 GCA_051001345.1 Acidobacteriota bacterium | reverse complement strand
GTGTAATAGAAAGCAGAAATTCAAGGTCCGCACTTACACACGCTGTCGCCGTTGCGGTCGGCCGCGTGGATACCTGCGGCGGTTCCAGCTTTGCCGTCTGTGTTTCCGGCAACTGGCGCTGGCGGGTGAGATTCTGGGCGTGACCAAGGCGAGCTGGTAGCGGGCATCGACCCGCTGTGAGTGGAGAAAACGTATGACAATGACCGATCCGATTGCGGACTTACTTACACGGTTGCGGAACGGCTTTGAGTCCAAGCACGTGAAGGTGGATGTTCCTGCTTCGAAGATAAAACTGGAGATCGTCCGGATCCTCCAGGAAGAAGGATACATCGAGAGCTTTAAGACGTCTCAGGACAGCCGTCAGGGGACGATCAGCGTGTTTCTGCGCTATGGTTCGGAGCGCGAACCGGCCATCACCAACGTGCGCAAAGTGAGCACTCCGGGCTGCCGGGTCTATTACAGGAAGGATCAGATTCCGGATGTCCTTAACGGGCTGGGGATCAACATCCTGTCTACGTCGCAGGGTCTGATGACCGGCCAGAAGGCCCGCAAGGCTGGAATTGGCGGCGAAGTTTTGTGCACTATTTACTGAGGTAAGACATGTCTCGCGTTGGCAGAAAACCGATTCCGATCCCCAGTGGGGTCCAGGTAAACATCAAGGACGATACCGTCGAGGTTCAGGGCCCCAAAGGAAAGCTGACGACAAAGCTGCCGAAGGGGATAAGTGTCCAGGTCGTCGACGGGAAAATCCAGACTTCGCGCGAAAGCGACGAGAAAAACTACGCTGCACTGCATGGATTGACCCGCGCGCTGGTGGCCAATTCTGTCGAAGGTGTGACCAACGGTTTCCGTCGGGAGTTGGATATTGTCGGCATCGGCTTTAAGGCCGAAGTGAAGAAAAGCGGAGTGCTCTTCAATCTGGGGTATTCGCATCCCATCGAGTTCCCCGTACCGGACGGCATCAAGATCGAAGTAGCCCGCGACGTGCAGCAGATCCAGAACTATGCCGTGACGGTCATTGTCAGCGGCAGCGACCGCCACCAGGTCGGCCAGACGGCTGCCAATATCCGCAGCCTGCGCCTGCCGGATATTTACAAAGGCAAGGGCGTACGCTATCGCAACGAGCGCATCAAGCTGAAGGTTGGAAAGAAGGGAGCATAACGATGGCGTCCAAGTCGGACAGGCGAAAAAACGTTCATATTCGAATTCGCAGGAAGATTGCGGGTAGCGGCCAGCGGCCGCGTCTGAACGTCTATCGAAGTCTCGATCATATTTACGTGCAGCTGATCGACGACGCCTCCGGAAAGACGCTGCTGTCGGCTTCCTCGCTCGACAAGGAATTACGGAAGTCGAAAAAGAGCGGCGGGAATATCGATGCAGCCAAGGCCGTCGGCAAACTCATCGCGGATCGGGCCAAGGCCCAGGGAATTGAAGCTGTCGTGTTTGATCGCGGCGGGTACCTGTACCACGGTCGAGTGAGAGCGCTGGCCGAGGCCGCCCGCGAGAGCGGTTTGAAATTTTAACGGAGGATCACTTGGAAAGAATCAACGCCAACGAACTGGAGCTGAAAGACCAGGTCGTCACGATCAACCGGGTCACCAAAGTCGTCAAGGGCGGCAAGAATCTGAGTTTCAGCGCCCTGGTCGTCGTCGGAGATCAGCACGGTGTAGTTGGTTACGCCAGCGGAAAAGCCAAGGAGGTTCCGCAGGCGATCCGCAAGGCGATCGAACGCGCCAAGAAGAACCTGATCCGAGTGCCGTTACAGGGCAGCACGATCCCGCATGCGGTCATTGGAAGGTTTGGCGCCGGCCGGGTTTTGCTCAAGCCGGCCCGCGAAGGAACGGGGGTCATCGCGGGCGGGGCGGTTCGCGCCGTCGTTCAGGCCGCCGGCGTTCACAACATTGTGACCAAGTCGCTCGGTTCGGCTAATCCGCACAATGTGGTCAAAGCCGCTTTCGAAGGACTGCGGTCGCTGCGCAGTGCTGAAGGAGTCCGCAAGCTGCGGTCGCGTCAAACTGAGGAGCCGCCAGAATAGTGAGACTAGGGTCAGGCGTCAGGGTAATTGCGGATTGCGTAGATTGACCTTCCCTGGAGCCTGGAGCCTGGAGCCTGGAGCCTAGAGAACGATGGTTAAGAAAAAAGCCAAAAAGGAAGCCGGGACGCTCCGCCTGAAATACGTACGCAGCGTGATCGGCCGGGAACAGCGTCAGAAGAGGGTCATCCGAGGCCTTGGATTTACCCGTTTGAACCAGGTAATCGAACGCGGCGATACTCCAGAGATCCGCGGAATGGTGGGGAAGGTTCCCCATCTGGTTTCTATCCTTTCGGACTGAGTTGCAATCATGAGCTTAACCTTATCGAATTTGACACGCAACGCCGGCGCCAACCGCAAACCCAAGAGGATCGGGCGGGGTCCGGGCAGCGGCCATGGCAAGACGGCGACACGCGGTCACAAGGGACAGAAATCGCGCTCCGGGTACAAGTCGCGCGCCGGGTTCGAGGGCGGACAGATGCCGTTGTATCGCCGTTTGCCCAAGCGCGGATTCCACAACCCATTTCGCAAGCATTACAATGAGATCAACCTGGCGCGACTCGACATGTTTGAAGCCGGAGCCGTCGTCACGCCGGAGGTGCTGCTGGAGCGGCGCATTATTCGTAAGAAGAAGGACGGCGTCAGGGTTCTGGGCAACGGCGACCTGACCAAGGCGCTGGTCATTCACGCCCACCACTTCACCCGCAGCGCCGCCGAAAAGATCGAAAAGGCCGGCGGCAAAATCGAGGTGTTGTCCTAAATGGCAACCGATACATTCAATCCGCTTCTGAGCAGCGTCAAGAACATCATCCATGTTCCCGACTTGCGCAGGCGAATTCTGTTCATGCTGATGATGCTGGCCGTCTACCGCGTCGGCTCGTTTGTTCCTACGCCGGGCGTTGACGCTCGCGCGCTGCAGGCGCTGTTTGCCGGAGCGCAGGGAACCATCTTTGGGTTCCTGAACATGTTTTCGGGCGGCAATCTGGAGCGGCTGAGTATTTTTGCGCTCGGCATCACGCCCTACATTACCGCGTCGATCATTTTGCAGTTGTTGACGGTCGTCTGGCCTTTCCTGGAAAAACTTTCCAAGGAAGGAGAGCTCGGGCGTCGGAAGATTACGCAGTACACGCGCTATCTGACGATTGTCCTGGCGCTGTTTCAGTCTTTTGCAACGGCCGTTGCGCTGGTCAAGCAGGGCGGCGGCATCGTTCCCAATCCCACCGTCGGATTTTATCTGATGACGATGCTGACGCTGACGACCGGCACGGCCTTCATCATGTGGATCGGCGAGCAGATTTCTGAGCGCGGCATCGGCAACGGAATTTCACTGATCATTTTTGCGGGAATCGTCGTCGGTTTGCCGAGCGCGATGTACACGCTCTACACCGATTTTGTCGGCGGCATTCGCGCCCCCTGGGTGATCGGGGCGCTGGCCATCCTGATGGTGCTGGTCATTGCGGGTATTGTCTTTGTCGAACGCGGGCAGCGGCGCATCCCCGTCAACTATGCCAAGCGCGTCGTGGGACGCAAGATGTACGGCGGGCAGTCGACGCACCTCCCGCTGCGGGTCAATTCGGGCGGCGTCATTCCTGTCATCTTCGCCTCCTCGGTAGTGGCCGTGCCGGCCACGATCGCGACGTTTATCAGCCATCCGTACGCCACCAGTTTGCGCCAGCAGTTGACAACCGGTTACCCGCTCTACAACGTGCTGTATATCCTTGGGATCGCCTTTTTCTGCTTCTTCTACGTCAGCATCATTTTTAATCCGGACGAGGTCGCCGACAACATTCGAAAGTACGGCGGGTTTATTCCGGGCATCCGGCCGGGCAAGAACACGGCTCAGCACATCGACAAGATCCTGACGCGTCTGACCGCTGCAGGAGCTGTTTATCTGGTGCTGGTGGCGCTATTGCCGGAGTTTTTGATCACGGGATTCAAAGTCCAGCCGATTCCGTGGATTGGTCCGGCGGTGGATAACTTTTTGAACAACATTGGTCTGAGCGTGATCACAACCGGCATGGGGTTACAGTTTTTCTTCGGCGGAACCTCGTTGCTGATTGTTGTCGGAGTCGCGATGGACACGGTCCAGCAGATCGAGTCGCAGTTGATTATGCGCCACTACGACGGTTTTTTGAAAAAAGGCCGCATGCGCGGCCGGAGGGGCTGAGGCTTGTCATCGGACCGTACCACCCTGTCCGTCGGAAGCACGCCGGACGGCTCGCGGCAGGCGGCCGAGCGCAAGCAGGAGACGATGCAGACGGTGTTGATATTGCTGGGTCCTCCGGGAGCCGGCAAGGGAACACAAGCCAAGCGCCTTATCGCCGAGACAGGCCGGCCGCAGATCTCAACAGGCGACATGTTGCGCGACGCCGTACGGCGCCAGACCGAGCTCGGCCGGAAGGCTAAAGGGATCATGAGCGCCGGGCAGCTTGTTCCCGATGACCTTATGGAGGGAATTGTCCGGGAACGCCTCGAGCAAAGCGACTGCGGCGACGGGTACATCCTGGATGGATTTCCGCGGACGTTGGCGCAGGCTGAGTTTCTGCGCACGCTGACGGATGGCGCGCGGGTCGAGGTCGTCAATATTCAGGTCGACGAGGCGGAGCTGGTCAAGCGCCTCTCCGGCCGCCGGGTTTGCCCGCAGGACGGGCAGATCTACGACGTGCATTATTCTCCGCCGGGACGGGCCGGTAGGTGTGACCGTTGCGACAGCCAGTTGGTGCAGCGTCCCGACGACCGGGAAGAAGTGATCGCCGAGCGTCTGTCGGTTTACCGCCGCCTGACGGAGCCGCTGATTGAGTACTACAAACAGCGCGGGCTGTATCACGAACTGAACGGAGACCGTGGGGTGGAGGAGATCTTCGAAGATTTGAAGAAGATTTTGAACTCTCGATGATTTATTGCAAGTCGCGTCACGAACTCGACAAGATGCGGACGGCCGGCAAGATCGTTGCCGCGGTGCTGGAGGAATTGGCGCGCCGCGCCAAGGCCGGCGTGACGACGCGCGAGCTGGACAGTCTGGCCGAAAAACTGGTGAGCGACGCCGGAGGGCGGCCGGCTTTCAAAGGGTATAAGGGTTTCCCGGCGACGATCTGTGCATCGATCAACGAACAGATCGTTCACGGGATTCCATCGGGCCGCAGACTGCTCGAGGGCGATTTGCTCAGCCTGGACATGGGCGTCAACTATCAGGGCTTTTTCGCCGATTCCGCATTGACGGTCGGCATCGGCCGGATCGATGAAAAGTTGCAGTTGTTGTTGAAGGTCACTGAGGAGTCGCTGTATTTCGGAATCGAGCAGGCTCGCGTCGGAAATCGTGTCTCCGATATTTCGGCGGTGATTCAGAAGCATGTCGAGCGGCACGGCTTTTCGGTCGTTCGGGACTTTGTCGGACATGGGATCGGAGCGGCCTTGCACGAAGAGCCGCAGATCCCAAACTACGGGACACCCGGCCGCGGGCAACGCCTGGCAGAAGGAATGGCGCTGGCCATCGAGCCGATGGTCAATGTCGGAGAGCCTGGAGTGAACTGGCTCGAGGACAAATGGACGGCGGTGGCCGCCGACGGAAGTCATTCGGCGCACTTTGAACATACGGTTGCGGTAACGGCAGAAGGGCCTGAGATTCTGACGGCGCTCGATACACGAGTCGCTGCGGACCACTCAACCGGCGTGCCAGCCGGGTTGCGGTCCGCTCAATAGAGGATCATGTCGAAAGAAGACGCCATCGAGGTAATGGGAATCGTGGTCGAAACATTGCCCAACGCAATGTTTCGGGTCGAGTTGGAGAACAAGCACAAGGTGCTGGCCCATATCTCCGGAAAGATGCGGAAAAACTTTATCCGTATTCTTCCGGGCGACAAGATCCTGGTGGAGCTGTCTCCCTACGACCTGACGCGTGGCCGGATTATCTATCGGTACAAATGAGAGAGAGAAAGAATGAAAGTACGCGCATCCGTCAAAAAAATTTGCGATAAGTGCAAAGTCATACGGCGCAAGGGCGTCATTCGCGTGATTTGCACGAATCCAAAGCACAAACAGAGGCAGGGATAGTGGTCGGTGGTCAGTGGCCAGTGGTCAGCCGGCAGTCGGCAGCCTACGAAGCACCAACAGGGCCGCGACCGGCGGTGCCGCGACCGTAAGGGAGCGGGCAGGTCGATAGAAAGCTCGATCGAGAATACATTTGAGATTACAGAGATTACAGAGATTGTTAATTCACGGAGGCAACAGTGGCGCGTATTGCAGGGATTAATCTTCCGGAGAACAAACGGATCCAGATCGGTCTGACCTATATCTATGGTATCGGCCGGCCGCGGGCGACTCGAATTCTCCAGGAAGCGGACGTGGACCGCGAGCGCAAGGTCAAAGACCTGACCGAAGACGAGCTGACGCGTATTCGCAAGATCATCCAGGACACGATTCAGGTCGAAGGGGACCTGCGCAAAGACACGCAGCTTACCATCAAACGACTGATGGATATCGGGGCCTACCGTGGATTACGCCATCGTCGCGGTCTTCCGGTTCGAGGCCAACGCACGCACACCAACGCCCGCACGCGCAAAGGGCCCCGCAAGGGCGCTATCAAGCTCGTAAAGAAGGGAATCTAATGATGGCTAAGCCAGCCGCAGCCGCTCCTGTCAAAAAAGCAGGAAAGAAGAAACTTGGAAAGAAGAAGGAAAAGCGCATCGTGCCGCACGGAGTGGCGCACATCCAGGCCACGTTTAACAACACGATTATTTCCTTCACGGATCCTGACGGAAATCTGATTTGCGCGTCCAGTTCCGGATCCCACAACTTCCGAGGGTCCCGCAAGGGCACCCCGTTTGCTGCCCAACAGGCGGCCCTTGCCGCAGCAACGACCGCCAAGGAGTCGGGCGTGCGGACGGTGACCGTGCTGGTCAAGGGCCCGGGCTCCGGGCGTGAGTCGGCTATTCGGGCGATTCAGTCCGCCGGCATTGAGATCAAGCTGATTCGGGACGTAACGCCCATTCCGCACAACGGGTGCCGACCACCCAAACGGCGTCGGGTATGACCGGCGGCGCCGCGACCGTAAGGGAGCGGGCCGTTGGGAGTGACGACAGGATTCTAGGGTTCCGGTTCTGTCACTTGTTCTGCAATTATTAATAGGAGGTATTGGAGTGGCAAGGTATCGAGGATCAGTATGCAGCCTGTGCCGGCGCGAAGGGATGAAACTCTTCCTGAAGGGCCAGCGCTGTTTTTCTGAGAAATGCGCGATTGAGAAGCGCGGCTGGGCTCCCGGCGAGCACGGACGCGATCAGCGTACCAAGACGGTGGGATACGGCCTGCAGCTGCGCGAGAAGCAGAAGGTGAAGCGCTTCTACGGAGTGCTGGAAAACCAGTTCCGCAACTACTTCGAGAAAGCGGCGCGGCAAAAGGGCGTCACGGGGGAAAACCTGCTGTCGTTTTTGGAGCGCAGGCTGGACAACGTTGTCGTCCGGCTGGGATTTGGATCCTCGCACGCGCATGCCAGGCAGCTGGTCCGGCACGGGCATATTTTGGTCAACGGGCGCAAGGTCAACATCTCCTCCTACCTGGTCAATCGCGGAGACGAAATTTCGGTCCGTCCCAAAAGCACGAAGAACCCGTTGATTCTTTCGACGGTCGAGGATGTCTCGGTCAAGGGGTTTCCCTCCTGGCTGGAGCTGGACAAAGTAGCGCTCAGGGGCCGTGTGCTGGAGATGCCCAAGCGCGCCGAAATCAAAGTGCCGATCGAAGAACAGTTGATCGTCGAGTTGTATTCGAAATAAGCCCCCGGCCGAGCCTGGCCGAGTTTCGACCAGGTCCAGTGCGCGGCCGGAATTTAGAACGGAGTACATACTGTAATGATTAGAGGACTTCAAAAACCAAAGCGATTGGTCTGCGACCTGGAAACGCTGTCGCCTATTTACGGGCACTTTTATGCCCAGCCCTTCGAGCGGGGCTTTGGGACCACCATTGGCAGCGCCTTGCGCCGTGTGCTGCTTTCTTCGATTGATGGCGCCGCCATCACGGCTGTCAAAATCGAAGGGATTCTGCACGAGTTTTCGTCGATTCCCAACGTCGTCGAAGATGCCACCGACATCATCATGAATCTGAAGTCGATCCCGATTCGGCTGAACGTCGATCACCCCAAGACGCTCTTTATCGAATTCAAGGGGCAGGGCATCCTGAAATCGGGCGACATCAAGTCGGATCCGGATGTTGAGATTCTCGACTCGAACATCCACATCGCCACGGTGGAACAGCGTGGCGAGCTGAAGATGGAAATGCGCGTCAAGCGCGGTCGAGGGTACATTTCCTCGGACGAAAACTTCGACGAAGATCTCTCGATCGGTTATATCCCGATGGACTCGGTGCATTCGCCTGTGCGCAAGGTGAATTTCTACGTGGAAGCGGCTCGTCTCGGACAGGCCACCGATTACGACCGGCTCAACGTTGAGATTTTCACCAACGGCTGCATCTCGCCGCAGGACGCCATCGCGCGCGCCGCCAAGATCGTCAAGGACCACATGCTCATCTTCATCAACTTCGAAGAGGAACCCGAGGTTGCCGACAGCGCGGGCGGTCAGGAAGCTCAGGCGATCAACGAGAATCTTAAGAAGTCTGTCGAGGAGCTGGAGTTGTCGGTGCGTTCGTACAATTGCCTGAAGAATGCCAACATTCAGACGATCGACGAGCTGGTCCAGAAGACCGAAAACGAAATGCTCAAGACCAAGAACTTCGGCCGGAAGTCGCTCAACGAAATCAAGGAAATCCTGGGCGAAATGGGGCTTTCGTTCGGAATGAAGCTGGACGAGCACGGCCGTCCGATTCGGGAAGAGAACACGAGAGTGTGACAATTGCGGATTGCGGATTGAGGATTGCGGATTTGATTGACCGACGAAGTGCCAACAGTGCCGCAGCCGGAAGGCTGCGGGTCGTTTGAATTAACGACAAATTAGCAGGACGGCAACAATTCCCGTCTAACACAATTTGCTTTAAGTAAGGAGAAATCATGCGTCATCGTGTTGCAGGCCGGAAACTGGGACGCACCTCCAGCCACCGCCGGGCCCTGTTTAGGAATCTGGTGACCGATTTCCTCGATAAGGAGCGTGTCGTTACGACGCTTCCCAAGGCAAAGGAGATCCGTCCGTTGGCCGAGCGAATGATCACGCTCGGGAAGCGGGAGACGCTGGCGGCCCGCCGCAAGGCGCTTGCGTTTATCGTGAAGAAAGAAATCGTGCGGAAGGTTTTCGAAACGCTGGCGCCGCGCTTTGCCGACCGCAGCGGCGGCTACACGCGCATCATCCGGCTGGGGTTCCGGCCCGGCGATAGCGCTGAAATGGCTCTGATCGAATTGATCGGCAGCGAATACGAGCCGGTCGACGGCGATAAAAAGAAGAGCAAGAAGCCCGCACCCAAGAGATCCGGCAGTCGAAGCGACGTAACCGCCGCCGGCAAGACTCCCAGGAAGGGGTTCGGCTCATGGGGTGCGAAGGCGAAGGAAGGCAAATCGGATAAGGAAAACAAATCCACGAAGAAGGACACATCCAGCAAGAAAGGGAATAAAGGGAATTGAGCGGACCGGCACAGGCTTCCAGCCTGTGGATCTGTGAATTTCCGCACCGATTAAGGCCCGGCGACATTGTGTCCGGGCCTTTTTTTATTCGAGGCCGTTGGCGGACGGCGTAATGGACTTGCGTGATTTTGAGGAAGTCGTCGATCAGGCTGTCGCCGAGCTCCCGGCAGAATTTCGCGCACGCATCGCAAACATCGAAGTCCTCATCGAGGAGACTCCCGACCGGGAGACGCGTCGCCGGTTCCCGGGACTGCTTTTGGGGCTATATCGCGGAGTGCCTCTGACGGAGCGCTCCGTAATGGCTCCGCCGGCGCCGGATCTGATTTTCCTGTATAAGAAAAATCTCGAACGGATCAGCCGCGGTGACCCCGACGAGCTGCGCCGTCAAATCGTTCTGACAATCCGGCACGAATTGGGCCACTATTTTGGATTGGATGAAGAGGACTTGGAGGATGTTTGATTCTATCTGCTCACCGCACAGGCAGCCAGTGGCCAGTGGTCAGATGAACGGTGCGACATAGCCTGATGCAGCGCAGCCCGTACC
>JBPCNK010000073.1:0-10529 GCA_051001345.1 Acidobacteriota bacterium | reverse complement strand
GCCCAGGGCAATCATTCTAACCGCCACTGCCTGCTTATTGCAGCAATTCTTTCGTATCGAAACGATTGCTGTGGGGCCGACTCCCTTACGGTCGCGGCACCGCTATGTTCGCGGCATCTTGGTGAATGTTAGGAAACTGAACGGATATTCATTGGCGGCATCGGCGGGATGGTCTTCGCGCTCGACCAGTTTCCATTGCGACTCGTCGTATTTGGGAAAGTACGTGTCGCCGTCTATTTCGGCGTGAACCCGGGTCAGGTACATCCGGTTGGCTCGCTCCAGAGCCAGCGCATAAATCTGGCCGCCGCCGGCCACAAACACTTCCGTGTCCTGGCCGGTCATCGCCAGAGCTTCCTCCAGCGACCGCGCTATAAGAACACCCTCAGGCGCATAGCCCTGCTGCCGGCTTATCACAACAGTGGTTCGTCCCGGAAGCGGCCGGCCAATCGCCTCAAACGTCTTGCGACCCATCACGAGATGATGGCCCATCGTGCGCTGCTTGAAGCGTTTCAAATCCGTCGACAGCTTCCAAGGCAGCCCGCCGTTGCGGCCGATAACGCCGTTGGCCGACATCGCCACGATGAGGGAAAGCGTCATACTGCGATGGGCGCCCGGATGGCCGGGTGAGGATCGTAGCCCTCAAGCGTAATGTCCTCAAACCGAAAATCGAAGATCGACCGAACGTCGGGATTGATCCTAATTTGCGGCAAAGGCCGAGGCTGGCGTGAAAGCTGCAGCCGCGCCTGCTCTACGTGATTGACGTACAAGTGCGCGTCTCCAAACGTGTGAATGAATTCGGATGCTTCCAGTCCGCACACCTGCGCCACCATTTCTGTCAGCAGCGCGTAGGAAACGATATTGAACGGCACCCCAAGAAACACATCGGCGCTGCGCTGGTACATCTGGCAGGAGAGTTTTCCGTCCGCTACGTAGAACTGGAAAAAGGCGTGACACGGCGGCAGTTTCATCTTGTCGATATCGGCGACATTCCAGGCACTGACAATGTGGCGTCGTGAGTTCGGGTCGCGCCGAATGCTCTCGATGACCCGGCTGATTTGATCGATGTGTTCTCCCGCCGGCGTCGGCCACAAACGCCACTGGTATCCGTAAATCGGTCCAAGTTCTCCGTCGGCGTCAGCCCACTCGTCCCAGATGCTGACGTCGTTTTGCTGCAAATCCCGGATGTTGGTCCCGCCCTTCAGAAACCAGAGCAACTCGTGGATGATGGATCGCAGATGCAGCTTTTTGGTTGTGAGCACCGGAAACCCCCGGCGCAGATCGAAACGCATCTGGTATCCGAAAACGCTGAGCGTTCCGGTTCCCGTTCGGTCGTCTTTGCGAGCGCCGTGATCGAGGATGTGCGTTACCAGATCGAGGTATTGCTGCATGGGACTGGACCCTTACACTACCATGCCAGGACGCCGCTCTTGCACCAGGACTTTGAACGTGTCGCTGATGCCACCGGGAACGAGCAGGCTCTTGACGCGCAGCCGCTGTTGCAGGCCTTCAACATTGTCGCCTTGAAACGCGGGGTCGTCTTCGAGTCGTTGTAATAATCCTCGATCGAGCAGGAACCGGCGTTGAGAACTCAGGCCGGCGCTGGAAAATCCCTGCTGCTCTCCCGCTTCTTCTAACTCGGAAAAATTGACATGCGCCGTGATGTCCTGTTCGCCCGGGCGCGCATATGGATCGCTGTGCGCCCGGTGGCGATCGTAGCACATGAGAGTACCGTCCCGGCGCGAGCGGCTGTAAAGCTCGGGGGCTCGATCTCCATAGTCAACCGTGAAAATCGCTCCGGCCTGCAGATACGAAAAGACTCGCCGGTACCAGTCCTCAACGCCGCGGCGAATCTCGACTTGCTGCCCCTGACGCGCGCGGATTCCATAATGCCGGACGTATTCAAGCAGGCTGGCGTCGGAAACCGAGTCCTCGACCTCGCGAACATTGAGAGGTGAAACCTCCACAAAGATTTCCAGCCAGTCACCGTCGCGGGCCACCAGCCGGTGCACCGGCCAGGCGTCGAAAAACTCGTTGGAAAAAACAACTCCCGCGACAGCGGCAGCCGGTTCTTCGCTGGCAGCGGCCGAACTATACTTTGAGTGGACGTCGATGCCGTGATACCGGATCGCCTTCCAGAAATCTGGTTGGAGGCGCCGAGCGTAGTCGAGGGCCTGACGTGCAAACAACCCCTCGCCCGGTCCGTACTCGATCAGGGCAAACGATGCGGGCCGGCCGCAAGCTGTCCAGAGCTGCGCAAACTGCTCGGCCAGAAGTTCTGCTGCGATCGGGTGGACGTAGAAACTGGTGTAATAATCGCCAGCGGCGCCGAAGATCGACTCGCGCGTGGTGTAGTAGCCCGCCTCCGGATGATACAGCACGCGCTGCATGTACTCGAAAAAAGTCAGACGGACGGGGGCGTCCGGGAATAGACAGTCAATCCTTCCGGTTTTAGGCATCGGAACCAGATTGGAGATTGGAGGCTTTCCCTACGAAGGACGAAGTACAAAGGACGAAGGACGAAGTACAAAGTACGAATACGAAAGACCATATCGTAAGATCGTCCTTAGTCCTTAGTCCTTAGTCCTTGGATTGTCAGGTAAGCTCCAGCTGGCTGAAAAAGTAAGTAATTTCGTATCCCGCCGATTCCAGCGCGTCGCTGCCGTGTACGGCGTTGCGCTCAATGGAAAGGCCGTATTGCTTTCTCAACGACCCATCGCGGGCTCGAGCGGGATCGGTGACTCCCATCAGGTCACGCAGTTTGGCGATGGCGCCTTCGGCCTCCAGCACCATAACGACCACGGGGCCTTCCGACATAAAAGAAGTCAGGCTGGCGAAAAACGGACGCTCGCGATGAATGGTATAGAAGCGCTCGGCCTGGCCGGTCGACAGATGCAACCGCTTAATGCCGAGGATCCGGAACCCTTCTTTTTCAAAACGATCGATGACGGCGCCCGTGTGTCCAGCTGCCACGGCGTCCGGTTTGATGATGCTCAGTGTACGTTCAAGAGACATGATTCTCCTCGTTTGGATTATGGAGTGTTGCCCGCTCCCTCATGGTCGCGGCTCTGATGGTGCTCCGTCGCCGGCATACGGCATACGGCATACGGTTGCGGCTATGCCGCGCTGTGTCTCTGTGGTGAATACTCGTGAACATCGCGCCACGGATTGCCCACACTCGCTCATTTATGACCGCGGTTCTGGCGATCGCGGCCCGGTCCCAGCAACGCGGCGATGCTCTCGCCGATGTCGGCGGGACTGGCCAGCACGTGCAGCCCCGCTGCTTTCATGGCGGCCATCTTTTCGGCAGCCGTCCCCTTCCCGCCCGAAATGATGGCGCCGGCGTGGCCCATGCGACGCCCGGGAGGCGCCGTCTGACCGGCGATGAATCCGACGACAGGCTTCCTGAAGCTGGCGCGAATGTACTCGGCCGCTTCCTCTTCGGCCGTTCCTCCGATTTCCCCGATCATTACGACGGCTTCCGTACCATCGTCGGCGCCAAACAGTTTCAGGGCGTCGATGAAACTCGTACCGTTGATGGGATCGCCTCCGATTCCGATGCAGGTCGATTGCCCTATGCCACGCTGAGTCAGCTGGTGGACAGCCTCATAGGTCAGCGTTCCGCTGCGCGAAATGACGCCGACGTTGCCCAGCTTGTGGATGTGGCCGGGCATGATGCCGATCTTGCACTGGCCCGGCGAAATGATCCCCGGGCAATTCGGACCGATCAGGCGCGAGGCCGGACGCTTCTCCAGAAACTGGTTGGCGCGAATCATGTCGAAAACCGGGATCCCTTCGGTGATGCAGACAATCAACTGGATTCCAGCATCGGCCGCTTCCATGATGGCGTCGGCGGCAAAGGGCGGAGGGACAAAAATCATGGTCGCATTGGCGCCTGTTTTGGAGTGCGCTTCGAACACAGTGTTAAAGACCGGTACACCCTCGTGTTTGGCTCCGCCCTTGCCGGGCGTGACTCCCGCGACGATCTGGGTGCCGTAGTTGCGGCACTGGATCATGTGAAAGCTGCCTTCGCGCCCGGTGATGCCCTGGACCAGAAGGCGTGTTCTTTTATCGACCAGAATCGACACAATCGCTCCTGAAAGCTTTTTCGATCACTTCGCCAGCGCGACGACTTTCTCAGCCGCGTCCTTCATTCCCGAGGCGACCGTGAAATTCAATCCGGACTCCTGCAGGATCTGGCGTCCCTCTTCGACGTTGGTCCCTTCCAGCCGGACGACAATCGGGATCTTGACGCCGATGGACCGAGCCGCTTCGACGACACCGCCGGCGACGATGTCGCAGCGCATGATCCCGCCGAAAATATTGATCAACACGGCCTTGACGTTCTCGTCTGCCAGCAGGATCTCAAAAGCGTTGCGCACCTGTTCTTTGGTGGCGCCGCCTCCGACATCTAGGAAATTGGCCGGACTGCCTCCGGCCAACTGGATGATGTCCATGGTGGCCATGGCCAGACCGGCGCCGTTGACCATGCAGGCGACGTTGCCATCGAGCTTGATGTAATTCAGGCCGAAGCGCGAGGCGCGAATCTCCAGCGGCTCCTCTTCGAGGAAATCCCGCAGCTCGTGCAACTCCGGATGACGGTACGAAGCATTGTCGTCAAAATTCATCTTGGCGTCCAGAGCCACCACCGTGCCATCGCGCGTGATTACCATCGGGTTGACTTCGGCCAACGACGCGTCGGTTCCTTCGAAGGCCCGGTACAGCCCCATCATGAGCTTGGTAGCCAGGCCGATCGATTCGGCCGGGATGCCGATACCGAAGGCGAGTTTACGGGCCTGAAACGGGGTGAACCCAACCGCCACGTCGATGACTTCTTTGAGAATTTTTTCAGGAGAGTCCTCTACGACCTTTTCGATCTCGACGCCCCCCTCGGCGCTGGCCATAAACACAGGCGCCTTGGTTCCCCGGTCGACGACGATTCCAAGGTAGTACTCTTTGACGATATCGAGGCCCTCTTCGACCAGGACGCGCTGGACTTCCCTGCCCTCCGGCCCGGTCTGATGGGTAACCAGCTTCATGCCGATCATCTTGCGGGCGACCGTCTCGACGTCTTCGAACTTTCTGACGACGCGAACACCGCCTCCCTTGCCGCGTCCACCCGCGTGAATCTGCGCCTTGATGACCACCGGCACACCCAGACGCTGGGCGTGTGCATAGGCTTCCGCATAGTTGTAGGCGACCATTCCGCGCGGCGCCTTGACGCCATAGTCGGCCAGAATTTTCTTGGCCTGGTACTCGTGGATCTTCATGCAGCCTCGTCAAAAACTCTAATACTAACGGCAACGTTGGCCGCGTGCAAGTTCAAGTGTGCCCGGGATCTGTATGAGGCACAAGTTCAGTGCCGCGATGTTCAATGCCGCGATGTTCAGTGCCGCAATGTTCAGTGCCGCGACCATAGGGAGCGGGTCGGCTGGCACAATCGTCAATCGACATCCCCAACGAATTCAGCGCCGCGATGTTCAGTGCCGCGACCATAGGGAGCGGGTCGGCGGGCATAACCGTCAATCGGCCTCCCCAACGAATTCAGACGCGCCATGTTCAGTGCCGCCATGTTCAGTGCGCGTTGTCCCAACGGAATCCGCTGGTTCACCTTCCACAAACAATGACATCGGCTGCCCTTGTTGCTTGACAACGTAATCGATCGTTTGAAACAACTGAGCTTGTTTCCACAGATATGCGGTACTCCCATGCCGGCTCCAACGCTTACTATCCGGCGGGTCCAAACCTGTTTCGTTCAGCAGCTTACTGGCAGACGCCTTCATGGCGATCATGACCAGCTCGGGTGGAGTGTCAGAGGCAATAACGCTGTGAACGTGGCGGGTCCTGACGTGCGCTGCCAGCAGTCGCCAGCCTCGCTTGTTGCAGACTTCCATGATGGCCCGTGATACCAGCTCACGGCGGGTTGCGTCCAACTTGTAGCTTGGCTGTTTCATCCGAGTTTGACTGTCTTTGGCCCACCGTTGGCTGAACGGCAGGAATTGTGACCCGTATCGGTTGTGCCGGCGGTCGACGGTTCCGCGGGCATCGCCATGAAGACGGGACCCGTAACAACTGAACGTGATGAAATAGGCCAGTGGGATGTCGAACATAGAAGTTGCCTCCAACCATTAATACTGGTTGGGGACAGGGTGTACGAGTCATTATTGTGTCAGCCGACCCGCTGAACATCGCGGCGCTGAACATCGCGGCACTGAATTCGCTGGGATGCCCATTGACGATTGTGCCAGCCGACCCGCTCCCTGCGGTCGCGGCACGGAACATCGCGGCACTGAACATGGCGGCGCCGAACTATAATAAGTGTTTACCCACAAATGGAGCTTTTCCCATGACACTGGCACGCATCAAACAGATCGGCTTTGGCGCGCTCGTCGTGGCGGCGCTGACCTGCTCCGGACTGGCCCAGGAGGAACTGCGCCAAAAGGTCAAGCGCCACCGCCTCGCCAATGGAATGACGTTCCTGCTGCTGGAGCGGCACGTTTCGCCGACGGTTTCCTTCCATATCTACTACGACGTCGGCGCTGTCGACGAACCGATCGGCCAGACCGGCATTGCCCACATGTACGAGCACATGGCCTTCAAGGGAACCCGCACGCTCGGCACGCGCAACTATGCGGCCGAGGTTCCGCTACTGAAAGCCATCGACGAAAAAGTCGCCGACCTGACGCGCGAAAAAGACAAGCGCGACGGACGCGATGCGGCGCGCATCGCGGAGTTGGAAACGCAGGTCCAGCAGCTGCAAAAGGAGCACAAACAGTACGTCGTCGACAACGAGATCGGCACGCTGTATGAGCGCCACGGCGGCAGCGAGCTGAACGCCTCGACGGCCAAGGATTCCACCGAGTACTACATCAGCCTTCCGGCCAACAAGATCGAACTGTGGGCGGCCATCGAGTCCGACCGGATGACCAATCCCGTGCTGCGCGAGTTCTACACCGAGCGCGACGTCGTCAAGGAAGAGCGCCGCATGCGCATCGAAACGCAGCCGGTCGGAAAGCTCCTCGAACAGTACATCGTCACCGCCTTCGATGCCCACCCTTACGGACTGCACTCCGGCGTCGGCTGGATGTCGGATCTCGATCACTTGACGCGCGCGCAGACCGAAGACTTCTTCAAACGCTATTACAATCCGGCCAACACGATCATCGCCATCGTCGGCGACTTCAAGACCGCCGAGCTCATTGCGCTTTTGGAGCGCTATTTCAGCCGCGTCCCGTCGGCGCCCAAGCCGCCGCGCATCCACACCATCGAACCGGAACAAAAGGCGGAAAAGCGCGTCACGCTGTTCTTCCCGTCCAATCCGTTTGTCCTTGTCGGTTACCACCGCACCGACGTCCGCGACCCGGACGATTACGTGTTTGACGTCATTCAAAACGTCATGGCCAACGGCCGCACGGCCCGCCTATACCGCAGCCTGATCGAGGAGAAAAAGGTAGCTCTGGGCGCCGAGGCGATTGCGGCCATGCCCCTGACCTACGGCAAGTATCCGACCTTATTCACGTTCTTTGTCGTGCCGCAGGCGCCCCACACTCCCGAGGAGGCCGAAAAGGCGCTGTATGAAGAAATCGAGAAGCTGAAGACGACGCCAGTCGATGCGCGCGAGTTGCAGAAAAACCTCAACCAGATCGACGCCGGCTTTATCCGGCGCCTGCGCTCGAACTCATCGATGGCTTCGTCGCTGGCCATGTATGAAGCTCTGACGGGCGACTGGGCGTACATGGTCGACTACCGCGCGCGGGTCGCCAAGGTCGGCGCGGCTGATATCCAGCGAGTTGCACGCAAGTACTTCACCCAGGAGAACCGCACCGTAACCATCCTGCAACCACCGGCAGCCGCCGCTGCGCCCGCAATCGATTTGCCGGCGCCCTCGGCTGAAGCTGCGGCCCAGGCCCGCACCATCATCGAGAAGGCGTTGGAGGCCAAGGGGGGCAAGGCGGCTCTGGAAAAGGTCATCAGTTATGCAACCACCTCCGACATCACGCTATTCACTCCCCAGGGAGAACTCAAGGCGGGATTCCGTACTGTCTTTGCGGCGCCCGACAAGTTTCACGCCGAGCTGCAGGCGGCCCAGTTCTCGCAAAAGCAGGTGTTCAACGGCAAGACCGGCTGGATCCAGGTCAACGGCCAGACCCAGGAGGCGCCTCCCCCGGCTCTCAAGAATTTCAAGATGACGGTCAAACGCGATCACATCCAGCTCCTGTTGCGCGCCGCGGCGGGCGGCTACCAGATGCTCGTCCTGCCGGACCTCGAATTGGAGGGCAAGACCTACCACGCCATCCTGATGAAGGACGCCGAGGGCGATCAGTTCAGCATTTATTTCGACAAGTCCAACTACCTGATCGGCAAGGTGGACTACGCCACAGCCGGACCGGGCGGCGCTCCCGTCATCGTCGACGAGCGCTACGGCGACTACCGCGAGCTAAGCGGCATTCAGGTCCCCTTCAGCTCGTTGACACTGCATACCGGCGAAAAATTCAGTGAGCGAAAAGTTCAGAAAATTGAATTCAACATCCCAGTCGACGCCAAACTTTTTGAGAAGCCATGAACTACGAAGGACTAAGTACGAAGGACGAAGGACTAAGTACGAAGGAAGAAAACACGAAGCATGGGGAGCGTATATTCGTCCTTAGTCCTTCGTCCTTAGTCCTTAGTCCTTCGTAGTTAATAGAGGAACTCTATGAAAAAAGCCGTATTCCTTTTGTTGCTAGTTTTAGGGATCGTACCGCTTTTTGGCCAGCCGGCGCAGAAGCCGGCATCGGCCCGCGATCTGAAGTTTGGAGCGCTGACCTTCAAACCTCCTCGGGCTGAAACGGCGACCCTTTCCAACGGCCTGCGTGTCGTTCTCCTCGAGGATCATGAACTGCCCACTATCGACGCGTTCGCCATGGTTCGCACCGGAAGCATTTATGACCCGCCCGACAAAGTTGGCCTGGCCGCCCTCACCGGCGACGTGATGCGCAGTGGCGGTACGCGCACGCGCAAGCCGAAGGAGTTGAACGAACAACTCGAATTCATCGCCGCCTCGGTCGAAACAGGCATCGGCCGGGACTCCGGCACAGCGGGCATGTCGGTTCTCAAGAAGGACTTTGAACAGGGTCTCGAAGTCTTCGCCGATGTGTTGATCAATCCCGGATTCGATCCCGAACAGGTCGACCTGGCCAAATCCCAAGCGCTTGAGTTGATCCGCAGGCGTAATGACGATCCCGGACAGATCACCTCGCGAGAATTCAACCAGGCTGTTTACGGCAGGAGTCACCCCCGCGCGCGCGAGGCGGAGGCGGCGCACATCGAGCGGATCACGCGCGACGACATGATCGCGTTTCATCGTCGTTACTTTTACCCCAATTCTGTCATCCTGGGCGTGGCCGGGGATTTCCAGATGGCCGATTTGCTGGCTCGGTTGGAGAAGGTCTTTGCCGGATGGAAACCGCAACCGGTCGAGTTGCCCGCAGTCGAGCCGGTTCGGCTGAATTTTGACCGGACCGTCTATTTCGTTCCGCGGGACATCAACCAGACCCATTTGCGACTGGGTCACCTCGGCATTAAGATCGACAATCCCGACTTCTTTGCGCTGTCGGTAGCCAACAGCATTCTCGGAGGCGGGTTTTCCTCACGCCTGTTCAACAACGTCCGCACCAAGATGGGGTTGGCTTACGCTGTCGGCAGTTCGGCGCGCGCTGGGATGTCCGACCCTGGCGTGATCTTTGCGATGGCGCAGACGGAGTCGACCAGCACCGGGAAGACCCTCGAGGCGATTCTCAACGAGATCAAGCTGCTGCAGAGCGGTCTGGTCACCGTCGAGGAACTGGCTATCGCCAAGGAAACCGAATTGAACTCGTTTGTGTTTGAGTTCTCCTCGCCGGCGCAGATCGTCAACCGCCAGGTGCAATACGCCTACTACGGGTTGTCACCGGATTTTCTGGAGCGGTACCGCGACAACATCGCGCGCGTGACGGCCGCCGACATCCAGCGCGTGGCCCGCCAATATTTCAAACCTGATCAAGCGATCATTCTGGCGGTGGGAAAAGAAGGAGACGTGGTTCCGGTATTGGACAAGTATGGGAAGGTGGTCAGGATCGATCTGAAGTAGCGGCAGCTCGATTCTACAATTGCGGATTGCGGATTGCGGATTAACGCTCCGAGTGACACACTCTGTATTCAATCCGCAATCAACCCCCAATCCGCAACCCGCAATCCGCAATTGTAGAGAGTGGGGATATTGACACACGTGGCAAGAACTCGATGGTCACGGCTCTCTTCGTTCGCGGCACTGCCTCCCTCTGCGTCCTCTGCAGTACTGATGAGTGAAACCTTCGCATTTCGCGACGATTCTCGATGCCGCCGTCAATCTGCTGGCCCGCGGCCTTCCGGCCGCGGCTCTGTTGTCGCTCCGTCGCCGGCCTGCGGCATACGGCATACGGTTGCGGCTATGCCGCGCTGCGTCTCTGCGGTGAATGCGATTCATAATGCAGGCTAAGTCTCCACGTCGCTTAAACGTATGGCTGCCTTTGGTC
>JBPCNK010000072.1:0-6757 GCA_051001345.1 Acidobacteriota bacterium | reverse complement strand
ACGATCTGAATCCGGACCGTCTGGACCGTATCGCGCAGCGCGTTGGCCGACGCCACGAGCCACAAGCGCATGATTTGCATTGGTACAAGCCTGACCCGCTTGAGGTTGCCGCGTTGTATAAGGCTTTGCAGTCTGCCGACAATGTTTTACTGCGTGGCGTGAACTGCTACCTGAAGGCCCAGATGCTGATGAAGCATCGTCGCTTCGTGGAGGAAATGGGGATCAACCTCTACATCGCTCTCGAGGCCGGATTGACGGTGCTACGGCGCCAACTGAGCGAAGGAGCGGGCCGATCCGTTTCTTTTGAAGAAGTCTTTCAGCACGTCGGAGACGCGTTCCCATATGGAGATTCGCTCGTCGAGGTGTGGACTGACGCGCGCGACGATAGAAACATCGTTGTGCACCCCGACTGCTATCTCGGTCCAGAAGTAATGCACCCCCCGTATGCTGACGATCTTCTCGAATTGTTTGGGCCCATGCTCTCCCTCTATCGCTACTTAATGTTGGGCGTCACCGGTCCACGCACGTTCAGAGACTGACCAGATCGCGTACTGAACATCCGAGCCCAAAGCCGGATTCCCACTTGGTCGACACGACAACACCAACTGCCCGACACATCGCCGTCAGTTGCCGCGGCAGCGGCAAACTGTTGCTCGAGCGTGCGGATGCGTGTCGCGAAGCTTAGGCGATGTGCCACTACCCCACCTTCGGCGCGGGCGACTGTAGTTCGAGCTGTTGGTTTAAATACCACACGAGCCTCCGCTGGTTTCGTTGGGACGGCCGTCCAGCCGCTGGAACCCCGTCATTTGCCATTCCAGGAGCGGACCCCGTCCCCAGGAACCGGGGAGACGGGCCGTACCGCATGAAGCCTCTTCCCAGAGAATCCTAGCCCACTAATGAATGACCGACTCGACGATCCATCGAGCGCACCCGCGCTGCCCCCAGCGGTTACGATGGAGCGGTATGAAACGCGCACCGGTTGCAGAATCGTGGGACGCCCTGATCGAACGATTCGACAAGTTCGTGTCGATGCCGTGTCTCTTGGGCTCTGGACCTGACATGAAGCGCAGGCTGGCTCCGATAAGTCGCGTGAAAGTAAGGGCCCAACTGGATGAAGCACTAGGCAAGAGGCTTCTTCCCCGACAGCCGAAACAGCTTACCCAGCGCCACGTGGAGAAGCTCAAGTCGATGAAGACGGCCGGCCGTGGACCGGCGCACCGCGCACTGTGGAACGGCTTGTGGCGCGCAATCATCTACAACTGCGATAGCTACACGTGCTTCTTCTGTCATCGCTCCGCGGAAAAGGGCGTTGAGATTCCAAAGTGCGGCCAGCTCGCCCTTCGCCTCCAGCTGGACCACATCGAACCCCGTTCAATTGGTGGTGGGGATTTTGACCTGTTGAACATACGAACGACTTGCCGCCTCTGTAATCACGGGCGCTTCAGGCTGTCAGAAGAAGAGTTCCGCGCGGAGCTGCTTTCCCTCGCCCGCTCGGTGTGGAATCGGTACGGCGACAAGTCAGCCACAACCTTAGGCTCGTGCAGCGTCGCCGAACCTCTCGAAGACATGTTCAAACACGACTGAACACTTACTCCTGAAGACGTCGGGCGTGTACGCACGCGGTAGGCCCTCGTCCAGGGCATCCTCGATGGCCAGTTTCACCTGCGCCCGCGCCTGAGCCTTCTGTCTCCAGTTCAACACGAGGGCCGTGCGGACCCGCTGGAGCAGTTGACGCGCTACCTTTTTGACTTCATCGCGTTCGGCCGTTGCCAAGTCCGGACCGGGCCTAGTGAGAAGGTCGAACACCGTGAGCTCCTCCTCGGTCAGCTGCTCGCGTACGTGCCGCTGCTCCTCGTCCGTGAGAGAGCGGCTCAAGGCGAGCAGTTCCTTGAACAAGTCATCGATGTTCCTACTGCCGGCGTTGTAGGACTCGATCAAGGTTTCGAATTTGGCCAGGAAGTCTGCGCGGGTTGGGTTTGCATGAACCAGAGCGTTGAGCTGTTTGCGGACCGCCGCTCGCAGCGCTTCCAGTTCAAGGTTCTTGCGCGTCGATGTGGCGAAGCGCTGCGACAAGGTCTCGAAATCGATCGACGAGAGGTCGATGACCTTATGCCGACCCTCATCGCCGGAGTCCTCCCTGACAACGAAGCCATCAGCAGCAATTGAGCGATCCAGCAGCGCGTTGATCTCCGCCATCACGGGGGTTATGTCCGCTGGCCCCGCGCCCGTTCGCTCCCGAATCGCGTCTGCGATCACTCGAACAACACCTACACGCGCCGAGAACTGCGAGACGGCGGGATCTGGCTTGACAGCCTGATACAGCGTGTTGGCCCACCGCTCGTGGGCAAGAAACTCCTTGCGGAGTGGGTCGGGCGAGATCAATCGATCCACCGCGTCCGCAATATGGCCGAGGCGGTCGAGACCCGTCGTCGCTTCGATGGCTGCGAGGTCGACGTGCTGGGCCGTGCAGAATCCGGTGACGGCCTCCACCGCGGTTCGCAGCTCCTCGACAAGCTGACGTTTGTCCCGAACCGGAGTCGTGCCGCCTTGGCCCTTGGCGTAGATGGCGAGCGCCTTCTCCAGTGAGGCGAACACGTTCGCGTAATCTACGATCAGGCCGCTGTGCTTGCCGGGGAACACTCGGTTCGCCCGTGCGATGGTCTGCATCAGCGTGTGGTTACGCATCGGCTTGTCGAGATAGATCGTCGAGCAGCTCGGTACGTCGAAGCCCGTCAGCCACATTGCGCAGAGGAACACCAGGCGGAGCGGGTCGTTGGCGTCCTTGAATCGCTCATCCAGCGATTCGGTGTTCATCCGCTGCCGGTGAGGAACGATGTCGAGGCCCAGCCTCTTCATCTGCTCAACTTCGTTCTGTCCGGGTGACACGATGAGCGCCATGTCGGTCGTGGTGAGAACTTCGAGCCGCCGCTGCAACTCGTGCAGGCGGTCCGGATCGGACTTGCTGACGTAGCTAGTCAGGCGAGAGATGTCGCCCTCAACTCGGACACGTTCTGCCTGCCAGTGCTTCCGCACCTTGTCGTGCATCCGCAGGGCCGTGGCCTTGTCGATGGAGACGACCATCGCCTTGCCCTGAAACCCTCTGCCGAGGAAGTGCTGGACGATGTCTTTGGCGACCGTCTCCAGCCGGTCATCGCGGGTCAGCAGGTGATACTGCCGCCCGAGTTCCCGTTCCAGACGCTTCTCCTGATCGTCATCGAGGTCGGCGGCTTCGATGAGCGCGTAGACATCGTCGTTGAGGTTCGGATTGTCCAGCCGAAGTTCCGTCGTGCGGTTGTCGTAGAACAACCGCACCGTGGCGTGGTCTTCGACAGACTGCTGGAAGTCGTAGATGGAGACGTAGTCGCCAAACACCTCGCGGGTGCGTTCTTCGCCGACCAGGAAGTGCACTGGCCGTTCGAGGAGGCCGACATCCCACAGGTCGTCGGGGCCATGACGACCCAATTGTCACCCGAGGACTATCCGCACCTTCTGGAAGCCATGGGCCATGTGATGACGGCGAGCGCCGAGGGCAATTTTGGCGGCGTCTATGAGCTGGCGAGGGGTTCTACCGGCGAGTCAGAACCGGCGGCGATTCTTGCGTCCCGGCTGCCGCATGACTATTCACGACAGCGACGACTTGCTTCGCCTGAACTGCGGACGGTGCGGAAAACCCTTGATTCTTTAGTCGAAGCCCTCCGCGACAAGTGGAACTGAAGCGCATCCTGAACCAGCAGCAAGATGGGTTGCCGATCGCGATCGGCCGCCAGACGGTCAGCCATTACCTCACATCCTGGCTTCGTGACTCAGTAAAGCCGTCCGTTCGGCCGAGCATCTATCGCAGCTATCACCAACTCGTAGAACTCCACCTGAAGCCCGGCCTCGGGCGCTATCAGCTAGCACAGCTGTCGCCCCCGCACGGATCGATGAGGACCGGCGCCAGAGAGATCCAGCGCTACCGCTCAAGAAGCTCGCTGAGCCGCCGCATCCCTCCACTGGCGGATTCCGCCTCGGCAGTCTCTTCGGCTTTGGGAAAAAGCGGACTGCCGGGTGACCACAGCTCAACTGAAGTGGCGTGCTGGTCGAAATACTCTGGGTCGGTCGTCACGCGAAGCGGCTCCTTCATCCCTGGCGCGCTGTACTTGTATTCGCGGGGCGCCATGGAGTCGACGCTGACTCCAGGCGGAAGAAGCTCGGGACGGCGGATCAACAAGTCCAACGCGTCCAGATCGACGTAGGGTTCGGGCCGAACAGGCTCGTCCAGGTCGGCCTCCGTGATGGCGTCGAGGTCGAATCCCTGCTGCTCGACGTCGCGCACCTGCTCATCGATGTTGGCAACGAGGGTGTCGCGTACACGTTCACGCTGCGCCCGTGACCCAACCAGCATCGTCTCTGAGAGCTGCCTCGGCAGGCTGGCGAGAATTGGCTGGAGCTTACCGACGAATCGCGAGAACAATCCGATTCGCACCCGCAGCGCTTGGTAGACGTCGGTCTCGACGGTGTTTTCGTAGTGAAGGTTCACGATGCGAATTCGCGGGAAGCGCTGCCCAAGCCGGTCGATGCGGCCAATGCGCTGCTCGACTCGCATGGGGTTCCACGGCATGTCGTAGTTGACGATGGCCCCGCAAAACTGGAAGTTGAGGCCTTCGGCCGCGGCGTCCGTGCAGAGCAGGATGTCGGCATCGCCGATTCTGAAAATCCGCTTCACTTCGTCGCGTGGAATCGTCCGCCAGTTTCCGGACTTGTCGCGCCGTTCTCCACCGCGCCCCGAAAAGCACATGACGCGCTGGCCGGTCGCCGCGACATGGTCGCGGAGGAAGTCGAGCGTGTCGGTGAACTGCGTGAAGACCATGACCTGCGGGTAGCCGTCGGCCCGTAGCCGCTCGAGGATCGTAAGAAGATGGGTGCTCTTGGTATCGGCAGGCAGCTTCTTCACCGATGCCAGTATTTCCTCGATGCCGGCCTTGGCTTCGAACTCGAGCGCCTCCATGGCAAGCGAAGCTGCGGAATCCTCGTCAAGCGGATCGTCGCGTTCCTCATCGTCCGGGAGATCCTCGTCTGACGCTGCAACTCGCCCGGGCGCGCGAAGATCGTCGAGACGATTGGTCAGCGTCTCCCGCAATGCCGCGAAGCTGCTGGCTACGCGTTTACGATAGACGGTCATCACGAAGCCGACTGCGTTACGACGGTCAGACGACGCATCCGCGTACGTTCGAGAAATGTAGTCTTCGACCGCCTCGTACACGGCACGCTCTGCGGGGCTGAGCGGAACGAGGACGTCGTCGACCTCGCGGTCTGCGATGGGCGTACTGATCTTTCCGGCCTTGAAATATCGGCGGAGCAACTCACGCGTGTGGCGCGAAATCAGCCTGGCGACCGGCGTCGAGGACTGCATGATTCGGACTGCCGCGCGCCGGCGCTCAGTGTCGAGCTGCTTGCGGCCGGTCACCGCCACGTCGCGCAACGCGACGAGAGTCCTCCTGGTGGCGAGTGCGCTGGCACCAGGCAGGAACCGGCTCATGCTGTCGACGGACGCGGCTCCAAAATGGGCTTCAGCCTCTCGGAATTTCTCGGCAAGAAACTCGAAGTCGGCATGAGAAGGGTTCGGATGCGCCGCTTTGTCGAAGAACTTCACGAAGGAGAACTCATCCCAGCCGGGGGGGAGGCCCAGCAGATCGAGTAAATCCCAGACCTCGATGGGCGTCACCTGCATCGGCGTGGCGGTCATCAGCACAAGCCCGCTCGTTCTATCCTTCAGCCGCTGCATGAGTGCAAGGAGCTGATTGGGTTTCTTGTCCTTGGTGAGACCAGCCCCCTTGCGCCTGGCGTGGTGGGCTTCGTCAAGGATTACAAGATCCCACGGGTCCGCGTCGTTCGTCAGCTCGGTGACGCGATCTGCCCGGCGCATCAACTGGCTCGATGCGATAACGAAGGGCTCCTTGTGCCAGTCTGTGCGAGTCACTTTCCGCTGCTGATTGCCGGCCAGGGCGCGACAGTCGTACCACTGAAGTGTGCTGCCGTCGTAAATAGGCCAGTTCATGTTGAACTTCTCGCGCAGCTCGATCTGCCACTGCGTGAGAACCGCCTTCGGCGCGAGAATCAGGACCCTTTTTGCCTTCGCTGACAGCCACGCCTGTCGCAGCAAAAGTCCAGCCTCGATGGTCTTTCCCAGACCTACTTCATCTGCAATTAAGAGCTTGGGCGGCCAGGTGCCGTACAGGCGTTCGAACGCCCGCGTTTGATGAGGCCAGGGCGTGACGATGGAAGTCGCCTCGCCGACGCGCTCGCCTCCACCAGGCCAGGAGGCGGAATGCGCGATCGTGCCCCAGACAAGACGTCGTAACTCTGACTGATCTGGTGCTGCTCCGGTTTCCGCCGTCTCAGGAGTCTGTCGATCGGCCGGCGGTTCCCCATCCGGCACAGGCGTCGGAAGCTCCTAGAGCCGCGATGGCAGGGCGCCATCCTGCGGGAGGAACTGCAGCAACCCATCGCGCGCGGCATCCGGAATGTCAATGACGAGGCAGCGCTGCGCCCTGTCGTTCCACAGCTTCTGGAAAGACGCCTCTTCGACATCGACTCGCCGTCGGTCGCTGGCCTCAACCCAGTCGGTGAAGACGTGAAAGCTCTCCCAGTTGCCGCTCCAGCCCTGCGCCGTTTCGTTCACGCTGCCGTTGAACGCGAGGCGATTGCCCGCCTTGTCCTCGACGATGCCCGCTTTCTCTTGGAAGAGGACTGTTGCGGCGATCGGACGCCGCTGGGC
>JBPCNK010000071.1:0-2835 GCA_051001345.1 Acidobacteriota bacterium | reverse complement strand
ACCGTTTCAACTGGCCACGGACCATTGGCCACTATCACCGCACGATGCTAGCTTGGATTTTTTTCAACAGCTCCCCGACGCGCTGGTCGGCGATCCAGCGCACGACGACCACCAGATCGTGGTCGGGATCCACAAAACAGATATTTGTACCGGCGCCCAGCGCAAAAAAACTTTTGGCGGGAACGCCCGGATAATGCTGCTCGGCGGGATTGAGCCACCACATGTAGCCATAGTCCGGCTTGAGGTCCGAAGAAGTCGTTGCCAGGCCGATCCACTTTTCCGAAATCAGCTGCCGGCCCTTCCAATTTCCCTTGTGCAAAAACAGATAGCCGAAGCGCGCCAGATCGCGTGAGCTGATCCAGATGCCGCCGCCCCAGTGGCCTCCGCCGCTGACGGACTGGACGGTTTTGCCGTCGATCTTCACGTAGGAGTTTCGGTAGCCGTGCCACTCCCACGTCTTCGATGCTCCGATCGGGTCCAAAATGAATTGTTTCAGAACGTCCGGAAGGGGCTTCTTCCAGACCCGCAAGGAAGACAGCGCGACGCGATTGACGCGCACATCGTTGTATTCCCAGAATGTCCCGGCCGGTTGAAGCGTGCGATCGCGCCCGCGCCGCCGGTCGGCGCTGTCGGGTTTATCCCAGAGCGTGCCTTCCCACTCGCTGGTCTGCTGCAGGGACTGGTGCCAGGTAATGGGGGCATTGTGGGAACTGGAGTATCCGCCATCGTCAATGTAGCGAGCCACCGGATCGTGGATGTCGCCGATCAGCCCGCGATCCAGTGCCAGGCCCACGGTGGTCGATACGAAACTCTTGGCCACGCTGAAGGACATATCCGGCCGCAGTGTGTCGCCAAATTCAGCCACGATGTATCCGTGACGAACGACCAGACCGTTGACGGGTGCGCGCGGCCGCGTCGGTCCGAGAATCTCACCGGACTGTTCGCGCGCGGCGCGCTGTTTGAGATTTTCGAGCGGCTCGGTAGGGAAGGCGCGCGTCTCGTTGGCGCGGGCAAAGTCCAGGGCGGCTTCCAGAAGCTTGGCGTCCATTCCCGCTTCGGCAGGGGTCTTGTGCGCCCAGTGTTTGTCGCCCCGGGGAGGATAGTAGGGCTTTTGCGCCGCCGGCGCGACGACACTGCAAGCCACAATTAAAATCGTCGCAAACAGGGCGCCACGACGACTGCGAGAAGGGTTCATCTCCAAATCATAACAAAACCACGCCCGCCAACGGGGCAACCAGCAACAGTGCCGCGCCCACAGGGAGCGGGCCCATGCCAACCGGGCAACCAGCAGCAGTGCCGCGACCGCAAGGAGCGGGTCCATGCCAACCCCATATCAATCGAAGCATTCGATCCAAGTGTCCGCGCCCGCCAACGGGGCAATCAGCAACAGTGCCGCGAGCGACGCGAGCGGGTCCGTGCTCTCATTAGATTCAAAACTGAGCCTTCGATGGCCCGCTTACGGCCGCCTGATCGGCCGCGCCACCCGGTGGTCGTGATAGAGTAATGGGTTTTACGAGGTCCTGTGGAACCGTTCAAGCACGTGAAAGTGCCCGCTGGGGGTGATCCGATCCAGATCGAAGGCGGCCGGATGAAGGTTCCCGATCACCTGATTATCCCCTCCATCGAGGGCGATGGCATCGGTCTGGACATCACTCCGGCTACGCAACGGGTCCTGGACGCAGCCGTCGAGCGCTGTTATTCGCGGAGGAAGTTGTTCTGGACAGAGATCTTTCTGGGCCAGAAGGCGCTTCCGCTCTACGGAGAGCTGCTGCCCGAGGAAACTCTTCGGGCGATCCGGCATTTCGGCGTCGCATTGAAGGGCCCTTTGACCACTCCGATCGGCAAAGGGTACCGCAGCCTCAATGTTGCTTTGCGTAAAGCGCTGGACCTGTATGCCTGCGTCCGTCCGATCAAGTACATTCGCGGAACACCCAGCCCGATTCGCGATCCCGAGCGTGTCGACGTGGTGATTTTTCGCGAGAACACTGAGGACGTTTATGCCGGTATCGAGTTCGAGGCCGGCAGCCCCGAGGCCGCCAAATTGCGAGCCTTTCTTGCCGACAACTTCAACGCCGTCATCAGCGAAGATTCCGGGATCGGTGTCAAGCCGATGAGCCGGCGGGGGACCGAGCGGCTTGTAAGAAAAGCCCTCCAATACGCCGTTCGCAAAAAACGACGATCGGTGACGCTGATCCACAAGGGCAACATTATGAAGTACACTGAAGGCGCCTTTGCTCTGTGGGGATACGAACTGGCGCGAAGGGAGTTCGGTGAATCGATTGTCACCGCCGAAGATGCCGGCGCGGCAGGTTCTCGCGGCGCGATCCTTTTCAACGACCGGATTGCCGACAACATGCTGCAGCAGATCCTGATCAATCCGGACCAGTACGATGTCCTGGCGCTGCCCAACCTGAACGGAGATTACATGTCGGACCTGTGTGCGGCCATGATCGGCGGCCTCGGACTAGCGCCTGGTTCCAATATTGGAGACCATCTCGGGGTTTTTGAAGCCACGCATGGCACTGCGCCCGACATTGCCGGGAAGAACATTGCCAATCCAAGCGCCCTGGTTCTTTCCGGCGCGCTGTTGCTCGAACACATTGGTTGGGAACAAGCCGCGGACCTGGTCCGGGCTACGCTTGAAAAGACCATTCTGAAACGGCAGGTCACCGGCGATATCGCCGCGCAGATGTGGGACCCATCTGCGCTGACCACGTCGGAATTCGCCCAGGCGATGATCGACAATATGAAATAGTCGCCAGCCGCCAGATGAACGGGCAAGCGCGGGGTATGCACCGCGATGGCGGTGCCGCGACCGTAAGGGAGCGGGCCGGT